>CAZKIN010000007.1:25386-32473 GCA_964552515.1 uncultured Phycisphaeraceae bacterium
AACTTTGCGCTGTGTACGCCGATGAACATGACCGGTTCATGTGCATATTTCTCCTCGAGCCACGCTAGGTCCGGCAGGATGTGTATGCAGTTGATGCAGCAATAGGTCCAAAAATCCAACACCACGACCTGACCGCGCAATTCACCACCAAAAAGAAGGGGCCTGTCGGTGTTCAGCCATCCCAAAGGAGAATTCAGTTCTGGAGCGTGAACAGCAGGCAATTTCTCGTCCTCCACGTCATTTCAGGGCGGCGGCTGGTTCGGAAGCCCGTATTGGTTCATTGCTCCAGTAACGAACAGCATTCTGAAATACCGTCAGGCCATCGGGAGGAGCAGATGGTGTCCGTCGCGTCCATTGCGGGTGCTGGCAATGATCGAAATGCCGATCCGGGTGTGGCATCAATCCGAAGATGCGTCCGGTAGCGTCACATAACCCCGCAATGCCTAAAACACTCCCGTTGGGATTTGCCGGATACACATCGCTCCGGCCCGCCAAGTCCACATATTTTAATGCGACAAACCCGTCACGCATCAACTCTTGGGCCACGCCAGCACTTTCCACAACCACACGACCCTCCGCGTGTTCCACGGGCAGTTCCAAGATTGCTCCTGGAGTTAGGAACGGACAACGATCCGTGCATACTTCCATTCGCACCCAACGCGCTTCAAACCTGGCCGAATCGTTGAAGGTAACCGTAAGTTGCGAACGGCTGCGCGCTCCACCCGGCAGAAGCCCAGCCTTAACCAGCGTTTGAAATCCATTGCAAACGCCAAGAATTCCGCCGCCGCGCTCAACCAAGGTCCGCAAGTTCGCAGCAAAGCTCGACAGGATGCGCTGGCCGAGAATCGTTCCCGCCGCAATGTCGTCACCGAAACTGAATCCGCCCGGAATTGTCACGATGTCCGCCTCGTCCAAAAGATCCGGATGCGTCGCCAATTCATTGATGTGTACAAGGTGTGGCACAGCACCGGCGAGTCGCCAGCAGTGCATGATTTCTTCATCACAGTTAATGCCGGCCGCGCGCAAGACCAGGACGTTTACCTTTCCCATGCTCAGTACCCTCCCCCGTTCGCAAGAGGCGATCGCCAAGCCGAATCCAGGGCCGACACCGCAATCTCTTCCATCCGTGGGCCGATCGTCCATCGCAGCCACGGCTGTTCACCAATTTCGCCGATGACCTGAAGTCCGGCCATCTCGGCATCGCTGCGCGTCATTTCCAGAACGTACGTTGCCGTGGGTGCCGCGAAAAGGGCGTCGAGCGAGGTAAAACAAGGTGAATTCATCGTCGCCCCCATCCCCGAGGCGATACACATCTCCGCCACTGTAACTGCCACGCCTCCGTCACTTACATCATGAGCCGATCGAACTTTACCGGATTGAATAAGTGTTGCGACCTTGTCATGTAGTGCCTTCGCCTCCGCCAGCCCAGTTGCTTCGACCGGCGCAGACGCGAGCACTAGCATATTCCCTGCCAATTTCAGGTCCATCGTTACGCATCGCCGCACGTTCGATACAATTCCCAGCGCACTGATCAACAGCGTTGGCGGGATCGCGATACGAGAGGGCAGGCCGGTGCGCCTTGCCTCCGCCTCATTCATGGAATATTCGTTATTGAGAGAGTCCTTCCCTGAAATAAACGGCAGCCCGTATGCCAATGCCGCGTCACTGGCACCACGACAAGCCCGCACCAGCGCCCCCATCGCCAGTTCCGAATCCACCTTGGGCCAGCAGAAATTATCCAAAATCGCCGTGCGATTCGGATCAGCGCCAACGCAAATGACATTCCGCAGGGCTTCATCCACCGCGGCAATCGCCATCGTATAGGGATCATCATCTGCAAGGTGCGGACATAACCCGCAACCCAAAGCAATCCCCTTCGATTGATCGTACCGTGGACGAATAACTGCCGCATCGGAAGGCCCGGAGAGCGGTCCCACCAAAGGCTTGACCACACTACGTCCTTGCACTTCATGATCATATTGCCTGATGACCCATTCCTTGGACGCGACGTTCGGGTGGCGCAATTCTGTCAGTAAACGATCAACCAAGCCGGCGTTCTTAGACGCTTCGCGTTGGTTCCCCATTGGCCCTCGCGCCGTTCGCGGCCGACCGTCCCACTCGGTTTTCGTCCAGCGTGCCGTGCGCACGGACTTGGGCAGCCCCTCATGCAGAAAATGCATGTCCAGTTCGCCAACCGTCCTGCCTTGGAACCGTGCCAGCAGTTTCCCGTCGCCGGTAAATGACCCGATGACGGTTGCCTCCACTTCTTCGGCCGCAAACACCTCGAGCATCCGGCCTATTCGGTCGGGCGGCACGGCGAAAACCATGCGCTCCTGCGCTTCCGAAATCCAGATTTCGTCATAACGCAGACCAGAGTACTTGAGGGGGACTTTATCCAGATCGACTACCGCACCAAGCGTAGCGCCCATTTCGCCAACCGCACTGCTCAGCCCCCCGGCCCCGCAGTCCGTCACCGAAGAATAAAGACATCCGTCGGCGTGGTCGCGCGCCAGGAGCATGGCATCCAGCACTTTTTTCTCCTCGATGGCGTTGCCGATCTGTACGGCGTGGGAAAATTCATCCGCGTGGGTATCGGTCAATTCCGCCGAAGAAAACGTCGCTCCATGAATACCGTCGCGCCCTGTTCGTCCCCCGGCGACAACGATCAAATCACCAGGCAGCGCTCCCTTCTTGATTCGATTGCGCGGAATGAGACCAATGCTTCCGCAGAAAACCAATGGGTTGGCGAGGTATCGTTCATCAAAATAAATTGCACCATTGACCGTTGGTATGCCCATGCGATTGCCGTAATCGCGCACGCCGCTCACCACGCCCCTGAGCACCCGTCGCGGATGCAGCACATCCTTTGGCAAACGCGCCGCATCGAAACCCGGCGGTGCCAGACAAAAGACATCGGTTGACGCAATGGGCTTGGCCCCCAAGCCGCACCCCATAATGTCGCGAATGCACCCCCCCACCCCAGTAGCCGATCCGCCGTAAGGCTCAATCGCTGAAGGGTGATTATGCGTCTCCGCCTTGAATGCGATGCCGAATTCGTCATCAAACGCAATGATTCCCGCATTGTCCTCGAACACCGAAAGACACCAATCGCGATTCAGTTGGGACGTGGCGGCCGCAATGGTCTCTTTCAGCAAATTGGAAATCCGAACACGAACCGGCTCCGATGTTCCGAACCCATCACCGGAATAATCGATTGCGCTCTTGAGAGTCTTATGTACGCAATGCTCCGACCACGTTTGGGCCAACGTCTCCAATTCCAAATCGGTAGGATCACGTTTCAATGCGTCAAAGTGCCGTTGAATGACCTGCATTTCTTCCAGCGACAGGAAAAGGTGACCCGATCGTGACAATCGGTTCAACGCCTCATCCGACAGCCCGCGCAGCGTTACGTGACGAATCGCAAACTGCCGGATTGGCGGCGTGGGAAATGTCTCAGGAAGCTTGTCTTTACGGCCCAACCCTTGGATGTAGAAATTCTCAATGCAACTGTTGGCCAATAACCGCGACGCAATCTGCTCCAACTCGACCACGGACCCCGCACCTAGAACTTCATAATGCCGCGCTGTTCGAACGTCTTCCATCGTCGCACCGGACGAACCATGATGCCTCAAGAGACGGCGCGCCGCACCAAGGGTGCTTGCAACCACCGGATTCATCACTCCCGGCTGCAGGTGAATCTCGATGCTCGGCAACTTGCTGTCACGCTGCACCAGCCCGCGGCCAAACGAAAACTCTTCGGCCACCGGGTCGCACAGGAGTTCCACACCCAGCAAACAAATGTCTGATTCGGCTAGAGTACCCGAAAAAAAATATAAGCGACTGGATCGTACGCCTTCGATGTTTTTGAGTCCTATTTCATGGGCGTCCGCGAGCACCTCTCGACCATGCCCATCCAATGCCGAGGTGCGGGGCCACACACGAATGTGCCAAAGCGTTTGTTCCCGCTGTTCGATTACTTGGGTCACTGCTTAAAAATCCCGGAAATCCTGTTGGCGTTTCGACGTCAATCGACTACAAGTTATGCGAATTCATGCGGTTTGAACAGTCCGCGCAGTCTCATGGGAAGGTGCATCAATCATGCGTTTCGCTTCAGCGATCAGCGCGGCTACGAACGCCAACGACGCCCTTTCCGAAGTCCTTTCATCCGTCGAAAAGCGACTCACACCAGGTATGGCGGATTTGGTGATGTTCTTTGTGACGGCGCATTTCGAAGACGAGCTAGAGGCCATCGTCGAAAGTCT
Source organism: uncultured Phycisphaeraceae bacterium (assembly GCA_964552515.1). Taxonomy (GTDB): domain Bacteria; phylum Planctomycetota; class Phycisphaerae; order UBA1845; family UBA1845; genus JACQXM01. The sequence goes on from CAZKIN010000007.1 coordinate 29,649, forward strand.
CACGCGGCATTTCACAGGGGCTGTCCTGATCGGATGCACGGCGGAAGGGACCATCGGAGACGATCGCGAACTGGAGCGAATGCCGTCCATGTCGTTGCTCGTTGGGTCGATGCCGGGCGTGGCTATTCGGCCTTTTCAACTTCGCCAGGCCAAGTTGCAGGCTACGGATTCACTTGCGGAATGGGAACGCATCCTGGGAATTCTACCTGAAAGCAATCCGACCATTGTCGCATTTGCCGACCCCTTTCGCATCGCGGTCCCGACGTTCATAGATCAGATGAACAAATGGTACCCCGAAGCACCGGTTGTGGGAGGCATCGCGTCCGCTGCACATCAGCCCGAACAAAACCGGCTGATCCTGAACGGACAGATCCATCGCGAGGGCATTATTGGGATTTCGCTTAGTGGAAATGTGAATGTACAGACCGTTGTATCACAAGGATGCCGACCGATTGGACGCCCGTTTGTCATCACCAAGGGTGAACGCAACATCATTTTCCAACTCGGCGGCAAAGAACCACTCAAGCAGCTGCAAAGTGTCATCTCTACACTTACACCCGCAGACGACCTGCTTGCACGACAATCGCTTTTCATGGGGCGTGTCATCGACGAGCGGAAGGAAACATTCGCCCGAGGCGATTTCCTGATCCACAACATTCTGGGTTTCGATCGCCGCAGCGGGGCCATCAGCATCGCCGGACATGCGCGAATCGGCGCGACAGTGCAGTTTCATGTCCGCGACGCGGATAGTGCCGATGAAGACCTGCGCTCCATGCTGGCGCCGCATCGCGGTTCCAAGGTACGCGGCGCCATGCTTTTTGGTTGCAACGGGCGCGGCACTCACATGTGGCCTCAACCCGGCCACGACATCGGCGTGCTGCGCGAGTGCCTGGGCGATGTTCCGGTTGCTGGTTTTTTTTGCGGCGGCGAATTCGGCCCAATCGGGGGCAGGAGCTTCGTACACGGATTTACCGCGAGCATCGTCCTTTTTCAACCCCGCGAATCGGACCCAGCCGTCGACGAATGACCAATTTCATGAGAATTCATGTTTGACTTTGGCCTGTTTGAAGCCTCCAACAGATGTCTTACAGTCTTGGTTTGTAATTCTTGCCGTCTCCTCAAGGTTCACAACTATTGTGCTGAATCCGCCGATGATACGATAACTGTATTCAAGGCAACCATGGGAAGCCGGGAACTCTCTAGGCCGAATTTTCGATGGCATTGACGGTCTATAAACACGCGCAACTTGTTCAGCATGCTGCGGAGCTCACCGCTACAATGTCGGACGCGCCTTCACGTGCGGAGGAGGTGACCGCGCCTTGGGTGCAAGTGCCCGGTGGTGTCATCCAAGGCGGCGAGATCGTTCTCCTTTGGGTAAAACCTTCCATCTGGCGTCCGCTTCTGGATTCATGTCCCTGGCTGGTGGCGGCGGTTTTTTTTGCGACATTGTTAATCGTCGGAAATCTTTCCGTCGGCGGCCTGGGAACCGCATTAAGCGCGCAAATCGTTGTTGCTGTTGGATTGAGCAGACTGGGAATCGCGGTAGTACGCTGGGTGCCAACCTGGTACCTCCTCACCAATCTTCGCGTCCTCAGCGTGCATGGTGTGCGTTCACCCCGCGTCTCATCCCGGGGGCTTTTGGAGATTCGCAACACCTATGTTCAGACTGCATCTGCCGAGAAATGGTTGAACATCGGGTCAATAACCTTTGCAACGGACCACCCAAATGAAGTGCCATTGATCTGGCACTCGGTTCCTCGAGTGAACGAAGTACATCATCGCATTCGCCGCGCCATCGAGAATGCCATCGACAGGCACGGACTCGGCTCTTGACTGGCTGGGGCGCAAGCAATTCCATTCTGAGTTTTCGGACTCCAAATCCCCCTTGATTCGGCGTCTATCATTGCCAATGCTCTTTATGGAGGAACTTCCCGTGCTCGGACGCGGGAGGGAAAGAGCATGGTTCGTTTTCTCGGCGTATCTGCGATAGCGATTTGCCTTGTAGCTTGTGGCTGCCGGTCCGGTGCGCCGCGCGAAGCCACTTCACCGCCATCTAACCCTGTAGACAACGGTCCGAACCGGAACCTCATCTTCAGCCCCGAACCCCAAGGGACGTTCGTTATGCAGGATTATGATACAAATTGGCCGGCCACGATTGACGCGTACCAGCCCTTCGAGGTGGTAGATTACCGCGAGACGATCTCCGACCGACAAGACCGATGGGGTAACTTGGAGGATCAGTATTACCGGCGTTTTGACTCCGTAAGGACGGGGCGACTGGTTCGCTAAATGTTCCCACGCAACGTCGAAGCCCTTTTGCCCCCGCCGGTTGTGCTCGACCGACTGTGCCACACAACTAATAGATAAACCACATCTTCAAAAAAGAACGCTTGATTACAAAACTGCGTTGCGGTACCATAAAGCCGCTCTATCGCTAAAAAGACCGTTGACAATGGACCGCCAATTGCGGTAACTTCTTTATTGAGAACGGTTAATGTGCGAAAGTGCGAGGATTTTTCGCTTCGCATTTGTCTTGATACGACCATTCAATCCGAAATTAGGGACTCGATATGGCCACAATCACGAAGAAGGAGTTGATTGACCGCATTGCCGAACAGGAACAATGCAAACGAGTAGTGGTCAAAAGGGTCGTACAACTCTTCTTGGATTCGATCATTACAGAATTGAGCCATGGAAATCGCTTGGAATTTCGCGATTTTGGTGTTTTTGAAAGTCGAACCCGAGCTCCTAGACGCGCCCAAAATCCCAAGACCATGGACAAGGTGCAAGTACCATCAAAACGAACTGTAAAATTCAAGGTGGGA
>CAZKIN010000007.1:32573-34618 GCA_964552515.1 uncultured Phycisphaeraceae bacterium
GACCATGGACAAGGTGCAAGTACCATCAAAACGAACTGTAAAATTCAAGGTGGGAAGGGTAATGAAGGAGTGCTTGCATAAAGTGCCGGCACCTATCGACAATGCCACTGGATTGGTAATCAGCGCGTCCGCAAAGTCGCGGTCTCGGGCCGTAGTAAATTGAGAGGCATGTAGCTTTTGCCGTTGCGCGTTGATCAGGGCGGCGTCGCAATGCTTGGCTATTCATGCTTGAAAGTTACGCCAACTAGAAATCCCTTGATTCCGCGGGTGCAATGTCGCACCACCGACTTGGTCCAGGTCGCCTCGCCGTTGGGTAAGAACTGCCGGACGTAGATGATTTTTCCCGCCTCCGCTGCCACCTTGAGCCAAATGGCCGCACCATCATCACTTATGTTATGCAGGATTGCGACGTTAGCGGAAGCGGCGTTATTCGGGTCGGTACAAATATCCAGGCGTTCACCCACCTTGTATCTGGTGTTGTTCCTCTTTCCGCCATATGAGTCAGCTTGGCCGATTTCCTTAGCCATTTCAACCAGCTCCGAGATTTCGCGTTGCGAATCGGACATGTTGCTGACACTCTTGTGCCCATGTGGGTTGCTCGTCATGTTATAGGTCCCCTTATCACGACCAAGAATCGAAAGAGCTATCAAACGCATCGGAGTGTGGGCGTGTCGAGTTTACGGGGAGTTCCGGCATAAATTACACACCTTGCTGGACGAGCGGCTGATGATGCCTACACTGCGATGAAAATGCGCCAGGAGGGCTGCCATTGACTGATTCCATACCATCCAAACCCCGTCGTACTGTCGCGCGCCGCCTCAAGGGGTTCCGGGACCTCACCGCGCAGGATCTGCTCGCTCGCGACCGGATGATCGGACGTATCCGGGAAGTCTACGAACGCTACGGCTTTATCCCATTGGAAACGCCGACCCTGGAATATGTCGACGTCCTTGGAAAATTTCTTCCCGAAGCCGACCAGCCGGACGGCGGCATTTTCGCATTCCGCGATGAGGATGATGAATGGATCGCATTACGATACGATCTTACGGCTCCGTTATCGCGATTCGTTGCCATGAATCGCGAATTACCCACTCCTTTCCGCAGGTATCAGGTTGGACCGGTCTACCGCGTGGAAAAACCGGGTCCGGGACGTTTCCGCGAGTTCATGCAGTTTGATTTTGACAGTGTCGGCACCGCGTCCATGCTTGCCGATGCCGAATGCTGCATGGTAATGTGTGACACGTTAGAGGCACTTGGAATCCGTATTGGGCAATACGCCGTCCGGGTCAATAATCGCAAAATCCTCAGTGGCGTAATCGAACGAATTTCACAAGGGGCTGCGGGTGCGTCGGACTCATCACTACAAGTATTGCGAACCATAGATAAATTGGATCGTGTGGGAATAGACGGAGTGCGCCAGCTCCTGGGGCGTGGACGCAAAGACGATTCCGGCGCTTTCATTACCGGAGTGGGGCTTTCGCCAGAGCAGATCGATCTGGTAGTGAATTACCTTTCGACCGGCAGTGGCACTCGATCCGAAGTCTGTGACCGCCTTGCCGCCATTGTGGACTCCAGCACCGAAGGTATGCAGGGCGTGGCGGAACTTCGAGAGATGGACGCATTCCTCAGCTCATCAGGTTACGGAAACGACCGGGTAAGTTTTGATCCGACGATCGTCCGTGGGCTCGCGTACTACACCGGTCCGGTGTTCGAAGGCGTGTTGACTTTCCCTGTTACCGATGAGCAGGGAGCCACCCAGCAATTTGGCAGTGTCTTTGGCGGCGGACGGTACGACGGGCTGGTCGAACGCTTCACCGGCCAGAAAATGCACGCCACTGGTGCTTCCATAGGCGTCGATCGTTTGCTTGCCGCGTTGCGGGCACTCGGAAAGCTCGACGTTCCGATTTCCACTGTCCCGGTTCTGGTAACCCGCTTGGATAAGTCCCTCACCGCGGAATATCAACAACTGGCGGCGGAGTTTCGCTCGGCGGGCATGAACACGGAACTTTATGTCGGGACGCAGGGCATCGGCAAACAATTCAAGT
>CAZKIN010000007.1:34718-36393 GCA_964552515.1 uncultured Phycisphaeraceae bacterium
CCCACCTTGGCATTTGCAGAAACTTCGGGAGCGAAACCACTTGGGTTCCGTTCGAAGTTCGAACTGAACGCACTGCGTATTGTGCTCCGGGACGAATTGCGACATCGACAACTTCTACGGATCCCCATTGAATGGATGTCAAATAAACGGGAGTCGGCCCCAGGGATCCATCAGCTGTTACAAAAGAAAGAAAACACATTGTGCCAGCGTTTAACGGATCACCTTCAATTCGCAGCGCCACCGCATCCTCGGCCGGGAACGGAATAATCTCTATGTATCGTCCTCCCAAAGCAACGACAGTGGGACCTTCGCATTCATCCGGAATGCCGTTGGCATTCCCATCAACCGCGGGCGATTCCAGTATTTCGCACCCATCAATTAGCCCATTCCCGTTGCAGTCAAGAAGATCGTCGAACGCTGCACAACGATCCACGCAGTTGGGAACTCCATCTCCGTCATTGTCCTTTTCCGTCACGCCGCATCCGCAATGTAGCGGTTCGTCCTTACGTGGATCTTCCGGACACTCATCGCATTCGTCGATAACACCGTCGTTGTCGCCATCGACTTCACATTCGTCCGGCAAATCATTGGCGTTACAGTCAGTCGATTGGCCGCTGACAATCTCACATTCATCCGGTATCAAATTGTCGTTGCAATCCGCCGACCATTGAGTCGACAGGTCACAATCATCAGGTATGAAGTTGTTGTTGCAGTCTGGAACAGTAAGACCGACGACATCTTCACTATCCGGCGTATGGTTCTGGTTGCAATCGGTTGCCGCGAACGCCTCTAAAGCCCCCATGTCAACCCGACCAAATTGGTTTCGAGCGAAGCCTATCAAGTCCACGGCATTCGCCGATAACGAAACATCCGGGTCTCCCGTATTTAGAGCAAATGAGCTCCCTGATAGATGAAACAACCCCGTCCACTGGTCTTCCACGTCAGCGGACTGTGGAACTTGCGGAGCAAACTGCGGGTCCACGGCCAGCACACCGGGACCTAGTTTCACAACACTCGAAGCATCACAGAACACTGATTCAGCAATGGGCAACAGGATTGAATAACTGACCTTCAGAGTCGACTCCTCCACCAGCCTGATCTGCAGTGGAACCTCGGTGTTGAGTTTCCAGATTATTGAATTGGACAGTGTCAGCGATGATTCTCTCAGAAAAATACCGCTCTCAAAACCGAAATTCTCGGCAACCGTACAGAAAGTCATGACGGGGGCGGCTTCGCGTGCAAAAAGGACCGGTACATCAAAATCATAATTGTGCGTAAAAAGGCAATTTGCAAATTGCGGGCTGCTTTGGAACAAAAAAATCGCGGGCCCGGAATGCTCGGCAAAAATGCACCGATCAAACCTCACATCACTGTCATTCCAACAGTAAACGGCAATGTTCCCTTTGGAGCGCAGGAATGAAGTGTCCTGCACGACGGCCTGCGAATTGGGATAGGCGACCATGACGGCAGCGCCCTGTTCACTAAAGCGACATCTGCTGATTCGTGGACTCGCGCCGCGATCCAGCTCAATACCCAGCAGCGCACGATGGAGCGTCAAATCCTCCACCCGGCTCCCGCTGCCTTCACCCAATCGCATGGTGATAATGTGCCGATTTTCCTCGCCGTCAATGATGCTTTGGTTCCGTCCGGCGCCGCGCAGCGTAAGTGCCTTTCC
>CAZKIN010000008.1:0-5951 GCA_964552515.1 uncultured Phycisphaeraceae bacterium
TTGGGGCAAGGGCGGCGGTGAGGCGCGCGGACCAGTGGCGGATGTCGCGATCGGCGTAAGCGCGGTTGAGTTCGGCGCAGGAGCGCTCGAGGGCGTCGTCGCGGCGGGTGGTTTCGGCCTGGGCGACATCAACGGCGGAGGGTGAGCAGGTTGGACGAAAGTTGTTCAGGGAGTAGGCCTGGGTGGGTGTCGGAAGGTTGACATTATTTTGCCATGCCTGAGCCAGTCGGCGCGTGGCGTCGGGTCCGACGAACCACTGGACGCGCTCATCGGCGAGGAGTTCGCGCCAGTCGTGCAGGTTGAGAACGAGAGCGAGCAGAGCAGGGTCCGGCTCCACGACGTACAGGGCACAACCGAAATTCAGGAAGGTGCGCAGCGTGGATTGATAGACGCGTTGGAAGAAGTAGCCGAGGTCAAGGCCTTCGAACAGGAAAGGACCGGGGAACTGAGAGGAGATGCCGTCAGGGAGGGGGTGGGCGGCGGCGAGGGCGCGGTGGTCACCGAAGAAGGGAATCCAGTTCCAGGAGTTGGCCGTGCGCATGCGGACGTGGGTGACGCGGCCGGAGTCGACGTAGAGTTCAAAGTCACGGGAACGTTGCTGCCAGTCGGTGCGAAGCTGGTTGGTGAGTGCGGCGGTTGGGGTGTTGCCGGGGCGGTTTTGCAATGCCGCGAGATTGTCGCTGAAGATTTGCGATTGGCTGGTCCAGGGGGTTGCGCCAGTCGCGACGGACCGGAGATTGCGGCGGATGGCACCGAGTTCGGAGTGATCGGCGACGGCGTTAGTTTCCAGCAAGGTGCGGGCCGGTCCGACCAGCCCAAGTTTCAGGTACTCGCGAACGGCGAGGACGCGAATCTGTTCGTCGTCGGAGCATTGCCGGAGGTGTGATTCGGCGCGAGGGAGGAATTCATAGACCCGGCCCTGGTGGAGGAGGCGCAGCAGGAGATCCTGCTGGGGAGAGATCGTTGTTGTAGACAAGGTAGAACCCTTTGACCGTTGGCACGCACCCGCGCTGCCAGTGTTGATATCGGTTATCGACGGTCAGGAAGGCCACTGCACCGGGCCATTGCAGTTTCTATTTGGTCTGCAGCAGTTTCTCGGTCTTGGTTTCGAGTTTCTTTGCGTTAGTTGCGCCGTATTGGATGTCCGTAATGACGCCCTGCTTGTTTACCCAGATGCAACTCGGGTAGAGGTCTATGCCGTAAGCCTTCGCGACTTCACTGCCGTTGAGGAGCAGGGTGTGTTTGAAGTTATTTTTTTCCTGATAGGCGGCGACCACTTCGCGCGGGTCATCCCAGCCGTTGATGCCAAGGACGACGAGCCCTTTGTCGGCGTATTTCTCGGCGAGCGTGCTGAGGTGTGGCGCTTCGACACGGCAGGGGGCGCAGCCGAATCCCCAGAAAGCGAGAAGCACGGATTTGTCGCGCAAGACGCTGAGTTTGACGGTTGAACCATCGAGTGCGGTGAGTTCGAAGTCCGGGGCGGGGCGCTCGATGGACATGGCGTAGGATGAAGGTCCGCTCTGGCCGGAACGACATCCGATCAGGTCCAGGCCCATGACAACCAGAAGCACCATAATCAAGGTACGCATTTTGAACTCCTCTGACCGGAAAATTCGGTCAACCATCGTCCGAAAAACTCAGTTTCTGAACTCATTTGTATCCAACTTCGTACTTCCTACAACCGTCGGACCAATAAAACGAAGCCAATCTTCATTTTTCAATTGACGTTACCGGTCCCCCGGGTGGTAGAATAGTCGCGGGGATAGGGTGGAATGGGGGTTCCAATGGCCAGGGTGAGCAAGTCCGTGCTAAAAATCGGGGTTAACGATTCAGCGGAACGCGCGTCTACTATTAAGCAGGATGATGCCGTTCGGGGTGTGGTGAGGACGAAACCTCCCGCCCTCAATGGTGCAGCGCACACGAACGGCGTTGCCCCTCATGCGCCCAAGGGAGCGCAGGAATGTACAGCCGCGAATTGGCTGACGAAGCTGATCGAATCCGACGGGCCAGGGATCATCAACCTGTTATGGCGAATCCTGCATCGCGAGGCGGATGTGTCGGATGCGTTTCAGGAGACGTGTTGCAAGCTGGCGGCGCTGCGTGATCCTGCCAGATTGAAACATGCGCGGGCTTACGCTTATCGTACCGCGGCGAACACAGCCATTGAGATGCTGCGATCGCGTACCCGGCGTGCCGGACATTTTGCGAGTTTTGCAGCGCAGCGGATGCGCGAGGAACCCGGCCCGGACGGTGCAATAGAGCGTGATGACCGGGAAAGTGCGGCGCTGCAGGCGGCGCTGGCGGAATTGCCGACACATTTGCGGGAGGTAGTGATTCTGCGGGACCTGGGGCGGATGCCTTACCGGGAAGTTGGGCGATTGCTGGACATAGATCCTGCGACGGCGCGAGTCTATCGGCGGCATGCGGTGGTGCGGCTGGCGGAATTGATGCCAGAGTCAAACGTTGTGGTGTAAGACTGGCCGCACATTGGGAGAAGGATGATGTTGGAGCTGCAACCCCAGGGACCATCGGACGAGGGCTGTCCGAAGAGGCAATGGGTCATGCTTTCGCTGGCGGATGATGATCCCGATGCCGTGGATGGTACGGGAGGGCGGACGCATTTCGCCACCGCGCATCTGGCGCATTGCCAACCCTGTCGGGAGATGGCCGAGCGCGTGCGGGGAGTTGATGCCGCACTCCATGGTGCGGCGAAGGGAGCGCTGTCCGAGTCGCAAGTGCAAAGCATCTTGAGTCGCGGATTGGAAGTGGTGCGTGACGCTCATCCCGTCGAGGAAAGCGCAGTCAATGAAATGCATCGCGAGGCCAGAGTGAGTTGGCGCGCGCGGATGTTCCATCGTTTAGCGAATCCCAGGCCGGGTCGGTTTGGCCGGGCGAAGCGGAGTATGGAGCCGTGGCAGGCGATTGCGGCCGCATTGCTATTGGTTGTGACTGTCGGCGGATACTTTGCCTATCAGCAGTTCGACTTATCGGGCGATGCGGCTACCGCTAAGCCGGCGGTGGTAAATGATGGTCGGCCGTGGGTTCGGGTTCCCACCTTGGATGAAACGGGGGTCAGTGAGCGTCTGTCAGAGTGGCAGATGAAAGCGCGGTCGCCGTTTGAGAAGATTCAGGGCTGGAAGGGCCCGGTACGGAGGCTGGACGACGCCGATCTGAATATCGAATGGAATAGCGAAAGCACTGTGGCAGCGCCGCTTCCGTCGGAAGAATCCCTGGGTGAGGTCCATGACGCCAAGGTTGCAGCGAAACGCAACGTCTTACCGCCGAATGGCGAAGTTCAGCCGAAATCGCCCGCTCCCGTTGACAGCACGACCCCGGCTGTGCTATCAAAGGGCTTTAAGGATACACGCTAGAGCGACGCGTCCAGTGTTCCACCCCAGAAAAGCGGGCATGGGCATTGCGGCGAGCGCGCAAGCCGAAGCTTGTGGTTTAAGCCCGTAGCGCATCCCCAGTGCAAATTAAGGAAGAAGCCATGCCCGTCACGGAACAAGCTCCGACCGAGAATGCTGCGCCCACGAAATCGGGTGCGAATCCATCGCCGGCGACACCCTCGCCGATTCCCAATGACACTGCGCATCGTGTCGCGGCGCTGAACCGGAATGACCAGTTTTTCCACGTGGTACTGGCGCAACAGTTTGAGCGCAGTGCGGTGGAGCAGCTTTGCCAACTGGCGGACATGATTCGCACGATCAGTGCGTCGCGGCAGGGTACGCAGTTTTTGATCACGCTGCTCAGCCACAAGCGAGCCATGCTGTACTTCATTCAGCCGTCGACGCGTACGTTCCTGTCGTTCACGGCGGCGTGCCAGATACTGGGCATTCCGTACAACGAAGTGCGCGACCGCAGCACGTCGTCGGAGGTCAAGGGCGAATCAGAAGATGACACCATCCGGACGCTCAGCCAGTACTTCGACATGATCATCATGCGCCATCCGCGCGAGGGATTCGCGGAGCACGTGGCGCACATGCTGAATGTGATGCCGCGGCCGATTCCGCTGCTGAATGCCGGTTCGGGCAAGGATCAGCATCCGACGCAGGCGATGCTGGATATTTACACACTCATGCGCAGCTTCGCAGATCCGGGCAATACGAAGGTGGAGCATCGCTATCGCGGCAACTTGTTCGCGGGCAAGACGGTGGCGTTTGTCGGAGATCTGAAGCGGGGGCGAACCGTGCGGTCGCTGACTTACCTGTTGTGTCGTTATCCCGGGGTGCGGTTGCTCTTTGTTTCACCGCCGGAACTGCGCATCGGTGATGACATTGTGGAGTACATGCAGCGGCATCACACGGAATTTGAAATGGCGGACGATCTGCCGTCGCGCATTACCGAGTGTGACGCGGTGTACATGACGCGCTTGCAGGATGAGCATGACGTGGCGGGCGAGTCGAAGAAGATTGATTATTATCGTTACAGCCTCAGCTATGACATGGCCGGGAAGTTCAAGCCGAATTTGTGCATCATGCACCCACTGCCGCGGCGCAATGAACTGGATGAGAAGCTGGATACGCTTCCACAGGCGAAGTACTGGGCGCAGGTGCGGAACGGCATGTGGATGCGCGCGGCGCTGATCGCGTCGATCTTCAACGTGGATGTGGCGATCCGGGATCATTACCAGGCGTATTATAATTATTGAGCGGCGCTTGGCTTAGTTATCCGCGAAATAAGATCAGGGGGCCGAAGACATGACTATTCTCAATGGGCATTTCGATGGCCAGAGGATCGTGCTGGATGATCCCATTCCAAAGGACATCCCTGTCGACACGCCGGTACGCATTTATTTTGAAGCAAAGATTGGTGGCGTCTTCGCGGAACTTGCACAACTCGCAGGCCCCGACGACCTGCCTGCCGACTACGCTGAGCAGCATGAACATTACGTAAAGGGGACGCCCCGGAAATGAGTGCGGTTTTCATCGATACGTCGTTTTTCATCGCGCTATTACGTACGACGGATCAGTTTCATGGTCAGGCTATGGCTTGGGCGCGCCGGTCTGCCGAAGAACTGGTAACTACAGATTATGTGCTTTTGGAGTTCATGGACGCATTCTCACATCCGGTGCTGCGGCGACGGGGGTTGCAAGGACTTGCGGTTGTGCGTTCGAATCCCGACGTGAAAATCCTTTCGGCATCGAAGCAATTGATGGATGAAGGCCTTGAGGCTTTTGAAAAGCATCAAGACAAGGCGTGGAGCCTTACGGACTGCATATCTTTTGCGGTCATGTACCGCGCGGGCATTACAGCCGCTTTGACTACAGATCGTCACTTTGAGCAAGCCGGGTTTCGTGCACTACTGCGCGTGGCGCCCGGATGAATGGTGTGGTCAATCTGCGGTCCGATTTGGAACCTCGGCAGGCCAGGCCAATGTGACACCGGGGACACTTCCAAGTTAATTTCCCATCTGAACACCATGTTCCGCCGTGATCACGCTGTGGATGCCGCCGCGGGTAGACCAGCGGGTGGTTATTTCCATCCATTTCGGATGCGTGGCGGCCACCAGGTCATTGAGCATGACGTTGGTCACGTCTTCATAGAAAATGCCGCGGTTGCGGAATGACTGCAAGTACAATTTGAGGCTCTTGAGTTCGACGCAGGTCGTGCCGGCCACATAGCGAATACGGATGCGCGCGAAGTCCGGCTGGCCGGTCATGGGGCAGAGGCTGGTGAACTCGTGGGCGATGTGCGCGATGAGGTAATCGCGCTGCGGGTGCGGGTTCGGAAATGTTTCAAACGTATGTGACATAAATCGGACACTTTCCATTAAATCGTCCGGGCGGCCACCGATGCGACTACAGCACCATGGCCGGCGAGCCCGACAGCGCAATCACGCGCCCCATCATATCGCAAACAGCAGCAATTGTTCGACCGGCGCAAACTGCGGCCGCTTCGGTTCACCGGTTCCTGGTCGCACGGCGAATGGCGGGGCGACCGGAAGGGGC
>CAZKIN010000008.1:6051-21345 GCA_964552515.1 uncultured Phycisphaeraceae bacterium
TTGCGGCCGGCGCGTTTGACCAGCAGGTGGTAAAGCTCGTGCATGAAAATGAACGCCACCAGATCGTAGGCGGACGTAAGTTCCAAGCTGTACAGCGGTCGGTACCACCGTCGTCCCACCGTCCGCGTGCGCGCGATGTGCGTGTTCATGCGGTAGGGATATTGGACGTGCCGGCCGATGTTGATGTAGATGCGCTGGGTCGCGTAATGGCACGCCCCGGAAAAATCCGCTCCCCGACCATAGCGCACGCGGACCGTCACACTGCCGATCGCCCAACCCTGCGTGCCCAGGGTGATGATCCCGGCTATCCGGTCGGTTGAAAGTGCCGTTGAATTGGAAAAGTCGATTCGGGACATCCAATCTTCCCTTGTGCCATAGCCGTGGGAGCACACGAGAAGTGGTGTAACCGCTCGGCATAGGCCTGTAAACCATCCTTGTGGTCGCGATCATGCCAAGTGAATTCACCGCGTCAGCCTGTGAATTTCTTGCCTATCCGGGTCCATTTGGAATACTATGGCGAAACGAAACGAGCGCGGTCCCGACCTGGTGATGGGGTGGGACGGAAAGTCATTCGACCATGCAGCGAAGGCCATTGGGTGAATCCGGTTTGGAAGTGTCGGTCATCGCCCTGGGTACGTGGGCGATGGGCGCGACGGTGGAGACGTGGGGGCATGTCGACGACCGGGAGTCCATTGAAGCGATTCATCAGGCGATCGATTGCGGCATCAATCTGATCGACACCGCGCCGATTTATGGTCTGGGGCACAGCGAGGAAATTGTCGGGAAGGCCATGCGTGGTCGGCGCGAAGAAGTGGTCCTGGCCACCAAGTGCGGTCTCACGTTTCCCAAGTCGAGCAGTGAGCCGCCCGCGCGATGTTTGACGCGCAAGTCCATTCTGCGTGAGTGCGAGGCCAGCCTGCGGCGGCTGCAAACCGATTACATCGATTTGTATCAGTGCCACTGGCCGGACCCGGAGACGCCGATCGAGGAAACGATGGGCGCGCTGGCTACGTTGCGCGAGCAAGGCAAAATCACGGCGATCGGGCTGTCCAACTTCGGCTGCGAAGAGATTGCGGCCGCGCGGGCGTGTGGAGTGGTGCATTCGCTACAGCCCGGTTTTTCGCTGGTGACGCCGCATGCGGCGGACGAACTGATCCCCTATTGTCGCGAGCACCGCATCGGGGTGCTTCCGTACAGCCCGTTGGCGAAGGGACTGCTTACCGGGAAGTTTGCGACGGGGATGAATTTTGCCGATGTGCGCGGTCGCGATCCCGAATTCATGGGGGAGCGTTTTCGGCGCAACCTTTCCGTTGTCGAACAACTGCGGCCGATCGCGGAGCGGTGCGGCAAGACCGTGGCGCAAGTGGTGATCAACTGGACGTTGGGGTTTCCGGGAGTGACCGCGCCGATCGTCGGCGCGAAGCGTCCCTCCCAGGTTCTGGAAAATGCGGGCGGCGCGGGATGGAGCCTGAGCGACGCGGATCGGTCAACGATCGACGCGCTGATGCGAGGCTGAAACTTTGTCCCCGGAAACCGGCGCTACACCGCCCATGAGCAGACCACCGACCCGTCATACCGGTCGTAGTGACGCGGTCAACGGCGGCCACGGTACTTCGGGCGGCTCCGCCGTTGATGCGCTGGCGGCAGCCCGTCAGCAGATTGCGACATCGAAGCCGCAGTCCTTACGACCCCGTTTGCCGCGCGTGCGTAACGGGTGGCTCCTGCTGGCGGCGCTCGCGGGTACGCTTCCCGCGTTTCTTGCGCCATCGGAACATGCCACGCGCGCGACGCTGCACATACAAGGTCCGCAAGCGGCGATGCGTGCCGAAGTTTATCGCCGCTGCCTGCTGGACTTTGCGTGGCGACATCTGGATGGCATGCCCGAGTTGAAAGCGGCCATTCGCTGGTCCGTGGAAACACCGCATCCGGATTACCTTGCACTACAGGTCAGTTCCGCGGATGGTCGGCGCGGATTGGAAGTGGCGCGCGATATCGCGCGCGGGTTCGTCGAAGACATCCGGAAAGAGTCGGACGCGCTGCGCACGACGCAATCGGAGACGGAAATCCTGCTGACCAGCTATGCCGGTCAATTGCAGCAGCGCATGGAATCCGCGGAGGCGCAGGTGGCCGCGCGGGTTCTGGAAAAAGACGGACGCACTCCCTCCGCCGATTACGAATCTCTCACCGCACGCTGGACCTCGGCGCGGGCGGACTTCGAAAGCATGCGCGGACAGGTGTTAGCCGCTGCCGCCGCGTTGTCACAATTGCAGGCCGCAGGCGAGCCGGCGCACGGCCTGGTTCCGGCTGACGAGCGCCAAAAAGCGCTCGCCGCGGACCTCACACTGCAGCAGGATTTGAAGGAGCTGCACGTCAAGCTGACGGAACTGAAGCTGCATCTGCTGAATGCCTGGAAAGAATCCACGGTTCCGCTTGAAACTCTGAACACCGAAACCAAGGCACTGCTTGCGGCCATCGGTCGGACGGGCAACGAGGCAAATGATCCCAGCCAGCCGAACGCGGAGCGAACGGATGATGACTTCACCGCCGTGGCACAGCAGCTGTTCGGAAATGTGACGGAGCTTACCGCGGCATGGCATCGCGAATTCGCAGCCCTGCGTCAGATGGAGGCCGACCCCATGGCGGGGGAGATTATTGACATGCATGAGCGCGTGCGGCTCCTGCTGAACAAGTTCCTCTTTGATTCCGGTCAACAACTGACGAAGCTGCGCGCCCAGGTTCGCGAGAGCGACCTGATCGGCGGCGACGACGCACGCCATCATGTTCGCCAATCTGAATTACTTCAGGCGTTTCACGCGGTGCAGTCGGCGCATCACCGTTTTGAATCTGTCGCCGCCGCGCTGGAGACGCGATCCAATTTCCAGATTGATACCGCGCTGCGTTCCGCGACCGGACTGCGGCGTCGCTCTCAGCAACAGATACGCGGCATCGACGAGCGCCTCGAACGCAAAGCCATGGAGCTGGCGCGCCAGGAGTATCGCGAAGCGCTGGTCCGTGCGGGTGTACAAGTCGACGATCTGCGCTCCCGCGCGGACAAACTGGTGACCGAGTTGGTTTCCCTGCAGGAGTCGCTGAACATCCAGGCCGGCCTTTCGGCCGAGTTCCTGCGCGAGTCCCTGACCGCCGAGCATGCCGGTCGCGAGGCCGGTCTCGCACGATCGGATCTGGAAATTCTGCGCCAGCATCAACGAACGCTGGAGGAAAAGCGCCGGGCCACGTTTGGTGACACCGTGCTGTCGTTGGTCGATATCGGACCGGTTTCCGACTGGACGCACGCCTGGCGACGGCTGCGCGTGGGCCTCGCCGGTGCGCTGATCGCGGTTCTCGCCGTCCTGGTGGGACAATGGCTGGTGCAACGTCAGGGCGGCCGGGCGGAGGTCGGCTAGCGACGGACCGCAAGGGACGCTCACTTGGCTAAAGCCGAGGGGCGGCAATAATACTTTGCCTATTGCGTTTGGCCGACGTAAAGGCCTTGGCCCGCATCAGGCTGACTGTGCGTCATTGGGGGGAGGCAGATCATGAATCGAATCGTATTGATATGTGCCGCCTTGGTGGTGGCCACGAATTTCAATCTTCAACGTGCTGCAGCGCAACCGACTCCCGATTTCTCCAATATTCACTATGGACAGGCGCATTCGCGCCAGGTGCTGGATATTTATTTGCCCGATACGGGAACGGGTCCGTTTCCGGTGATCATTTGGATTCACGGCGGCGGCTGGCAAAGCGGTGACAAATCAACGGCCGCACCGCGCGCGGCGGCACTGCTTCCGCTCGGGTTTGCGGTTATCGGCCTAAACTATCGACTCTCATCGGATGCGGATTTCCCGGCGCAGATTCACGACTGCAAAGGCGCGATCCGGGCGATTCGCGCGAATGCTGCGACGTACAACCTGGACCCGACCCGCATGGGAGTTTGGGGATCGTCCGCCGGGGGACACTTGGTGGCACTGCTGGGCACTTCTGGAGATGTTGCCGCCGCGGAAGGTGAAATAGGCGGAAATCTCACTTTCTCCAGCCGCGTGCAGGCCGTGGCCGATTACTTTGGTCCAACCGATTTGCTCAACATCAATCTGGATGTGACGACTCCGCCCGGAAGTACACTCAACCATGATGCGGCCACCTCTCCGGAATCGCATTTGATCGGATTCGATCAACCGGGCCAGGGCATTGGCGTGTTGCGTGCGAATCAAAGCAATCCGAGTCCACCGTTTCCGGCGAAGATGGCGCTGGTAACGCTCGCCAATCCGATTACCCATGTTTCGCCCGATGATCCGATTTTCTACATCGCGCACGGAACGGATGACACGACGGTGCCCAAGGCGCAGAGCACGAAATTGGCCAATGCGCTCGCGGCCGCCGGGGTGCCACATACCTATGACATGGTTGCGGGCGCCGGACACGGCATGCCACCGAGCGAGGATGCGCTGATTGTCGAATTCTTCCGACAGCAGTTTCTTCTTGGCCCGGAGGTTCCTGCCGTGTCGACATGGGGTTTGACGACGTTGGCGCTCACGCTGCTGACGGTCGGGTCGCTCGGGCTGCGTCGCTGCTGCGGTTCCCATTCAACTGCCCTATAAACTTTTCGCTTCCCAAAGGGATTACGCTTGACAATCCGCTGCTCATACGCCATAATTTAACCATATGGTTAAATATGATTCCAGGCTCGATTCCACGTTTGCCGCCCTCTCGGACCCCACGCGCCGCGCGATCCTGCATCGACTTTCCCGCGGTTCCGCGGCGGTGTGTGAACTGGCCGAGCCGTTTGCGGTTTCGCTGCCGGCCATCAGTAAGCATTTGCGTGTGCTGGAGCGGGCGGGCCTGCTGGGGCAGCAGCGCGAAGGGCGCGTGCGGCGGTGCAATTTGAAACCGCACCCTCTGCGCGAAGCGGGCGAGTGGATTGCGCATTACCGCCGTTTCTGGGAGCAGCAGCTCGACGCCCTCGCCGAATTTCTCGAGTCCGCGGAACCGACGGAAATCGTTAAAGAGAAAAGTCCGACCACTAGGCGAAAGGAAAAGAAATGACTACCACACAATCTGATCGGTTGTTCACCCTTCGTGTTTCACGCATCATCCGCGCTTCGCGCGAGCGGGTTTTCGAAGCGTGGGTCAATCCGGACCTTCGCCGCCAGTGGTGGGTCAACGGCCGGGGGCTGTCGGCGTGCGACATCGACGCCCGCGTCGGCGGGAAATACCGCATGGTCCAAGTCGGCACGTGCAGTGAAGAGTTCAACGTTGATCCGGATTTTGAATGGGTGATGGCCGGTGAGTTTCTGGAACTGGTGCGTCCCTCGCGAATCGTGTTCACCTGGGGCGTCAATCATACACCGCCGGTTACGAATCACCGGGTTACCATCGATCTGCGCGAGGTGCCCGGTGGCACCGAACTGACCTTGGTGCATGAAGGCATCATGAGCCCGGCCATGCGCGACGGCACCAACGAAGGCTGGACCGTGCTGGTCAAGGCGATGGGTGAATTGCTGGAACGATAAACAGTCAAGTTGTCACGCGGTCAGGCTGGTCACGCGCCTTTGATCGCCGCCAGATAGCGCGTGATCTGGTCGATGTGCGACAGATCGTGTCCGGCGTACATGCGGACGAGCAAGCCGAGCGATTCCGGGCCGCGCTCGGCATGCTGGCCGGTGCGCGCGAGCTCGGTTGGGGTCAGCCGCTTCCACAACGCGAGGTTCGCGCGGCGCAGTGATTGGAAAGTTTCGAGATTCTCCTTGGGCTCGCGTTCGTTGTACTTCTGCCCCGCGACCCACAGGTCCTGGTCCATCGGCATGAGCACCGGATTATCTTCGCAGAGGATCATGCGCGAGCGGAAGCCTAGTACCCAGTCGGCGTCGGCGAGGTGGCCGATGATTTCATTGGGCGTCCACTTCCCTTCGTAGGGGCGCGTGCGCAGGACCTTCGGGGAGTTTTCAGCAATGATTCTGGCCAGCACCTCGGGGGTAGAGCCGAGTACGTCGAAGGGTTCGCGGTTGCCGAGAAGTCCCATCAATTTCTGCTGATAGGCCGACGTCTTGGAAATGTCGAAGGTGGTGCTCATCGTTCAGGGTCTCCCGTTTCACCAAGTAGCCGATTGCTTTCCGTCCTAATTGGAACTGCTGAGACTAAGCGATAATTCCTGTCTGGCAAATATGATTGGGAGTCGATGAAACTCTCAAAGTCTTTACGGCAATTCCATCTCCGCCAGCACGTAGGCCGTCGCTGCCAGCAGCGCGACATTTTGCGACAGATGCTGCGGGCTGACCTTGTCCAGCGTGTCGGCGGGCGTGTGGTGTATGTCAAAGTAAGTCGCGCCGTCCACGTCGTGGCCCATCAACACCACACCGAACGGTTTCATTTCGCCGACGTCCGCACCGCTGCCGCCGGCGATCGTCCGGAGCGGGCCGAGCGTCGGAATAAGCCCCATGAGTTCGTTCATCCGTGCGAGTGACCGTGTGGCCTTGTCCGCGTCGGAGCATTCGAGCGAAAAACCCTGCGGTGCGTAAATGCCGCCGTCGGATTCGATGGCGAAGACGTGTTTTTTCATTTCATCTGCGTGGTCGATGACATACTGCTTGGCGCCACGCAGGCCGTTCTCTTCATTGGTCCAGAGCACCACGCGTATGGTGCGCCGCGGCGTGAGATTGAGCTTCTTCAGGACATTGAGCGCTTCCATCGCGATCACGCAGCCGCCCGCGTCGTCATGGGCACCGTGGCCAACGTCCCATGCGTCCAAGTGGCCGCTGAGAACAACGATCTCCTCTGGTTTCTCGCGGCCGCGCAGTTCGCCAATGGCGTTTGCGGATTCCGCATCCGGAAAAGTTTGCGCACCCATCTTCAAGTTGACGATCGGCGTGATGCCGCGGCGCTGCATGCGCGCGATCATCTCGGCGTCTTCCGTACAAAGCGCGGCCGCGGGGATCTTGATTTCGCTGTCGCCGTAGCTGGTCGATCCGGTGTGGGGGGTGCGGAGACTCTTTGCTGTCACCGAACGCACGAGACACGCGACCGCGCCTTGCTTGGCCGCAAGCTGCGCGCCTTTATGGCGATACTTGACGGCCGTTCCATAGCCCGATCCTTTTTCCGGGTCGTATTGCGGCATGGGATTATTGAACAGGACGATGCGCCCCTTGGCTTTTTCTCCGAGTGTTTCGAGTTCTTCGGCGCCGGACACAACCAGGACAGGCGCGGTGACGCCGGTGGGCGGCGTGCCGACCGAACCGCCGAGTCCGAGCATGCACAGCGGGGTAGTATGTGGATCGACCATGGCGGCCGATTCTTCGCCGCGCACCCAGTGTGGAACCATCACCTTTTCACGGCGCACATTGACGAGTCCGTCCTTGCGCATGGTCTCCAGCGACCAGTCGATGGCTTTCTCCAATTGGGGCGATCCGCTGAGCCGGTGACCGATGCCGTCGCAGAGTTCTTCCATTTTCTGCCAGGCGTCGTTGCCGCGCAGGGATTCGTGGACGATGCGCTCTACGGTTTCGCGGTATGCCGCTAGCGACGCGCTGGTCGTTGGGGTGGATGGCGGCACGGGGTCGCTGGCGCGCGCCGCTGGTAATGCGGAGAGTGTCAAGCTGGAGACAGTCAGGAGAAACCGCAGATGGCACGACGATCGAGACAAAGACATAAAAATTACTCCTCCACCGCAGTCGGAAAAAAGTCCATACCGTGATTGCCATGCGCCCGCATCGCAACCCCTGGGAGGAGACATCGTAGCGAAAAGTGGGCCGATTTTCTATGGGTTATTTGAAGCCGGCGGCCTAGTTCTTGTTGACGTACTGCAGCCACGGGGTGACCAGTGGGTCGAGCAGAGTTTCAGGAAAGGTTTCAGCGGTAATGCGCGCGGCGTCGCGGTCGCTGGTTGCTGCGGCGAGCGCTTGCAGGTATCGACGCAGCAGCATTCGGCCTTCGTTTTCGCTTAGAATGTACGCACACAGCGTGTAGGACTGCGCGTAATAAATAACCGAACGGGGAAAACGCAGGGCCGGCATCATGACCGGTTCATAGAACTCGCGTTGGCCGGCGGCGAGCAGAACGTCGAAGGGGATAAGCAATTTCGCATCGGCGGCTTCTTTGACTACCTGAAAAAACTCATCGCGCTTACGATCAAACGCCAATCCGCCGCCGGTGGGACGCGCAGTTTCGTAATAGGTCGCAAGTCCTTCGTTCACCCACATCGGCGCGTAGGGCACGTGTCGATGCAGGAATTGGTGAAATGCTTCGTGAAAAAGCGTGGTGTACGTTTCCGATGCGTCGCCGAAATCCAGAATGACCAGCAAGTCCACCGATGGGACGAACAATCCGCGCGTGTGTTCCACGCGCCGATCGAAGTAGGCCTGCGTGAATTCCTTGTATTCATTTTCCTTGGCCAGGATGATCACGGAAAAGCGTTTTGCCTTACTTCCGGCACTGTCCACTGCATCGCGCGGTGCCTTCTGTTCCGCCAATTCCTGGTTCGCGAACAGTTCGGCGAAACCGGTTGCGTATTCGGCGTGGATGAATTCGAGCGCGGCCGCGAAGTCGTTGAGTCGTGCGTCGTTGGCTGTGCCTGCAAGCGAATAGTGCTCAGTTGTAAGGCGAACATTGAGATTTTGCAGGTCCGCGCTCAAATTGCGGGGGTCACTTTTCACCACCCCGGGCGCC
Source organism: uncultured Phycisphaeraceae bacterium (assembly GCA_964552515.1). Taxonomy (GTDB): domain Bacteria; phylum Planctomycetota; class Phycisphaerae; order UBA1845; family UBA1845; genus JACQXM01. The sequence goes on from CAZKIN010000008.1 coordinate 14,707, forward strand.
GCCACCACCAGCGCCAGCGCCACCAAAAGCAGCCTCACGTCAGCAGGGGGTCGAATCAAGGCAAAAGGCTCCGATTCTTGGCGACAGGTCTATCGGTCGGCGCCATCGTGCGCCGCGGCCAGCGCCGCGCCGTGGTGCGGCGCAGCGAGGTTGAGTTCCCAACCTGTCCCGGACCGGCGTTCGCGCACCCGCGCGTACTGACCGGTTACAGTCAGTTCATAGGAATCCTGCACATGGGGAAAGGCGGCCCCGCGCACCTGCCCGCGATGGAGCAGTCCGGTGGTGGTGCGCGACGTTGCATACATTTCCGGAAGGCGGGGATCGCGTTGACTTAGCCGCCAACCCAATTGTTTGCCCTGCGGCGTGAGTGCGACCAGACGGAGATCCTCCAACTGCGTGTATCCGTCGGTCTTGTGCTGCATGACGCCGACGACGAAGAAGAACCATGTGGCCCCGGCGGAAGGTCGATGTCCGACGAAGACGCCCTGCACGTCGCGATTGCCCGCGTCAATCTCCCCGAACACGATCTGCCCCGGCCGGGAGCGATGCGGTGAGCGCAGGTCCGGGAGATTGCGGATGACCATCGGGTCGCCGTGTCCCTCGTCGGCGATGTAGGCACTCAGGGCATCCTGCCAGGCGGCAAGGGGGGCGCGGGATGCACAACCCGTCAGTGCCAATGAAAGGGCACTAAAGGTCAGGCCAGCGACGAAGAATGATGTGCGTGACTGGTTCATGATCCTGGTTCGATTCGCTAGGGTCGGGGTCGCAGTGCCAGGTCGTTCTTGCCGGGCGCGGGTGACGCGGAGCGCACGAATTCGGCGATGCCGCGGTGTCCGGCCAACACGGCCTCGTCGGTGGGTGTGCGTCCCAACTGGCTGACCAGCGATGCGTTGGCACCCCGCCGCATGAGAAGATCGACCATGGCGGATTGGCCGCTCCGCGCCGCAAGGTGCAGCGGTGTCGTGCCGAATCCGTCGGTTGTGTTGATTATAGCGCCGGCGGCGAGAAGAATGGATGCCGACGACGTGTCACCACGTTCCGCGGCGTCGTGCAAGGGCACGCGTCCAAAGGCATCGGTGGCACCGACCCTGGCTCCGGCTTGAACGAACATTTGAACGATGTCACTGCGCCCTTCGCGTGCGGCGAAGTGCAGCGGCGAAAGTCCGTTGGCGCTGGTGACATTCACGTTGGCTCCGCGGCCCAAGAGCAATCGGACGATGTCTCCCTGACCGATGCGTGCAGCGATGTGCAACGGACGCAGGCCGTCGAGGTCCGCGGCGTTGACATCGGCTCCGGCCTGCAAGGCCTGCGATACCGCGCCAGCATCGCCGAGGCGAATGCTTTCCGGCAGTCCGGGGTGCGAGGCACTGCGAGACGTCGACTGGGGGCCGAGTGCCTGGCCGGTGTGCGGAGCGGAGAAGCAGGTATTTGCAACGGTCACCATTTCGGCGAAGTCGCCTTCCGCCCCATACTGTTCACCATAGTAGCTGCGCATGTCTTCATGAATGGCCTGAAATTCGTCACGTGTGCGCGGCGTGCCATCGAGGCGCGTGTACCAGAGGAGTACATCGCCGCAGCGGCGCTCGAGAGCATCACGGACAATGCCACGCATCCACGAGACGTACACGCTGGGGTTGTAGGCTTCATTCCAGTGGGGACTGACGAAGTCGACAAAGAAATCGGTGCGTCCACGGACGTGATCGTTGAGGCGCCAATAGGGTCCGTCGCGGGTGAGCAGCGGCGGACGCATCTGTCCTTTCAAACTGATTTCGCTGGTGAGATTGCGATAAAAGCGCAGGCCCATGTAGTCGGATATGAGATCGGCATTGGAGTAAACGCCGGTGGACAGTTCGCCGAGCATCGTGCGCTCGGAAAAGATCGGGTTGCTGCCGGTTCCCAGTTCGATGGCCGCCTGGACGGCCTGGGCTTCGGTTTCGCCTCTTTTCAAAGCGCTGATGTAAGCACCGTGGTACATGTAGCCCATGTGCGCGAAGTGCACGATCTTGTCGGTGCCAAGAAGGACGCCATCGATCTGGAAAGTCGCGGACCGACCGAGACGTGCCAGCTTGGTGACATCGAGCATCAGAAGCCAGTTGGAATAAATCCACGTCGTGGGAAAATAGCCGGTGACCAGGCCGGGGTAGCGGCGCTGCAAAGCGGAATCGAGTACAGTCAGGTTGAATTGCTCGACCATGTGAACGACGATGGGGAACTCGGAGAAGACGGCCGCGGCGACATTCTCCGGAGCGTAGTTTCGCGCCGTGGCCGAAGTCGGATGGCTTTCGTCGTCGAGTGACGTGCGAATGCGGGCGTTGAGTCGATCGATCCCGCGTTGCAGAACGTTTCGCATGTAGTCGGATATTTCAAACCGCAGGTCGGCGAATTCACGACCCATGGGAAGCGAATACTGATCGGTTTCATGGGCGGAAGCGGTCGCGGCGCATCCGAGCAAGAGGCACGCCAGCAGCCATGCGGCGACGCGGTCCTTAGAGTGGCGAAACGGTCGTTTGGGAGGCAGTGACATATCGGTTCGGTTTCATCGCAGTTCGGCGCGGACCGCCCGCGCACTCTGGTGCATTTTTATCGGTACATTGGGCTTCCGGCATGACTAAGACCCCATGCACGAACGCACTCCGGTGAGTCTATGCGTCCGGTGGCGGAACGTCCAAGTCACGCAGGGCCACTTCCAGGTCCATGCCGCGTGCCGAAACAAGGGCGAGCTGGCGGTGCAGTTGCAACCGCACCACTTTCGCGATGCGATTGAGCGGCCTGACGAATACCTCATCGCCGGGCTGCACCTTGTTGATCCATTCCGCCCAGCGATCGAATTGCTGCTGCGAGCGCTCCAGTTCGACGCGTTGCTCCTCAAATTTGGTGCGCTGTTTGGTCGCCTGCTGCTCGGCTTCGTACGCGGATTTGCGTGCCTCCTCGGCCTCGCGGCGCAGTTGTACGGTACCGGCAATCGCCTTGCTTAATTCCTGGGTTCGCTCATCGAAGTACTGTCGGGCGCGTTTGACGATCCGGGCGGGCATGCCCAGTCGCTTGGCGATGATGAGCGCGTTGCTGTTGCCCGGCTCGCCGAGTTTCAATCGATACGTTGGTTTCAGGGTTTCCACATCGAATTCCACCGCCGCGTTGTCCACGCGCGGTGTACTGAAGGCGACGGCTTTGAGTGAGGATAAGTGGGTGGTCACGATTGCCTTGGCGCCCAGGTGCAGCAGTTCGTCGAGCACCGCGCGACCCATGGCGGCTCCCTCGTCGGGGTCGGTACCGGCGCCCAGTTCATCGATCAGCACCAGTGAACGCGGGGTGCTGTGTTGCAGAATGTGCAGCAGGGTGGCGAGGTGGGAGCTGAAGGTGCTGAGCGACTGCTGCAAACTCTGTTCGTCACCGATGTCGATGTGAATGTTGTCGTAGACCGGCATAACGGAACCCTTGCCGGCGGGGATGGCCATTCCGCACTGGGTCATCAATGCGAACAGTCCGACGGTTTTCAAAGTGACGGTTTTTCCACCGGTGTTGGGGCCGGTGATAATGAGAATGTCGAAGTCGTCGCCCAGGCGCACGTCGATGGGCATGACATCCTTTTTTGGTTGACCTTCCTTCGCCTGGCGATCGAAGAGTTCGAGGAGTACAGGGTGTCGCGCGTTGTACAGGATCAGCCGTCCGGCGTCGTTGATTTCAGGGCAGTAGCCGTCGCGGGCTTCGGCGTATCGGCATTTGCCGGCGATGAGGTCGAGCACGCCAACCGCACGAAGGGTTTCCTGAATGCCTTCCGCGTTGAGGTGTACGTGCTGCGTGAGCATGCGAAGGATCTGGGTAATCTCTTTGCTTTCCTCGTCGCGCAGGCGCACGATGGAGTTGTTGAGCTCCACCGACTCGGATGGTTCGACAAACAAGGTGGAGCCGGAATCGGAGGTGCGGTGGACAATGCCGGGAATGCGCCCGCGATACTCCGCCTTCAAAGGAAGGACCATGCGGTCTTCGTGGAAGGTTGCGCCGGTGTATTGCAGCATTTTGGCAATGGACGAATGGCGGAGCACCCGATCGAAGGTGATCTTGATCTGGTTGCGGGTGGATTCAATGGCATTGCGAATGGAGCCGAGCTTGGGCGTGGCGTAGTCGCGCACCTGTCCGCGCGGGTCGATGGCCTGATCGATGACGGCAGCGATGGAAGTGAAGTCACTTACGCGCGCCGCCAGCGAGGCCATGGATGGTGCGAGGGACGACAATCTTTCCAGCCATCGGCGCAGCGGGCCGGTCGCGGCGAGCGTTTCGGAAATGCGGGCCAGGGCTTCGGCCTCCAGCGGGGTGGGAAAGGCGGAAGCGCGAACTTCCTGGCGAATGTCGTGCACCCCGCCCAGCGGCGGCATACCGACAATCCCACACGCGGTCTGCATTTCCTGGAGCTGGGTGAGCCAACTGCGAATCACGGCGATCTTGGTCGAGGGATCAAGCGTGCGCGCGAGCCGTTTGCCCAGCGCCGTGCTGCAGAAACCAGCGAGAGTCTCGCGGATTTCGTCAAATTCGAGTTTTCGCAGGGTCGATTCGTTCAACGTAGTTGTCGTGATTTGTCGGCAGTGTCCGTGGGTGCCATAAACAGAAACTCACAGATTCCCGGATGCGGAACCAATTCTCCTATTGGCGAAGGGTCTTCTCCCCGCCGCCCGTCTCCTATAATACACGAGCATCGGGGCGAGCTGTACCTGCAAAACCCGCGAGGCCCGACATGGAACATTTAGGACTTTCCTGCTTATCCCATTGCCAACCAGCTACCGCTGCGCACGGACCCGTAACGGTCGGGGCCCGGTTCTCCTGGTACCGGAACATGGTAGTCGGCTGTTGCGTCATTGCGTGCATGGGGGTGTGCCTTGCACCTGCATGGGGGCAAGCGCCACCGAAATATGAAAAAGCGGACTTAAGAGGCCTGCAGGAATATTTTGAAAAACTGGCGCAGGAACTTCGGCCCGGCGTGGTGGCCATTCAGAGTTACATGGTCAAAGAGCCGGCGAATAACCCGAATCACCAGATGCAGATTCGGATCAGCCAGGGTAGCGGGCTGGTCATTGGTTCCGATGGCCACATTGCTACCAATCGTCACGTGCTGGAAGACGCCAACCTGTTCATGGTCACGCTGCACGACGGCGCGCGTTATGCGGCCGAGGTGGTGCAGACCGATCCGCGCAGTGATCTGGCGGTGCTCAAGATTGACGCCAAGGATTTGAAACCGGTGCGCTGGGGCGATGCGTCGAAAGTGAAAGTGGGGCACTGGACGGTGGCGGTGGGTAATCCGTATGGCCGCGCGAATGACGATGGAAATCTTTCGGTGTCTTTCGGAACGATCAGCGCCCTCGGTCGCGAGATGACGCATCGGCTCAGCGTCAACCCGATGGTGCAGTATTACGGTCACTTGATTGAAACGACCGCAGCGATCAATCCGGGCAACAGCGGCGGCCCCTTATTTAACCTTGATGGCGAAGTGATTGGTATCGTTACCGCGATCGAGACCGCATCGGGGGCCAACGAAGGTTCGGGTTTTGCCATACCCGTGGATGAGCCGGTTCGCCGGGCACTGGAGACGCTGCAGAGCGGACAGGAAGTGCGCTACGGGTATCTCGGCGTGACGGTGGAAGATGTTCCACCACCGATGTCTCAACGGGTGGCGGACCGGGCGGTGCATCGCGGAGCGCGCATTACCTCGGTGAATCCGGCGGATGGGCCGGCGGGCAAAGCGGACCTCGCGCCGGGCGATGTGGTACTTGAATTCAACGGACAGCCGATCGAGGATGCGGACCACCTGGTGCGCACCGTGGGCTTCGCACCGGTGGGTGCGGAGGCGGAAGTCGTATATTTACGCCAAGGTGTCAAGCGCAAGGCAGCCGTTCTATTGATGGACCGACAGGAGGCGCTGCAACTGGTCAAGTGATTCTGCGCCTCCGCATTTGTTTGCCGGTCGATGCCGCTTCGAAACAACTTAACCTAAGAGTGAATCATGTCCGTAATGAATGACACGCGATTAGTCCAAAGAGGACCCGGGCAGGCAGGCCAGCCCATCAGGTTCGGTTTGCTGATGACGGTACTGATCGCGCAGACCGCCCGGGCGCATCATGTCGACCTGACTCAAGTTGGTATCTTGTTTCGGGCCGACGGAACCTATCAGGTTGACCTGGCGTATGACGCGAACCTGCTGGTGGTCGAAGCGGCCGGTCCCGTTCTTTCAGAGGAAGAGCGCGCGCGTCTCGGTGCGCTGACAGCGCAGGAGCTTTCCGCCAAACTGGATGAATTGCGAAACACATTTGACCGGCGCATGACACTGCGATTTGATGATGTCATCCATGAGGCGGCCATTATTTTCCGGGAGGACGATCCGCGCGGGCGAACGATCCGATTGACGGGTGAAGTTCCGCAAGGGGCGAAACATCTGGTGTTCTGGGCATCGCGGGTTTTCGGGACGGTTCCGCTGACGGTGCGTTATGAAGGAAGCGACGTGGAGCTGCGGCAGATTCTGGAGGTGGCCGCGCGAAGTGAGCCGATTCCCGTCAGCGCTGATGGCGGGGCTTCCTCTGCCGCGGGCAACATGACCGGCGCACAGGCGGCGCTGCGTTACCTGGTGCTGGGCTTTGAGCACATCATCCCCAA
>CAZKIN010000008.1:21445-22668 GCA_964552515.1 uncultured Phycisphaeraceae bacterium
CAACTGGCGGTGATTGGGATCGCTTTTCTGGCCACGTTTTGGATTCGCAGCCAGACTTGGTATCGCAAAGGGGTGGTTGTACCTTCGTCGGTGCTCATCGCGGTGGTGGCGCTCTACTGGACGGTGGAGCGCATAGCGGGCGGATGACTGGGGCGATTGATAATTGCAGGCCGATAGATAGGGTAGTTCGCCAAAAGACATAAGAGGTGCTACAATCTTTCTTATCACTCAAGAAAGTGTAGAATTTCAGCGCGACGAAGTAACCAACGACCCCTTAACGAATGGAATTTCATACCCATGGCCGAACAAGATGTAACCCTGATGCCGCGGGCCTCGCGCATACAGAGGCTATCCACTCTACTCGCGGTTTTTGTTCCGTTTCTCGGTTTTCTATTCGCGGTGTATAGCTTTTGGGGGCGCGGTTTCACGTGGATTGAATTGTCGTCGCTGACGGTGATGTACCTGGCCACTGGGCTGGGCATTACGGTTGGTTATCACCGGTTGTTTACGCATCGCTCGTTTCAGGCGATCGCACCGGTGAAGTTCTTGCTTGGCGTACTGGGCTCGATGGCACTGCAGGGTCCGGTGCTCAAGTGGGTGGCCATCCACCGCCGGCACCATCATCACAGCGATTCGCACGATGATCCGCATTCTCCGCATGTGCATGGTGACGGCATCAAGGGCCTTATTGTGGGGTTTTGGCATGCGCACGTGGGGTGGATGTTCACGGCGGATCATCCCAGCCTGCACCGTTATGTGCGAGACCTGAAAGCGGATCGCATGGTGGCGGTGGTCAGTAACTTGTTTGGTGTGTGGGTGCTTTTGGGTTTGCTTATTCCGGCCGGGTTCGGGTTCCTGTTTACCGGTACGTGGAAGGGTGCATTCCTCGGATTCGTCTGGGGGGGGTTGGTGCGCATTTTCCTGGTGCATCATGTGACGTTCAGTATCAACTCGATCTGCCACATTTGGGGGCGTCAGCCGTTTCAATCCGACGATCACAGTCGCAACAATGCGATTTGCGGGGTGCTCGCGTTGGGCGAGGGCTGGCATAACAATCATCACGCCTTTCCGGCGTCCGCGCGGCATGGACTGTATTGGTGGCAGTTTGACCTGAGCTACATTGTGATTCGGGCCATGGAAATGGTCGGGCTGGCGTCGCGCGTGCGCGTTCCCGGTCCGGATGCGCTGCGGTCCAAGCTGGCCAACTCCGCTGGGTAGTCCGT
>CAZKIN010000008.1:22768-30359 GCA_964552515.1 uncultured Phycisphaeraceae bacterium
GGTGGGTCGATGAATCGGCAGACGTCGCCGATCCTCCTTCCCTTAGAAAGGAAACCCATGACGGTTGCCGCCCCCTCGGCCAAGAGCCGCGCTCCCAAGTCCTCAGCTGTGCCAGTATCCGGTCATTTGAATTTCAATCGCATTACCGACGAGTTGTTTCAGATGGCCGCGGACCATATGCGGCTGGAGCGTGAAATTCAACTTCTTCTGCGCTCGCCGTACCGGGAACTGACCGTTCAAATTCCGGTGCGCATGGACGACGGTCGACTCGAACTCTTCCACGGATTCCGTGTGCAGCACAACGCGGTGCGCGGGCCCTACAAGGGCGGGATTCGGTATCACCACGAGGTGGACCTGAATGAAGTGCGGGCGCTGGCGTCGCTCATGACCTGGAAGACGGCCCTGGTGGATATTCCCTTTGGCGGAGCGAAGGGCGGCGTGACCTGTGATCCCACCCAAATGTCACGTACGGAGCTGCAGGCATTGACCCGCGGCTTCACGCAGAAGATCGACATGGCGCTCGGTGTTTACCGCGACATTCCCGCGCCGGACGTCGGCACAAATGCGCAAGTCATGGCGTGGATCATGGATGAATTCGGGAAGAAGCACGGATATACACCGGCCATTGTCACGGGCAAGCCGCTTAATCTTGGCGGGTCATTGGGTCGGGAAGAAGCGACCGGACGCGGCGTCATGATCATCGTGCGCGAGGCCTGTCAGGCCCTGGGCATGAATCTAAAGGGTGCGCGGATTGCCATCCAGGGGTTTGGAAACGTGGGGACGTGGACGGCAAAGCTGCTGCACGGGTGCGGCGCGAAAATTGTGGCGATCACCGACGTGCGCGGCGGCGTCTACCGGCCGGACGGGTTGGATATTGATGCGCTGCTGAGTCATGCGAAGTCGTCGGGGTCGGTGGTGGGATTCGCCGGCGCATCGAAGATCGATAATGAGCAACTCATTGCCCAGGAAGTGGACATACTTATCCCGGCGGCATTGGGCGGAGCGATAACTTCAGACAATGTGGATTCGGTGCGGGCCAAATTGGTCATCGAAGCGGCGAATTCACCGGTTACCCCGGCGGCGGATGAGCGGTTGCTGGCCAAGGGGGTGCGCGTGGTGCCGGACATTCTATGCAACGCTGGTGGCGTGACGGTTTCCTATTTTGAATGGGTGCAGAATCTCCAGCAATTCCATTGGGCGCTGGAGAAGGTCAATTCGGAATTGGAGAACCGCATGGTGAGCGCCTGGCGATCCGTCTGGCAGCGGAGCACGACCGAGCGAATTCCCCTGCGGCTGGCGGCTTATGTGGAAGCGATTGCGAAAGTGGCCGAAGCGACGCGCCAGCGATTCTAAGCGGCTTTGTCGACGTTGAAAACGCGGTTTTTGGCATCCGGTTCCGTCGCCTGAATAACGGGAAGACGGGACCGGATGCTTGTTTATGGGCGACTGATCTGCTATATTATGGGTACCGGCGGATGAAGCGGCGGCATTTTCGCCATCGCGAGTTGGTGTGGCGGAAGATCCTTCTGAGACTTGGGTCGTCCGGCCGGCGGATGGGAATCAAAAAAGCTGCGAAGGAGCATGACATGCGCTTGAAACTATGTGCCATGATGATGGGGTTGCTCGCGGTAGGGATGAGTGCGGCGCAAGCCGAGAATGTGCTCGCGACCTCTCCGGATGCGCCGGTGGTATCGCTCAAGACCAAGCAGGCAAGTGTCGCTGCGGGCGGACAAGTCATTGTCGAGGTGTTTGTTCAGAACATACATGACCTGTCATCCTATGAAATGCGGTTGAATGTGGTCGGCGGCGATCGTGGCGCGTTGACGCTGGAAAAAATCGCAGTGGATCAACAGCGGGCGGATTATGTCTTCAAGAACTCCGGCGTCCAGATTCTGGATGTGGTCGACATGTCTCAGCAGCGCGTAGGCATGGTGCGGTTCGGTGGCGGCAGCAATATCGCGGCCGATCAGCAAGGCTATCTGGCCACGTTCACTTTTCGCGTTTCGGGCGATGCGGCGGGAAAGTTTGCCATTTCACTGAGTAATCCGGAATCGGCGTTCCTGAATAATTCGGTCGCGCAGCAGATTCCCCACCGGCTCGCGGCTCCCGTGGAAGTAGTTGTCGGTCAGCAAAATACGCCGGTGCGCGTGGAGACACGCAAGAAGGGCTAGCCGCCGCTTCTGCGTTTCTCTTTCCAAGCGAATTACCTGATCTCCCGCCTACTTTGGCGGGAGATTTTTTTTGGCATGGCGTACGAGTTGACGTGAAGAGTTGGCGAATACCAGGAATCATTTAGATGGTTGAACAATTGAATGACCCTGGCGCGCCACAAATGCCGCGATGGCCGCCCGGGAGGTCGGCGAATTGGGGATTTCCTCCAGCGGCATGGTTACCTTACGTGCCCAGCATCGCAGTTTGTCCGGACCGATTCCGGGGACGTTGACCGGTTGCACTTCGCCTGCAACGTCATCCAGCATGATACCCACCAGCGGTGCCGGTGTGCTCGCCAGGAATTGATGCACGCTGCCGCAAAGGACCGCCGGGTCGTGCCCGTTGCGCTGGGGGATGGTCCAATCGGCCGCAAAGGTTGTTTCCGCGGGCGGAGCAAATGCTTTTTCGGCGATGAGTCTCTGGTTAAGCAGCTCCACATCGCGCTGGCGCGCCGTGAGCATGGCATTCAACTCTGTATCGGTCGAGATCGCGCCGACCCGGCGGCGGATGTGCAGATCGGCGGCCTTGATGAATCCCTCCAGCGATACGTGGTCGTGTGTGGTAGAGGTCACCAGTGCTCGGCTTGAATAACTACTTGCGGGCAGGAATGTGCCGTCGGCGTTGCGTTCAAAGTACATGACCTGGCAGGAGAGTATCGCCCAGCGCTGGAGCAGGGCGGTGAGTCCTTCGGGGACCGTGCCGAGATCCTCGCCGATGATGATGGTTCTATTTCGAACGCTTTCCAATGCCAATATGCCCAGCAAATCGGACACCGGCTGGCGGACATAGGCCCCGTCCTGCGGTTTAGCGCCCACGGGTATCCAGAACTGGCGCTTCAGTCCGATGACATGGTCGATGCGCAGGGCTCCGGCATGCGCCATATTTGCGCGCAGCATGCGAATCCAATAGTCGTAGCCGTCGGCCCGCAGGCGCTGAGGGCTTACCGGCGGCAGGCCCCACTCCTGTCCCTGCGGCGCGTAGAAATCCGGCGGACAGCCGAGCCGGACACCGGATACAAAAAGATCGGGCCGCGACCATGCATCCGCGCCGTTGGGTGACGCGCCGATCGCCAGGTCCGGATAAAGGCCGATGGCCAACTTCGAGCGCCGACCTTCCTCCGCGATGACGCCCAGCTGGCGATCAATTTCGAATTGCAAATAACAATGAAACTCCACGTCATTTCCGTGATCGCGGCGGAAGCCGGCGACGGCGGGTGATCGCGGTTCGCGCAGTTCATTCGGCCAGGTGTGGAAGTCGCGTACATCGCCGCTGTGCGCGGTTCGGTGATCGATCAGTGCCATGAAAGTGGCATAGTCTTCAAGTAGCTTTCCCTGTGACGCCACAAAGGCACGATAGGCTTTCCCGCGTTCGGTGGCCTGTTTCGCGTGTTTCTTGACGAAGATTTTATGCAGATCGCGAAGCACATCACGCTTGAGCGACCACACGCCTTGATAGTCAACTTCATGGGCGGCGCGGAGTGCGGCGATCTTCCCGGCATGGGCTCGTTCGGCTGATTTAGCCAGAGCGCTCTGGTATTCCGGCCATTCCGGATTGGACGTCACCTCGAGGTAAATCGGATTGCGAAACAACCGGCTGACCGGGCTATACGGACTGATATCCGGATCACGGTTGTAGAGCGCGTGCAGGGGGTTCGTACCCACAAATGCGCCGCCCGCGCGCCCCATCCAGCGGACCATGGAGGCCAGGTCACCAAAATCACCGACGCCCCAGTTGTCCTTACTGCGCAGGGTGTACAGGTTGGCACACAATCCGAATCCACGCTGTCCCTGCAGAAACTCAGCGACCGGAAGGCAAGTCTTTGGTGTGAGAATCAGGCGCATGGCACCGCGGTGTTCCTGCCCATTTCCGGTCAGCACCACCTGCACGCTGTAATACCCGAAAGACATCGGCTGTGGCCAATCGATGCGGAGCGTGGGGAAGTCGGTGCGTTCGGCGATTCCTTCCCGATGGTCTGTTCGTCCCTGCTCCGATGTAATCTGCACGCGCCAGGTAAAATCGCCGCGCATCGTTAGGGGGACGCGAACGGCCAGTCCGCACAAAGTGAATTCAGCGGCGGGAAGAACCCGAACCGCGGGAAGGATGGCCGCATCTTCCGCACGGTAAATTTGCTGGAGCGCCGCCTGCGCATCGGCTTCCCTAGCGGCGGCAATTCCCATCGCGGACAACAGCGTGATCTTGGTGGCATCGGAGCAGACGTGCCGCACGCCTTGCAAATCGCTATAGGCGGGCTCAATGCCCATGCGTTCGGCCAGCGCGTCCAGAAATGGTCGATTGGTCATGACTGGTTCACCGGTTTAAGGATCAGAGCGCCCAACGGCGGCAAGCGGAGCGAAAGCGATTGCGCCTGCCCGTGCATGGGGACCGGATCGGTGGTGAGACGGCGAATCACCGGATATTGGCTGCCACCATAATGTTGCTCATCGGTAGTCATTGCCAATTCATAGTCACCCGCCACGGGCGCTCCGAGACGATAATTGTCGCGCGGCACCGGCGTAAAATTCAGGACGACCAGGCGGTGTTCGCCTTCCGACCGCCGCACGAATGCCAGCACCGTGTTCTCGTGGTCGTGACAATCAATCCATTGGAAACCTCCCCAGTCATGGTCATTTCGCCACAACGCGGGCGTGGATAGGTAAAACTGCCCGAGATCGGTCATATAGCGCATGAGTCCCTGGCGCAGCGGCTGATCGGCGAGATGCCAGTCGAGGCTTTCGCGGTAATTCCATTCGTGCCACGGCGCAATTTCCGTACCCATGAACAGCAATTTCTTGCCGGGCCGGGTGTATTGATAGGCGAGGAGCAACCGTAAGTTCGCAAAGCGCTGCCATTCGTCGCCGGGCATCCGCTCCAGCAGGGAACGCTTGCCATGCACCACTTCGTCGTGCGACAAAGGCATGAGAAATCGCTCGGTGTGCTCATAGAGCATCGCGAAGGTCAGGTCATTCAAATGGTAACGGCGATGGATCGGTTCCTTGGAAAAGAAAAGCAGCGTGTCGTGCATCCAACCCATGTTCCACTTGAAATGAAAGCCCAGGCCGCCTTCATGCACCGGTTTGGTCACGCCGCCCCAGGCAGTGGATTCTTCGGCGATCATCAGGCAGCCGGGTTGCTCCGCACTCACCGTCGCGTTGAGTGATTTGATAAATTCGATCGCGTCAAGGTTCTCGCGGCCGCCGTATCGATTGGGCAGCCACTCACCCTCCTTGCGGCTGTAGTCCAGATAGAGCATGGAGGCGACCGCATCCACGCGCAGGCCGTCCACGTGATACTCGGATAGCCAGTAGACGGCGTTGGCGATGAGAAAATTCTTCACCTCATGCCGACCATAGTTGAAAATCAGCGTACCCCAATCGGGGTGTTCACCAAGCCGGGGGTCCTCGTGCTCATAAAGGGCAGTTCCGTCGAAACGGCGCAGTGCGAAGTCGTCGCGCGGAAAATGTGCCGGAACCCAGTCGATAATCACGCCGATGCCATGCTGGTGGCAGGTGTCCACCAGGTACTTGAAGTCGTCCGGCGGGCCGAAACGGACGGTTGGCGCGTAATAACCCGTCACCTGATAGCCCCACGATCCGTCAAACGGGTGCTCGGCTACCGGCAACAGTTCTACATGGGTGAAGCCAAAGCGCTTGACGTGATTCACCAGGAGCGGCGCAAGTTCCCGGTACGTCAGTCGCCGATTGCCCTCTTCCGGCACGCGCCGCCACGACGCCAGGTGGACTTCGTAAATGGACACCGGCTCGCGTGACGCATCCCGTCCCGCACGCCGGCGCATCCACTCGTCGTCTTTCCATGCATAGTTGGAATCGTGCACCCGAGACGCGGTGCTCGGCGGCATTTCCGCCGAGAACGCGAACGGGTCGGCCTTCAGTCGCAAACAGCCGTCCCCGCCCTTGATTTCATATTTGTAGACATCCCCGGCCCGCAAGCCGGGAATGAAGATTTCAAACACACCCGAACTGCCCATTTGCCGCATGGGGAACAGGCGTCCATCCCAGCGGCAGAAATCGCCCACTACGCTGACACGCTCCGCCGCGGGCGCCCAGACGGCGAATGACACTCCGCTGACACCCTCCATATTTCGCACATGCGCCCCCAGGCACTTCCACAGCGCGCGGTGCGTCCCCTCATTGAACAGGTGCAAGTCCACGTCGCCAACGGTGGGCAGAAAGCGGTAGGGATCGTCGCGCTCCCAGGCGACATGCGGTCCGAAGTGGAAACGCAGGCGATAAGCAAGGGGAAGTTCGGCGCCAGGCACCAACACGGCGAACAAGCCGCCATCGGGATGGCGCTTCATGGTTATGATACCGCCGTCTGCGCGCAAGACTTCGGCGCGTTCGGCGTCAGGATGAAATGCGCGAATGACCACGCCGACCTTATTTTCGACGCGAAATCCGTGCGCTCCGAGAAGATGGTGCGGATGAGTATGGCTTCCGGCAAGCAATCGTGCCACATCGTCCGTCGTGACACCCATCAGTAGCGCAGACCATGGCACATCATGCCCAAGACGCGCATCCGCACCCGACTGTTCGTTGGGCAACGAACCACTGGAGCCTTGGGTATTAGAGGGTACCGCCGTCATTCTTTACGTATCACCCTTCTCATAGCGAGTTGTTTATGCCCGTGAGGGTCGCTCACCTTAAAGTTCTTCAAATCGTGCGGTGAAATGGCGCAGAACCGGCGGCTCGTAAGTCATGCGCAGTCCGCGCATTTCGTTCCGCATGGCGAACAACTCGACCATGGCCTCGGCCACGTAATCCACATGACTTTGCGTGTATACCCGACGGGGCATGGCCAAACGCACCAACTCCAGTCGTTTTGGCGCTGGCGCCTGCTGCGCACCGGGTTTATTACTGCTACCAAACATCACCGAACCAATCTCCACCGACCGCACGCCGCCCACTCGATACAAGCCGCACACCACCGCCTGGCCGGGAAAATGTGATGGTGGAATGTGCGGACACATGGCCGCGGCGTCGATGTACACCGCGTGACCGCCCGGAGGCTCCACGATCGGCACGCCGCCGGCGCGCAGCCTTTCGCCCAGGTATTCGATGCTCCGGATTCGATACGCGAGATAATCCTCGTGCAGGACTTCCTCGAATCCCTGGGCCATGGCTTCCAGGTCACGGCCGGCCAACCCTCCATAGGTGACAAACCCTTCGGTCAAAATGAGCAGATTGCTCGCACGTTGAAATAGCTCTTCGTTGCGCAAGAGGAGCAGTCCGCCGATGTTAACCAAACCGTCTTTCTTGGCGCTGATCGTCGCGCCATCCGCAAGATCAAACATCGCACGGACAATGTCGCGCACGCTGCGTTCCTGCATGCCTGCTTCCCGTTGCTTGATAAAGAAAGCATTCTC
>CAZKIN010000008.1:30459-35260 GCA_964552515.1 uncultured Phycisphaeraceae bacterium
GCACGCTGCGTTCCTGCATGCCTGCTTCCCGTTGCTTGATAAAGAAAGCATTCTCTGCAAAACGACAGGCATCCAGAAACATCGGCAATTTGTGGCGATCGCAGATGCTCCGGACGCTTCGCAGGTTTTCCATGCTGACCGGTTGTCCGCCTCCGCTGTTATTCGTGATGGTGACCATGACCAGCGGAATGCGATCGCGTCCAACTTTGGCAATCAATTCCTCCAAAGCAGCCGTGTTCATATTGCCTTTGAACGGGTGGCGGCTTTGTGGGTCACGTGCCTCGGGGATCAAAAGGTCCACCGCCTCAGCTCCGCTGTGTTCGATGTTGGCGCGAGTAGTGTCGAAATGGGCGTTGTTGGGAACAACCTTGCCTACTCCGCCAACAAGTTCGAAGAGAATTCGTTCGCTCGCCCGACCCTGATGCGTCGGCAAAACATGCTCAAACCCGGTGACTTGTTGAATTTTTTCCTGGAATACGAAGAAGCTGCGGGCACCCGCATAAGACTCATCCCCGCGCATCATCCCGGCCCATTGTTCGGCCGACATGGCGCCCGTGCCGCTGTCCGTGAGCAGGTCGATGATGACATCTTCCGCCCGGATCAAGAAGACGTTCATGCCGGCCGCCTGCAGTATGCGCTCACGTTGCGCCGCATCCGTCATGCGAATTGGCTCGACCACCTTGATGCGAAAAGGTTCGATTAAGGTCTTTATGGGCATACCTATGCTCAGTGAAATCTCACGTTTCGAGGAGCCATTCAACAACCACTTGCGCGGGACGGTCAAATTCATATTCCCGCAGGTGCGGCTTGGAGACCCAGCGCAGTTCCCGGCCATCGGCGGACGCCGGTTCACCGCGAATAATGCCACAGAAAAAATAACGCAATTCCACCGATACACCGTCCACCGTTTCGACGAGCGGCGGCTGGCCTACCACAACTTCAATCTCGATGCCCAACTCTTCCTTGGCCACGCGCCGCATGGCTGCTTCCGCTGACTCGCCCGGGTTGGCGCGCCCGCGTGGAAAATGCCACAGGGATGTGCCATCACCACGACTCTCACCCCGGGCGATGAGCATGTGATTGTCGAATCGTTCAATAATCGCCGCGACATAGAGCGGACGCCGTACGGTCAACGCCATGACCGTTCCCCTCCTGACACCAGAACTAGATTGCACCGTCCGTGGCCGCTGTACCGGGATTCGTCTCTACTTTTCGACGCACACCCGGGTCAAATTGCCAGCGCAATGCCAGTGTTTGTGACGAAACGCCAAAGGCCAGCAACCCTACCGACAACCCTACGCGTATCAGCCACCATGTTCCACTGACGCCGGCGCGCAGGTCGATTTGCACGCCTTTGATCTCTCCACTTTTGAATTCCCCTCCCGCCAGAATCCAGCGAGTGTATCCGACGAGTCCCGCTGATCCATACTTGGCGCGCCACGCTTCGTGGATGTTTCCCTTAATCTCCCGCACATAGTCTGCGGTCGGTCGGTCCCCAATATCGCGCGTCCGGCCCGACGCCGACTCCGCCAATTTGCCTGGCATATCGTGCGCTTCCCGGTGTATGGAGAATCCCCACACGAAAAGCACGATCCATGTGGTGCCCAGCAGTAATTTGCCACGGGCATACGGCCGCGCGGGGCTGGCCACACGGTGCATGATCGCACCGATCAACAGGCCAAACAGGGCGAAGAAAAACAGCCCGAGGAAGAAAGGCAATAGCGCAGCGTGGGATAACAGCCAGGCCAAGGGCCACGCGACTGCCGTCCCCACCACCACCGCGATAATCCACCGGGTCATTCAGTCGAACTCCGCGCGTTTGTGGCTTCGGTATCCATTCCCAAGCCTGATGCCATTCACGTCAGTGAGCGTCCTGCGTGCCGTCTCAAACCAATGGGGTGCTTTCGCCGGCAGCGCGGAAGCTGACGCCAATCCATCGTGTGGTCAGGAAACAACCGGACCATTCGATACGGCCCTGGCGTCCCGGAGAGCGCGCCCAACGGCACCAAGGGCTAACTTAACCGCAAGGGCTGATTCGACCAAGTCGCGGACGAAGCTAGCGGCCAATCAATGATCGAAGTGTCGTTCCGGTGCATGCAAATTGATTTGTGCTGGTATTGTGGGCCTATCAACCTGCATGGCATGCGTTTCGCAAGACCAGCCGACTTTGCTTGATCCTATAAAAACTGGTTTCGGTCGGGATACCGTGTGGCGTTCACATGTTGGTCGAAATTGTCCGATGCTGAGAGTATGGACCAGCCTTATGACGGACCAGATCGGCGGAGTGGGACGGCGAACGATCGCGACAAGGTTGAGCGGCGCTCCGGTATGGATCGGCGTCGCGGGCCGGGTCGTCGTCGGGGTGAAGTGCGCCGGGCCGCCGAGGAAGGCGAAATCTCCGGCGAACTGCTCGAGTTCATCATGGCCGTCGATGAGTACAAACGGATCAACGAGCGACCATTTCCATCGTGGTCCGAGGTTTTTGAGATCATTCAGTACCTCGGCTATCGCAAGGTGGCCCCACAAGCGAAGCACATCAACACGGCCAGCGGTTCTGAGGTATTGGAACCCGCAGGTAAGCCCAGCGCAACCCATGTGTAAACGACGAAGGGCTACTCACGCCATGGGATGAACCCAATCCGCATGGCGTAACGGTTCTGCACTTTCCGCATCTTATTATAATAGTGACTCCACCATAAAGGTGATTCCCCTGTCACCGTCTTATCGTGGACATTGGTGGCCCCACGCCATGTCGGCCTGGTTGTTGGCGTAGCGGCAGAACTGGTGGTAAAACACGCGCGATCAGTTCGTGATCCGCGCGACAGTGTTTCCGGTTCATTGGCTAGGCGCGGGCGTGATAGGGCTTCAACCATACCGAGGTGACATCGTGAAAAGAAAATTCGTGGGAGTTCCAGCGCTTTGCAGTGTTTTGTTTGTTGCGACATCGTGCATCACTGTGAACTTGCCGGAGGAGATTTCGCTCCTCCCAGTGGAAACAGGCTTCGTGCTGAAGGGGACATCGGCCGTCGTGGATAACGAGGGACCGTGCCTTGTATGGTTTGGCCAGAATGGGTTGACCTATCACTTGTTCCAGAATCCGCGCGTGGACAATGCGACGTATGATCGGGTGGTGACGCCGGGCGTTACGTCGCGACTGGAGTTGGCGAAACGGAACGACCTGCATGTTACCTGTGAGCTGGGTTCGATACTGGAAGTGCAAAACGTTTTGGAAATCGAGGAATGACCATTAGGCTTCGACACTATGCGTTGCGCGGGACCGCGTCCGCGCTCGGCGTTGCGGCGATTGGCATGTTGCTCCTTCCGGGTTGTATTGACCTTGTAGCAGATGCGCCAACGCCGACCACGGCGTCACATATCGAACCAGTATATATTCTGGAGACGGAACAGCTTGCCGCCCCAGCGGTGAGCGAACGCGGCAATGTCACGCGTGCCTATCGCCCGGAACAGTTCTTTACACTGCGCGCCGGCGACGATCCGATGAGTGGTTTCGGGTTCTTCATGACCGTCGCTAGCACCCGCCCGGACCAATTGCACATGCGTATTCGAAAACGCGGCGCGGACGATGTGACTACGTTGTCATTTGCCGCCGGACCGGCAACAGCCGGTCAGCGCCGTGCGGCGGAGTTTCCCAGGCCGTACACCGCCGAAATGCGCGCGGACATGTTGGGCGGCCAGGGGTTCTTCTGGCTGGTCGACGAAGTGGAGTCCGCGCCCGGACAATTTCGTTATGCGGTGGTCATCCCCGATGCGCTGGTGGTTGATATTTCGGACGTCGATGCCTATGTCACTTCAGCGGAAGATGGCAGCCCATTGGGTGCCGACCGCCTGACGATTGCTCGCGATTTCTATTACATGGTCGTCATTGGTGACTCGATTCAATGGGGCAACGGTCTTCCGGAATTCGCCAAGATGTCGGCCTTGGTTTCCGAGGTGATCGAGCGCGAAACGGGTCGATTGGTCATTCGACAACGTTACGCACATTCCGGAGCGCGCATTGTTCCGGCCGAAGGAGATGGACTCTGCCTTTGGAATTGCGTGGGCGAGATACCGACGATCTCCACGTCGATCACGGCGCAGGCGGACCTGATCGAGAGCCCGGAGATGATGGATCTGATCCTGATGGACGGCTGCATCAACGACGTGAATGTGGTCAACATACTCAACCCACTCATGACGGCCGAGGAATTGGCGACGCTGACGCGACAGTTCTGCGAAGTGGAGATGACCACGCTGCTGCGCAAGGTGCGCGGGATTGCTCCACAGGCGACCATAGTGGTCACCGGCTATTTCCAGATTGTTGGACCCGAGAGCGATCTGTTTGCCATGCAACAATGGTCGCGAACGCAGGGGGTGCCAGCCGACGACAATACGGAGCACTTTATTGAGAAGCTCGTTGAAAATTCGCTCACATTTGTCGATACGGCGCATGAAAGCTTGAGCGTTGCGGTGGAAACGGTGAATGCCGAAAACTCGGGTGAGGCGCGAATCATGTTCGCCAACCCAGAGTTTCGCGCGGAGAACGCGGTGTTTACCGCCCAGCGCTGGCTATGGAGCCTGACCACGCAGAGTCGTCTGTTCGGCGGGTTGGAACTGGAGCTGCAGCTGTTTCCGGAAGACCCGCAGGAATTGCTGCGCATTGCCGGCTGCTTCGAACCGAACATTGTCGGTGGTACGCTTTTTTGTCTCTATGCTTCGGTAGGCCACCCCAATATTGCCGGCGCGCGCGCGTATGCAAATGCGATCCTTGCCCGGTTGCACGACGTGGGTCTGGTGCCGGAGG
>CAZKIN010000009.1:0-35224 GCA_964552515.1 uncultured Phycisphaeraceae bacterium
GCGAATCCGTCAACTTCTCCGGCGTAACTGATTGCTACCAACCGCTCGAAGCGTCGTACGGAATCACGCGGGAATGCCTGGAAATATGCCTGGAATTCCGCAATCCCGCAACCGTGGTGACCAAGGGTTGTCTCGTTGCGCGCGATGCCGATCTGCTTGCGAAGCTAAACACCGTCGCCCGCGCGCGCGTCTGGATCAGTGTCCCCTTTGCCGATGCCGAATCGTGCGCGCTGATTGAACCGCAGGCCCCGCATCCGCTGCGCCGCATTGAAACTATCCGCCGACTGACCGACGCCGGAGTGCCCACCGGTGTCATGGTCGCGCCGATCATTCCGGGTCTGAACGATCGCGATATCCCGTGGATTCTGCAGCACGCCGCCCAGGCCGGCGCGACTTCCGCCTGCTTCACCGCGCTGCGCCTGCCGGGCAACGTGCGCGAAGTTTTCGTCAAGCGACTCGCTGAAGTCATGCCGCTCCGCGCCAACAAAATTCTTAATCGTCAGCGCGACACCCACGGCGGGCAGCTTAACCGCAGCGCCTTCGGTCAACGCATGCGCGGCGACGGTCCCTACTGGGAAGCCATTAAGTCCCTGTTCGAAGTTTCGCGCCTGCGTTACGGCCTCTCCGGCCCGCGTGAGGCATCAGCCATGACTGACTCACCACTGACACCGAATCCTCCCCCCACCCAACCCGATGACCCGCAACTCCTCCTTGGTCTTAAACACACCTAGGTTTTGTCTAAATGTCGTTTGCTCGTAAGTGCTTGTAGATTAAGCGGTTACGTGCGAAATGGCGGTTTTCAGGTTCTGGACAATCTAGAATCAAATCGGTGGGTTCCGCAGCTTGGTTCTGGCTTTTGGTGGCTGGCCAGTGTGCGCGTAAGTGCTGGAAAAATAGGCACTTGCAACGAAAAGCCAGAACCGACCAAACGACAAGCAAACGACATGGCGACAGGCAAACGACACGAATGGCGGTCAGTCGTTGCGGCGGCGAGGTCCGATAAGTTGCGCGTCGCGGTGGTGTGAAAAGTCCTGGCGGCAGCCGATCGGGGCGGCGTCGAAGGGCGTTCGAAGTTGGTCCGCGACGCTATATACTCTTGCCTTATGAACGAAAGTAAGCCGGCGGACAAGAGCTGTCTCAATTGCCATTTCTTGGCCGTTACCTTGGGTCCCTCGCAGGTACGAATGGGAGTGGGGATCGAAGAGCGAACGTGGCAGTTAACCGTAGAAAAAGAACGCCGTGAATCGATTACCCAAACGGGATTCCATGAGTGGGCGCGCAGGGAGAAGAACTTAAGGTGCCACCAGGGTGTCTGGGAGGAAAGCCGATTTTTTGAAAAGCCACAAATAAGCTGTTCAGAGTTTTTCAAGGACCGAGAGGATACTTGCTTCTTTTTTCCATTCAAACCTGGGATGGAGCTTTCAACGGCCGCCGAACTTGAACGCCGCGAAGAAGTCCAAATCCAAGCACATTTGGATCGCGAGCATGGAATCACGCTTGCGGGGATTGGACTGATCGGCGCAATTGCTGCCGGCGTCATTACGGCAGTGATAACATGGTTCCTCACAAGACCACCGCCTCCCGTGTGATTGAGTCAGTCACCTGGCCGAGGGTCGTGCTCCGCGTTCTCCACTCCATGCGAATCGCGGCCAGGAGGAGGTTGGCCTGCCACTTCGCGAGCTGCTGCGGGGTCACATGGGGATGATCCTTATGCCAGGCGTCCAGTTTGAACCGGATGTTATTTCGGGCCGATTCGGGAACTGAGTCCCACCAGATGTTTATCGTCGCAGCGACCTGCTCGGCTGCACCGCCGGCGGCTCCGGTTTTCACCGCTGCCAGGATCATCCGGGTCTTCGCGTCGTCGAGAGTCTTCAGCCATTCGGTCAGCGTGGTCGGCGCGCCCACCATGTTGCCGACGTCGGCAACATGGTTCGGGGCGCGGCGGTTGCTGGACCAGCGGGCCTCGCGGCTGCGCGTGCGGGCGTCGGGTACTGCCGATGGCAGTACTGTTTCGGTGGTTTGGAGTGCCACCGGTTTCGCGCCACCAAGTGCAACGGGAAGCGAGCCCGGCTGCAGATCGTGCGTGTAATTCTTGCCCGCGTTTTCGTCGCGGCGAGCAGCCCAGGTGAGGCACTTGGTGAAGTCATGATCCGCCCAGCGCTGGAAACTCTTGAACGGATATTTCGAACGGTCGCAGCGGTAACTGTAATACGCGTCGATCGCGGCGATCACGTCCAGGAGCTTGGGGTTCTTCGCTTCGCGGTGCGCGCGGATCAGGCCGGGGATGGTGCGCGTCAACAGACCAGCCGCCTGGTTAATCAGTGGACCGTTGATTGTCTCGATGCCGCCGATGCGAAACGCCCACCATGCGACAATGATGCACGCATCACGAGCGACGGCGGGATCAAGGTGCACCGTCGATCGAGGACGCGAAGTGTAGCGATCCTTGAGTCCCTCAGCACCGTCCAGTTCGAAACTCGTGCACCAATTGCGGGCGCTGGACAGCGAACACTGAAGCTCCTCCGCAACCTCTTTGTACAGGCTGGTGTCAGCTGTGTCCGGAGCTTCACGGCGCAGCTTGCGGAAGAGTTCGACCGCAGCCAGGCGGCGCTGCATGGTGGGATCGGATGAAGTGGGAAGCGGGCCGGCAACCGGCGCGCGGCGGTAGTCGATCGTGACCTCGGTGCGCCCGCCGGCACCAGGATATGGAAAGCGCGCAGAGCCGATAATCTCGTCGCCTTTGCGGCCGGCGGAAAATCGAATGCGTTCGAATTCAAAAGTTGCTTCGGCTTCCATGATATCTCACACTTTCGATACGCCCAAGAAGGCCATCCTCTCTTTGACCCCGGGGAGGAGAGCACCTCGCCTTTTTGCGTACGTCCATACCGTAGTCCCGAAGCGCCTTACCAGCGCCGAGGCGTTTTTTGTAGGGAGGACTCAGCCCATGCCGTTCACCAAGCTCTATTCTCTGGACATCCAGGGCAAGATGCATACGGTGCGCGTGGTCACCCCGGAGTACCGACCGATGCGCGCGGCGGACACCTCGGTCCGCGTCGTCGACGTCGTGGACATCCACAGCGGCGTGCACGTCTACGGCGTTCAGCCCTGCGACCTCAGCCCGAAACCCGCCGATAACTGACCACACCGCGTCCTCTTTCTTCCGTTACGTTGCGTTGCCCGAGACGAATGCTGTCTCCACGTCGTTCGCTCTCCGGGAAAATGTCATCACCCAAAAAGGTCCGGTGGGTTCGCCGTTGCTGATCGGCCACGATCTGCGAATTTCCGACACGGGCAGCGCATGCTCTTGCGCGATGTGCAGTGCCTTCCATCCGACACCAAGCTCGCCGTGGAACCGAATTGTCGGCTCCAGAAACGCGTGCCCTTTTCCGCCTTCGCACGACTCGAAGGTCTCGATGCCGCCATTGCGGAGAATCATCACGAACGGCATGATTCCACGGTCGAGTACCTTTGCGATTGCCAACTCTTCTCTTTTGCTCATGCCCGTCCGCTCCGTTCACCGACTAAGTATCCAAAACAATGTCCCCGCCAAACCACCAAAGATCAGCAGCGGAACAAGCGGTCCCAAGCATTCCGCCAATGCCCACAGGTCCACAGTCAGGCGATTGCCGCAATGGGCACAATGCCGCTGCCGATGGTCGTAGTCCGTTTTCTTGCATCGCCAGCACTCTCGAATCCTCATAGTGCAACGTCCGCTAATAACTCTTACGCTGCGCTGCCTTCAGTGCCACCGCGCATTCACCGATAACCCTTGCGTCCTCCGGGCACGCGGTCGTGGCGACCTGACACGGAGGATCACGCCTCCGAATACGATTGGTGCTTAGTGACCGCCCTGGTGCTGCGTGCCGGCATCAGGGCGGTATCTTTTCAACTCGCGGCCGCTTCGGGCACGGGCTCCCACGCGTGCGCGAAGGTGTCAGCGGCGACGACCTTGCCACGATCCTCCTGGCCCCAGACCGCGACAACCCAGTCGCCGGGCAGAACCTGGCACTGGCTTCCGTGCTCGGTGGTGACGTAGAAACGATCAGAATTCACGCTCTTGTGCACCAGCGGGTTGGGAACGTGGTTCAATTCGCCGGGCGGGAACCACTGCGATGCCTCCAAAGCGTCTGTTTTCTTACGATATTTCATGGGGTTTTATCCTCGAAAAAAAGTTGGTATCGTGTCTCCATGGCCCATCCGGCGTTCGGAAGGTCCGAGGCCTGGAATGCTTCTTCGGCGGCGCAAAGACATCGCTCCGCAGTTTCAATCTCGGTGTCAATCAATGCGGAACCGCACGCCTGAATCCACGCGTCATCTCGATCTGCAATCGCCTTTTCATGGGCGCGGCGAACATCGCGGGCGGCGGACAGACCCGCGCCAAGACCAAAGATCGCACCCAGCACAAATCCCGCCAGCAAATTAAGTGTGCCATTGCGATACATCATGAGCCTCCGTGTGCCAAGCAAACGTCACAATTCATACACTTCCCCGGATGCTCCTGGCCGAAATAGTCGAGCAGGCACTGACGGCGGCATTCGATTACCTCGGTTTCCGTGCACCACCATTCCATTAGGTACAGACGATCGAAGCGTGGGTCCTTGAATGCATTTCCTTCAGGCAATCCCAGGCCTGGCCAGATGATTTCGCCCCAGGCGTCGTAGTCCTCGGGCGAAAAAAACAGCACGCACTCGGCCGGTTTGCCGTCGCGGCCGGCGCGGCCCACCTCCTGGTGATACACTTCCAGCGATGAAGGCATGCCCGCGTGCAGCACGAAGCGTACGTCGGGCTTGTCGATGCCCATGCCGAAGGCAATGGTGGCCACGATCACGTCGAGCATGCCCGCCATGAAACAATCCTGCACCGAGTCACGTTCGTCGGCGGTCATGCCCGCGTGATAGGGAGCGGCCCGGAAGCCGTGCTCTGCTTTGCGGTCCTGCAGCATGTGTGCGACGCGTTCGGTCTCGGCCCGCGTGATGCAATAGATGATGCCCGATGGACAGGCAGCCGGGAGGGACGCAGAGCCGTGGCGGCACAACGGCAAGAAGCACCGAAGTTGTTCGACAAGCTGCGCGTCGATGTCCAAGCGTTCGACCACGAAATAGTTCAGGTTGGGTCGGTCGAAATCGCCCACAAAAATAGCCGGATCACGCAGGCCCAGCGAGGCCGCAATCTCTTCACGCGCGGCGGGCGTTGCTGTCGCGGTGAAGGCGCTCACCACCAGGTCGGGCTTGGTCTTCCGCAGCGCCGCGATGTAGGGTCCGAGGTCGCGATACGCTTTGCGAAACGGCGGCGCACCTTCGCTACCGTGGCTCTCGCCCCACTCCGTGACGCAGTGCGCTTCGTCCACCACGATGGTGGCGAGCTTCACCCTGCCCGACAGCCAGGTGAAGAAACGCGGGCTAACGAAACGCTCCGGAGAAACATAGAGCAGTGGCAATTGGCCCTGCTCGGCGAGCGTCATGTAGATCTGTTCATCGGTGGGATGCGTCTCGCAATTGATGCAGGCGGCGAGCTTCGCGTCCTTCGGAAACAGCGGCGCACGCGGGCGCTGCGCGTTGATGCGATCAACCTGATCCTTCATCAAGGAAATCAGCGGCGTGATGACCAGTGTCAACGCTCTGGCACGCAAGGCAGGTGCCTGAAAACAAAGCGTCTTTCCACAACCGGTGCCCATGACGCAGAGCTGGTCGCGGCCGTGGATGCGTGCCTCGATCGACTCACGCTGGAGCGGACGCAGTGACGCAAAATTCCAATCGGCGAGGATGGAGGACATCACGTCGGCATCCTCGTCCAGGCGGCGCGGGGTTTTGGTTGCGGTGCTCATTTCGCCTGCCTCAAAACAGTGGTCAGATCATCTGTTGTCTGGTCGGTGTAGACCCACACTTCGCGGCCTGCGGAATTGGCGATGCGCGAATCGTTGATGCTGTAGGTCTGGTATTCAAACGACGCCCCGTTCATTGCAATCACTCGATCGTCCGACGAGACGTAGAACGCCTCCATCTTCACGCGGTCCATTGCAAACGACGCGGGGATATTGCCCTTGCCCTGGGCGTCCACCACGGTCAGCGGCACGGTCGGCTGCCATGCGGCCGTGCTGCCCCTGGGGCGCTTGGTCGGGTAGCGGAAAAACCAGCCGATCAACACCGTCGCCAGCGGGTCCATCGCATAGGAAAGCTTGCCCGCATTGGTACTCATGTGCGGCATGCCGAAATGGGCCATCACGCCAGTTTGTGCTACCGCCTTGGCATAGAATTCGCTGCGCAGCATGTCGATCACTTCAGGAGCCCAGCCGACAGGCTCGCACTTCTTCCAGGGCGTGCCGTCGTAACTCTCCGCGTCCAGGCACCAGCGAAGCCCAGGGAAATTCGCGGTGAGCCACTTGGCAATGGCTTCCAGCCGCGCGGCCAGCGCGGCGAGCGACAGGTGGGCCATGGGGTATAGGTTGCTGGGCGGATAAAGCCGGACGGTGATGATGACTTCGACGCCGGCCTGCTTCATGTTGTCGATGAAGCGCCATAGCGCCGGGTCGATAAAAGCAGGCAAGTCCATGAAGCGCACGAACACGCGGCCCTTGCCGTCGGCGTCCCTGCACCAGTCAATGATCGCGTCGGAGTACTCCCATAGGTCGTTGGCCCCAAACTTGTGGAGGACTACTTCTTCGCCGGTGAATACGTTCCTCACGATGCCTCCTTGCGATCAAGCATTTCTTTGAGCACGTGGATGACTTCACCCGCGCTGCGGGCGCTGGCGAGTTGCCGCACATCGCGGACTTTGAAAGTCTTCTCCAGCCAATTACGGAAATGGTCTTCATCACCGAAGTGCTGGAGGCCGAGCCGTTCGATCTGCTGAATCAGCTGGGCACTTATCATGGGCAACACGCCAGGCGCTGTACGCCTGCGCGTGCGCGGGGCCTTGCCCGGTTCATTCGCCAGGTCTTCGCCGCTGATCCGCTTGATGCACTGGTGCGCGGCCGCGCGGCTGAGCCCCTTCAAAGAAATCACGCCACAGGCTTCGCGCAAACCGGAAAGGTCCGCGCCGCGCACGAGCCCCCGTTCCTTGCCCGCGAGAACCAGCTTCTGCAGCTGGGCACGGGTGATCGAGCCGGGTTTGTCGTTGATCGAAATCTTCGGCATTTTTAGTTCCCGCAATAACACCCGCGATGTTGCCACTGGGCCATGAACATCTCCGCCGGCATCCGGCAGCCGTCCTTGAGCAGCGCCGAACGCTCCTGAAACTGATCGCCGCTGTAGATGTCCGCCACCTTCAGGACCACGCCCTGCGGCCACTTCGCCAGGAACCCGTTCATGGATGGGTCCGGGTCCGCCAGGTCAATACTGCCCACGTCCTCCAGGCTTTCCGCCAGCCGGAGTTCGGCGAACATCGCGGAAATTTCCGCTGACAGTTCTTTGTCAGATGCATTCATGGACAGAGTCCTTATGCGAATTTGATTTCCGGTTCCGGTACCGCCACACCCCGCGCCCGCATTTCATCGCGAGCGAGTTCATCCTCGCGCGATTGCAGTTCCGCCACACGCAGCGATTCGGCGCGGATGGTGACCGTCGCCTCGGGGGCCAGCTTGCGCGCCGTGCGTTCCACCAGGATCGCCCACTCATGCAGGTTGTCGCAGAGGCCCAGTGAGCCGCGCCCGAGATGGTTGGCGCAGTCCTGAAGATATCGCGCCGCGTCATCGGCGAGGCGTACCTTCTCGGATTCATAAAGACCGCGAATGTCCGCGATGGTGAAGAGCGGCTTGCGCCCGCCGGGAACCTTGTCGCGGCCGTGCGTGAGGTCACAGAACCAACCCACGCGGCGGTACAACTGCCCGTGGTTTTCGTCGATCGAATCCTTGATGCGCTGCGCGAGGTCAATCGTGGAAACCATCAGGATGGGCACCTGGCATTCGTCGAAAATGTCGCGCACGAATTCCAGGGTGAGGTCGGGCAGGTTGTGCGCCTCGTCGATGATGATCAGGCGGTTGGAATCCTTAAGCTCCTCGACCAGCAATGTACCGATGGCGACATAGCCGCGTCCCGCCTTCTTCGACTTGCGACGCGTCACCCGCGCTTCCTTCGCCAGGGCGGTGCGGAAGTCCCGCCAGCCGCGGTTCTCACGCGTGACGCGGATGTACACGCTGCCGGGATACTTCTCGGAAACCACCAGTGATACCATGCTCTTTCCGATGCCGGTCGGTCCGTAGGCCACGGTGATCATCTTGCGCTTGACCGCTTCATCGGCGCAGTTTTTCAGCCGCCGCGCGACGATAGTTTCGACGTACTTGCGCTGCGGGCGCATGCGGCGTCGCCGGGCGTCAATCTCCAGCCAGTCGTTAAGCGTGCGGATGTGCTCGTCGATCTTGGTGGGATGGTCGTACGTGCCCGCGAGAATGGCGCTGACGTTGCCGTCGCCGCCGATCTCCGGGCACTGCTTGGCCAGGCTCTTCTGCCGGATGTCATACTTCGTGAGGTGCTCATTGACCGCGCGCAAAACGTCGGCGCGCTGGTCAGCCGTCAGTGGTCCATCGGGTGGAAGCATCCTTGCCGCCAGGAGTCTGCGCGACTCCTGCTCCATTTTTTGGTGTAAATCGCGATCAACCCAGAAGGTCATCTTCGTCCTCCCGGTCGCCCAGTGCGCTCAGTTCGATGCCCGCGTAAATGTCTCCATCGTTGTCGTTCGATTCCGATTCCAAATCCGAGAGTTGAATGCCCGCATAGCCGTCGCCGGCCGCGTCGATCGAGTTGACGGAAAAGGGAAGCGATTCGGGTTCATCGCCGCCGCCGGCCAGGTCGACCAGTGAAACGTTCGCGTACACATCGTCTTCCGGCGGCACCTCGAACCTCGTTTGCGGGGCCGTCGAAACGCCTTCGAAACCGGTTCGAACGGGCACAATCGTCGGCTGGAAATCGCTCTTGCCGTCCGTGCCGGTAGCGCGAAGCTGCTGCTCAGTGCGCATCGCCGCTTCATTGGCATGAGCGATGGCCGTGCGCTTGCGCTGCCGCGCACTGCGCTCGGCCTGCTTGCCGATCTTCTGCTCGCGGGCCTTGACGGCGAAGCTTTCGCGGAGGGTCTGTCCGGTGACACCGGGGCGTATCCGTTCGTTCGCCTGCAGGCGGCCGAGCGGGCGCTTGGTTCCCACTTCAAACGCGAAACAGTGATCGGGCTGCGCTTCGTCGAATTTCACCAGCACCTTGCGCCCGCGAAGCCCACGTAGCGCGGGATGCGTGCCGCCATAGGTCACCGCGCCCTTGCCCAGGGTTATGCGCACGCCGTTGGGCCCCACGGTGTATTCCCCGCGAATGCCCATGAGCAGCAGCAGCGCGTCCTTGTCCGCCTTGCGCGTGCGTTCCCGGCGATCCCACACTTCCTGTGGACTGCAGCCCAGCGACGAATGCCGCTGTGCGTGGTAGCGCTGGATGTAAGCTGCAATGCGCGTCTCGGCCTGCTCCATAGTGGGCAGGTCCTCGCGCTCACGAATCTCCTGCAGCGATTCCGGCCGTGCGATGGGGTTGTGGCCGCAGTAGCTGATGAAGGTCTTGTCGCACTGCTCGTGATAGGTGCCGAACCAGCGCTCCACCAGGCCCTTGCTCCAGGGCGCATAGGGGATCGCGTAGATCAACTGGATGCCCAGTTCCGGTACCACGCCTCGCCAGCAGGGATCATCGCACGACTGCATGTTCTCGGCGGCCCACTCGACCTTATTCCAGTTTTCGCCGTGCTGGCGCTGCAATTCGCGGCGCTGCATCTTGGTGAGGCCGGTCAACGTCTTGCTGGTGAAATCCTTGCCGTTGTCGATGCGCAAGAAATCGGGAATGCACTCGGCGAAGGCCATGCGCATCGCGGCGAGAATCGCGTCCTGGTGCGGCGCGGGGCCGAGGTGCCAGCCGACGATACACCGCGAGCGGCAATCCAGGATGGCGGTGAGCCAGGGGCGAATCTGCTTGCCGTCGTGTTCCACGAAGAAATCGCAATTGGTGTGGTCGGTGACATACCACTGGCCCGCGCCCACGGCATCCCAATCCATTTCGCGATACGGCATGAACTTTTGCGTCCAGGCCTTGTGACCTTCGCGCATCAAAAGGGTGAGCGCGAGATCGTCATACTTTTCCAGCCAGGCACGCGTGGCCGCTTCCGACGCCGGCCAACTCCAGCCCTCTTCCGCAGCTTTGGCGAGTGTCAGGCGATGGCACCCGGAAATGCTCTCACCGCCCTCGACGTGGTAATTCTCATAAAAGAAAGTGATCGCGGCGGCGCTGCGCGTGGTGATCGAACCATCCCCGGTTCCCGATCCGTCGCCGCCTTTGTATTTAGGTACCAGCGCCCGAATGCCGCCGCCCTGGCGGAACTTCTTTTTCCATTCCTTGAGCGTGCTGACCGAAACCTTCAGCTTCGGATCGCTTACGGCAAATTCGGCGATGACCACTTTCGCCAGGTCGGCGGCGGTGGGCACCTTGCCGACGAGGCGCATGTGCTGCGGCGCTGCGGCGCGACCGCTGCACAACTGCAGCCAGCGATCCAAAGCGGCGAACGATCGATACGCGCGGTGCGCGGCGCTGATGCCGAACTCCGATTCCAGCGAGGCCTGCATGCCCGCGGTGGTGGGTGAGCCGATCAGGAGTGCCTTGTGCGCGTCAGTCCGAACATACCACTGCGACTTGCCGCCACCGGCCATGCCGGGTTGTAATTCGGGCCGGCGTTTTTCGGCGCGGCCAAAGCGTGCCCAGTATTTCTTGCACGAACGCTGGACACTGCGCGGCTCGACACCCATCCGGCGCGCGGCTTCCTCGGCGGTCAGCCATTCCAGGCCGGCAGCCGGCGCAGTAGAAACCTCGGATTGTCGCAGGGCTTGCGGCATCTTAGGCGGCGACCTCCTGGGGTGCGTCTGCGTTCTGCGCCTTGCGCATGTTGGACACTTCGCGGCGGTAGGCGACTGGATTGTCGCGTTTGGTCAGGTCCGCCATGAGTCGAATCTTCCACTCATGGCCATCGCGATCGTCCAGTGACACGATGATGCGATTGCAGAATTCGCAGTGCACATAGACGACGCGAGAATCACTATTGAGCATTTGTTCCACCACGTTTTCGCGTGGCAATTCGCTGTTGCAAACCGTGCATCCTTGCATGACTGACCTCCCTCCAAGCAAAATCAATTCCTATGCCACTTCCGAAAGACGATTCGTGGGGACCTGGTTGCGCGCGTTGCACTGGCACACCGGACACAGTTCGGTGAGCTGGACGCTGAGGAGCTCAAGCTCCGTGCCCCGCACCAGGCAGGCCCCGTGCGCCTTGTGCCGGCCGCACTTGCAGGAAGGCGTACCGCGCGACGTGCCGTCCATCAGGACGCACAGACCGTAGCCCAGCAGCAACATCACGATGCCAAACAGGATAGGATCAATCACGTCTTGCTCGCTTTCTCGGCGCGTCGCCGTTTGACTTCCAAGGTCATGTGCGCCAGGCGGGTCTGCAGCTGTGAAACCTTCTGGCAGAATTCCTCGATATGCACGTCGTCGGCGTCGTCGATCTTGCCGTCGCCTTCAATGGCCGCGAGGGTCTTGATCGCGCCGCCCAGGTCTTCCAGGAGAACGCCAGTCTGCTGGCACAAGTGCGGGAAGTCATTGGGGCGCTGGGCGGGGTTGTACCAATAGGCCACCCAGTTGGTGCCTTCCATCAGCAGGTTGAGAATAGGCGAAGCGATCTGGTTGCCGATGGCGAAGTTGGTGGCAAGTGCCGGCTCGATGCCCCGGAGAATTTCGTTGAAGACGCCGACGAAGTCGACGCGGTCGCGGGTGCAGATGTCGCTGATGTAGGTGGCGTGACGGTGCAGCCGGTGTGCGACATGCTTGGAGCAGACGAGCTGCTTGGCCAGGCAGATTTCGTGCAGCAATTCCTGCGAGCGATTCATGGTTTCGTGGGCCATCCGTGGCACCCTTCTTACTGAAAACTCGCGGCGGCCATCGGTAGCATGCCAGCCGCGCGTCACCTAAGTTCTAGTTCATGAGCAAACGGGAAAAAGTCCTTACCTGGCTTTGCCTTTTTTTGTTCGCCGCCCTGGCGGGGGCGCTGGCGGTTGCGTGGCAATGGCTCGGCGGCGACGGGAGCGATCCGGAAACGTTTGACACGCTACGCCGCATGAGATTGCCCTGAAAAAAAGAGTCCGCTTCCTTGCGGGCGCGGTACTGCCCGCATTGCGGGGTTGATTCAAAGTTGCCCGGCGGGCGAGGAAGCAAGGCTGGATCAGGGCGACGCGGACATCATGATCTACGGGAGTGCAATTACGCTCCCGGTAGGGCACACGCCCCGTCCACGCCGCACAATCCCTGTCTCCTCGCCCGCGCGGGGCGCAACCAACATCTGCCGCCAAGTCCACCTTGGCAGCGTGAAGAAAATCGTCAGCGCCGCTTGTGGCGCTTGTCGTGAATACTCGTGGCCGTCCACAAGGAACGGGCATAGTCATTGATGGCGCGCGTCACGTGCTCCGGGTCCTGGTCCTTGATGGTGAAACTGACGGACTTCCCAGAGTCGCGATGACGTTCGTCCTGAATCGTGATGGCGACAGAAATCGCCTTGGCGTATGCCACGATCAGCCCGCCTTTCGCTGCAAATCCCGAACTGCGTTGACGACGAGGGTGATGATCCGAGGGGCAGTCAGATTGGAACTGCGAATGGTGATCGTCTTGGACGTGCCCTTCTGGCCATCCCGGACGGTCACATAAAAGGATCGATCCCGCGTCGTTGTCGTGCTCATTATGTGCCAAATGTACCACTGGTGCCAATGGTACGCAAGTGGATTTTGTAAAAAAATTTGCAAAGCTACTCAAATGGCTGGAAAACCCCGAAAGCCCAGAGTGATGCTGAACCTCGAACCAGACGTTTACCGCTGGTTTAGAGATATAGAACTTCGCGCGGGGTTATCCAAGAGCATGCTGGGCACAGCTGCAATTTGCGCGCTGCGAGCCCTGAGCGCTCCGGGGCGAGATGCAATGGTCCAGTGGGCTAAGTTGCTTGAAGACGAGCGTGCGACTTGGACGGGGTTCGAGGAGGCTTGCGAACAAACAGCGAAGGAACGGGAACAAGCCTTAAACCGGGCCTTGGAACGGGCACTGCATAGTGAATTAGAAGAATATCGCGAACCGCAGGTAGTGCGCGTTCAGGAAGTTCCTCTAAAAGTGAAGCCAGTTCGGAAGTAGCGAGCGTTCGCTCAGTAATGGGCTCGCGGTGTAGTGCGAACATGTTTTGGCCTCCATGTTTTTTGAAAATGTGAAAAGCTGGGCGGCGATCTCCTTATCGCACGATTCCTTGGCCACGCCCAGCAATTCAGAGTTGGCAACCTCACCCACCCGTGAGATTCCAAATAATGTACGGATTAGGTTAGGTACTGTCAAGGGGGAAGAAAATGGTTTCACAAGTCATTACTAGCACAGGATTTGCGCTCGCGTGCCTCGCGGGAGTCGCTCCAGACGTGAACGGCGACGGATGCGTGGACCTAATGGATTTTGCGGAACTGCAGAATGCAATGATAGGCCCGAACTGTCAGGAGCCCGACATCTTCATGGAAATGGTCAGCATACCGGGAGGTGGCGCAGGTCCAGATTACACATTTGAGATCGGGAAATTTGAAGTCACAAATAAGCAGTTCGCAACATTCCTCAATAGTGCTCACCTGGATGGAGGTGCATCGAGGCGTGGAAGCTACATGTTTTTTCACGGAGTCGGCGAAGTGCAGACACTTAATGGGGAAACCATGTTTGCGCCGCATAGTTTATATGGCGAATCGAAGATTGGGTTTGCACCAGCGGCGCCAATCGGACTCCGATATCAAGTGTTGTCCGGTTACGAAGAGTTTCCCGTCATAGGGCTGACTTGGGTCGGGGCTGCAAAATTCTGCAATTGGCTGACTATCGATCAAGGGTTTACAGATTCAGACTTATGCTTCGTGGAAGGAGCGTCATTCTTGGAGTGGCGGCCCGCAACCATACAAGGCGACGCGTGGCCGGTGCGCGATTTAGATGCTTCAGAGCGGCAAGCCCTCATTAGCAATTTCACGGGATTTCGCTTGCCCATGCAGAATATCGAGTGGGGTGTGAGCGGAGTACTGCCGAACTCATTTGGTGAATGGTACAAGGCTGCAGCATACGATCCTTTGGCTCCTGATTATGTCCGAGTGGGTGCATTGCACGAGACCATACCACCGAGTCACTGGGGATTCGGCTATGGTCGCGACACGGTTTCACCTGGTGATGCAAATTACGCCGGAAACTTCGATCCGTTTGAAGCCGGTGCGGCCCCTGTCGGATACTTTGATGGTGTCAATTGGTTGGCAGGACAGAGCGCGAGAACCAATTTCAATCAGAACGCCTATGGCATTTACGACATGAGTGGGAATGTCTTAGAACTGCTGCTTGACCGACTGGGATATCAGAGCAATGGCTACGTCGGTGGTTCGTGGGAGTCAACGCCGTCCCACCTCTCGTTGGCGGTCTATAAGCCGTATGCTCCAACGAGCTACGGGAACGCAGTTGGTTTTCGAGTCGTAAGAATTCCTTGAAATTTTTTGCTTGACAACTTCCTGACACATGATCTAATCCCCGGCTGACAACTTAGCCGCGAGTGAAGACGCGGTGCGAACCAACATCGAATTGCAAGGACAGGAACGGAAATACAGGCGTAAGGCGTAAGGCGTAAGCCCAAAGCTGGACGCAGGAGTTTTCAGACCGGTCCCTCAATTGCCTAAGCGGGGCGATTGAGGGACCGGTCTGTTTTTGCGCGCCCAGCCACGGCAGGCATACGGCGGCAGGCGTAAGTCGAGAGGTCAAGGATGACCAGCAACCAAGCTACTTTCCAAGTCCGGCAGGGACTGAACCCCCACGCCGGAACCTCCGATGACGCGGGGACCGCGCGGGAGAGCGTAATTCACTCTCCCGCGCGCCCGTCATACACCCACACAACCTATTGCGGAGTGGCGCAGCGGCAAGCGCGAGGGGCTCATATCCCCGTGGTCGCGGGTTCGAGTCCCGCCTCCGCTAGTTCACGAGGAAGCCACGCAGGGGAAGAAAAAAACAATAACCCACGCACCGCGATAGCCCCCGGCGGATGCGATACCCATCGCGGGGCGCACGCGCGGACGGATGCCGAGAAGCCCGCGCCCGTTGTGCGGCAGTCACGGACGACTGGCCGCAGTCCGGAATTCAGCCGTGCCACAGATGGAGTGTCAAATAAGTGGCACGATAGAAATAGCAAGTCTCAAAATCAAAGTGTCGGAAGTGCCACGGAATGGCACGCGTGTTAAGCGAAAGGAAAAAGCCATGAAAACAAGGATGTTTTCAGTGTGCCACGTTGTGGCACTGTGCGGAATGCTGTCGCTGTGCGGCGGCTGTTTGGTCGATGCCAGCAAGCTGGCAGGATTCTCGAACCCGAGCCTCGAAGTGAAGCGCACGCCGTGGGGGTTCGCCTTCAAGGCGGGGTCGGACTTCAAGGGCGAAGGCTCCGCCGAGTACAACCCGGAGACCGGGCAATTCAAGGGACACGTGCTTGTCACCAGCGACCCGACCCCGGTGATCAACGCGGAGGCCTCGCGGGCGGATCACCTGGTGGAGCTCCGCCGGATCGAAACGACCTACTACCTCGAAGCCCAAAAAACGGTCGGCGAAAACTTCCAGGCGTTTGGAAACATGCTCGCCATTGCGGCACAAGGCGGCGGCGCGGCGGTAGCCAAAGTCGTCGAGTCCGCAGCCCCCCTGCTTTCGGCATCCGCCCCGCTTTTGGGCACGTTGATGGGACCGGTCAACGCACTCGCGGGCGTGGCCACACAGCCGTCGCCGGCGGGCGGGGGGCAACAGTCCAACGTGCCTGCGGTCGACACCAACGGCGGTACACGGTTGCCGGGTTCTGCCACGTTTGAGACGCAAAAACTACCGGATAAACCGGCGGAAAACACGACGCTGAAGCCGTAGCGGGAAGGCACGAAGGCACACAGGCACGGAGGCACGAAGAGGGCCGGACGAATGCGAATTCACTGCGAAAAATGCGGGCACCGGCCATGGAATTGGCCCATGTTTTGGGTCGGGCTTTCCCTCGGGAAAGTCAT
The DNA here is from genome assembly GCA_964552515.1 of uncultured Phycisphaeraceae bacterium. Taxonomy (GTDB): domain Bacteria; phylum Planctomycetota; class Phycisphaerae; order UBA1845; family UBA1845; genus JACQXM01. Next base: position 16,079 of record CAZKIN010000009.1, read on the forward strand.
CGGCATCGCGGCGGTCGGACTGATCGTCCTGATCGCCGCGTGCCTGGGATGCCATAAGCCGACGTTTTCGCTGGTGAACATCGACGCTTCGAAGGCACCGCGAACCGCCATCGAAGAGGCAAAAAACACAGGTGGAGCGGCAAAGTTAGAGCCACGGCGTGAGCCGGAATGCACGGGCGATTTTGTGGAGTGTGACCCGGTATGGCAGCAACTTCAGGACTGATTGTGAGCAACCTGATCAAGATCGTGCGGGCTTTTCGCAAGAAGCACATGATCGCCGCACTCGCCACGATCCTCGTGGGCGTGGGTGCGGAATACGGCCTGGACATGGATCACGGAATGGTCGCGACGGCGTCCGGCTTTGGCGTCTTGTGGATCGCGAAATGGCTGCTGGCCAAGAAGAAAGCGGCCGGGACCGCCACGGCGGAAGATGACAAGCTGGCGACACTCGAAGAGTAAGCCCGCACAGCGGGATTGATTAACCGGTGGGTCAAGACCCACCCTACGGGAGCCAAGGATGGCTGGCGATTCAACACAAGCAGCGAGCGAAAAAGTCCGGAAGCTGCGCGCCGACCTGCTCATCAAAGTCCTGCAGTTTGCGCAGATCGAATCGAGCCCAGCCCGCACAGCGGGATTGAGCAACGCCGACGAAGACGAGCGGCCGGTATCCGCGCGGCAACTGGCGGCGGAACTGTGCATCGTCGGCAACGCGGAAGTCGTCAAGCGGCGCATCCGCGAAGCGGTCGAATACGCCCGCGAACATGGGCACATGGTGTGTGCGAATGGCGAGGGTTACTGGCTCGCCCGCGATGCGGCGGAATACACGGCGTACGAAGAAACCCGAACGGCACGAACCAAGTTTGAATTCGTGCGACGTAAGAAACGCCGCAAGGCGGTCAGCGAACGAAACACCGGGCAGCAAGTTCTGTTCGGCGTGGAGAGCAAGGGCAGTGACGCGTGGGCGAAGGCGTAGACATGGCGAACAGCGCGACAAAATCTCCGGGTTCCGCGCAGAGCATCGCGGCGGTGCTCCGACTCGAAGATGCCAGATCGGCCATCGGCAAGATGCTCGCGGCCGCGGAGTCACGCGTCACGCCGGAAGGCCGCATCTGCGGCAGCGTCGCCGGGGACAGCGAAGGACTGGTGCGCGAAATCGCCACGGCGGTCATGCGGCATTGTCCGGGACTCACGGTGCAGATCGGCGACAGCCACCTGGGCAGCAACGAACGCAAGGCCGTGACGGCCTGGTGGCAAGAGAACCGCGAGGCAACAGGCCCGCAACGCGAAACCGCGCGGCAGCCGAGTGCGGTTGAGCCGGGATTCATGTTGCCAATGCCAGGAGGAGCGGCGTGACGTTTGAACAGGTGTCACAACTGGTGACCGGCGTGGGCGTGCCACTGGCGCTGTTCATGCTCAACGGCATCCGCACGCAGGCGAGCAAACGAAACACGGAAATCGACGGGCGGTTCGAGAAGCTGGAAAAACGCATCGTGGAAATGGAACGGTCGATCGAAAGCCGCGTGCGCGACGTGGAAGAGAAGAAGGCGGACAAGCAGGCGTGGATGCGCGAGACGATCAACGCGGGCGCGAAGATGGACTATGTCAGCCAGCAGATCGCGGAACTGAAAGGGCGCTACGACAGCGAGTTCGGCGTGGCGGCGGCGGTGAACCGGCTGGCCGACAGCCTGAAAGGGCGGGACGTGTAATGGATTACCACGAAGTATCGATCGCGCTGAAAAAGCAAATCCGCCGTAGGGTGATGCACGCGTTCAACATCGCGCACATCGACGGTGAGTTCAGCGCTTCCATGACCGTGGAATCTTTGTGCGGACTTTTCATGGAGGTGGACCGGCGCTATCTGCGCAGCGACGTTCGCTACCTGGTGGACAAGGGCTATGTCCGGCGGACCAATGCCCGGCCCAATCAGCCATTCGACGAATGGGAATTCGAATTAACCGCCACCGGAAAAGAACAGTGTGATCGCATTCTGCGCGATCCGGCGTTGGAACCGTAATGGCCATCGAGAAGGACAACCTGCAGATCGAAAAACCGCCCGACCCGATTCCGCGCTGGGCGCGGGACCTGGAAGCGGAAGTCTTCCTGCGCGCCCAGCAGTTGATCCGCGATGGCTGGACGGTGGCCAACGTCATGAAGCACCTGGGCATCCCGATGGAGAAGCGGGCGAGCCTGTACAACATGGCCCAGGGCTTGCAACGGCAGCGGCGCTTCGAGCTGTTCGGTGAAGTGAAAACCCGCGTGGTCGAAGGGGCGTCGGAACTGACGCCGAAGCTGATCGAGCTGCTCAAGAAGCTCGCGGACATGGCGCTGTCCGACCAGGTCAGCGAAGGCACCCAGGAACGCAGCGGCAAACTCATGCTCGAATTCCTGCGGATGATGATGGACACGCACAAGGGTGAAGCGGAAGGCGGCGAGGTGGTCGAGAAGCCGCGCATCTCCACCGAGCAGGCAGTGCAGCGCATCGAGGAAATTCTGAAGGTGAAACTTGCCTAAGAAGAAGGCACAACTCGTTCTCGTTCCGCAGCTGGCCAGGATCGAAGTACTCGATCTGGAGGTTCCGACGTTGGATAAACTCGGCGGCCTGCTTTACACGCACCAGCGCCGGGCGATCGAGAGTCCGCACCGCTACGGCGTGTACAACTGGTCGCGACAATCAGGCAAGAGCAAAGGGCTGACGCTGCGACGACTCCTGCGCGGCATGAAACGGCGCAAGGATCAGATCATGCTTTCGCGCGGCGCACGGCAAAGCCGCCTGCTGATGGAGAAGGTTCGCGAGTGGCTGCAGGTCATGGACGTGCTCGCCGAGAATGGTGAGTTCGAGGATGTATTCGAGGACAAAGTGGAGCGGGTGATGTTTACCAAGCTCCCGCGCTTCGGGCTGACCATCTATGCCCTGCCCGCCAGCCCCGACACCTCACGCGGCTACTCCGGCGATGTGCTGCTCGACGAATTCGCCATGCACAAAAACAGCATGGAAATTTGGAAGGCAGTGTTCCCTTCGGTGACGGCGGTGCAGGGGGAAGTGGATGTATGCAGCACGCCCAAGGGGCAGCAGGACATGTTCTACCGGCTCTGCAACAACCCGGATTATTACTATGACAAGGTCACCATCCACGATGCCGTGGCCGGCGGACTGAAGGCGGACATTGAGGACCTGCGCAAAGGCGCGGTCGACGAAGACACCTGGCGTGAAGAGTTCCTCTGCGAGTTCGTAGACGAAGCGACCGCGTTTCTCACCTGGCAAGAAATCCTCGCGTGCGAAGATGACAAGCTGCCGCTGGAACTGGACGTGGAAGCGCTCGCGAAATTCGCGGGTGATGTGTACGTGGGGATCGACGTGGGGCGCAGCACCGATCCCACGATCATCTGGGCAGCGGAACTGATCGGCTCCACGCTGATCAGCAAGGGAATGATCCGCCTCAAGAACGTGCCGTTCAATCAGCAGCGCGAAATTCTCTATGCCGTGCTGGGTTGCCGCTGCGTGCGCCGGGCGGCGATCGACGCGTCACCGATGGGCCGCAACCTGTACGACGACTGTGCGAACCGGTTTGGAAGCAAGATCGAAGGCTGCACCTTTTCGGGGTCGAACAAGGAAGAACTCGCGGGGGCGTTTCGCACCAAGGTGCTGGACAAGAACTTCCGCATCCCCGCCGACGAAAAATTGCGCAACGACCTGCACAGCGTGCAAAAGACCCGGACCTCTTTCGGCAACGTACGCCTCGCCGCCAATCGCGAAGATGGCATGCACGGCGATCAGTTCTGGGCGGGATCGCTGATCGTGCACGCGGCGGGAACTCCGTACGTGCCGCTGGAGATGACCTTCGGAGACCCATTTGAGGAGAGGGAGCTGCCATGAAAGTCACCAAGGGGATGTTGGCCTGCGCGGTACCCGGCATCGCGGCCATGATGGCCATGGGGCCTGCTGCCTTCGCCAAGGCACAAGCGGAGGCGGTCAAGGAACAAAGGGTCGCGGACCCCAAGCTCCGCGCACCGTTCACGTACTTCGGCGGCAAGTCACGCGTCGCGGATGAAATCTGGCAACGCTTCGATTCGAGCAAAGTGCGGCTATACATCGAACCCTTCTTTGGCAGTGGTGCCACCATGCTGGCACGCCCCCATTCTGGAGATTGTCCTGGTGTTGTGCGCGGCACGGAGATCGCCAACGACATGGACGGGTACGTGCTGAACTTCTGGCGCAGCGTGCAGCAGCATCCGGAAGTGGTGGCCCGTTACTGCAACGGCCTGGTGCACGAACTCGAATTGGAAGCCCGCCACAAATGGCTGGTCGAGCATCGCCGCAAGGCGCGGCTGACCACGAAGCTGCGCAGTGACACGAACTGGTGCCACCCCAAACTCGCGGGCTGGTGGCTCTGGGGACACAACGCCTGGATCGGCGGCGGCTTCTGTGCGGGCGAATACTTCGGCGCAGGTGATCCGCGAAACAAAGGCGCGGGCGTTGAACCCAAGAATCCGGAGCACGGCGGAAAGCGGCCCACCGCAAAGCCCTACGGCATCATGTGCCGGCCGCCAGCTGAACGGCTTGCCTGGGTCAAAGCATTGGCCGCGCGGCTCGATCGCGTGCGCTTCCTCTGCGGCGACTGGACGCGTCCCATCACCACCGCGGTTAAGTCAAAGTGCATCACCGCCATCATGTTCGATCCGCCTTACTCGGCGGAAGCGGGCCGCGCCAAGGACATCTACAACTGCGAAGACCTGGCCGTGGCGCACGCGGTGCGGAAGTGGTGCATGGCGCACGATCGACTTAAGCATCTCCGCATGGCCCTGTGCGGCTATGAAGGCGAGCACAACGAACTCGAACAGCGCGGCTGGAAGAAATTTGCCTGGCGGGCGTCGGGCGGGTTCGGTGTCATTGCCAAAGGTCCAGGGTACACGAACCGCGAAAAAGAACGCATCTGGTTTAGTCCCTATTGCAAGGCGTAATCAATGGTTGGAAGCGGAATCATCACCAGGACGGCACATGCGATCGGCGCGGGTTGGAATGCCGCCGCGACGTCGCTCGGGCTGCGCCCCAAGAACCACCAGGTGGTGCAGTACGATCCGTACCTGGATGAACGCCGCGACGCGATGGTCAATGGCCTCAACGTCAGGAAACTCAAGGCGTACATCGAAGCCACCGACGCCGGAAACCTGGCGCTGGGCCTGCAGTTCTGCGAAGAGATGGAACGGCGCGACCTGCACCTGCGCAGTGTCAGCGAAACCCGCCGCCGCGCCGTCACCGGTCTGCCCTGGGAAATCGTCTCCGCCGCCGACATTGATGAACGCGTGGACCGCAATGCCGCCGACGATGCGGCGAATTACTGCGCCGATCACCTGCGGCAAATGGACGGCTTTGAGGAGGCGTTGCAATACCTCGGTGACGCCTTTGGACCCAACCTGAAGGTGCTCGAGCACGTGTGGAATGGCGTCAAGCTTGTGAAGCTAGTCAGCGTTCCCGACACACGCCTGTCGATGGACCGCGACTGTGCCGGCGTTGTGCGCGTGGCTACCCGCGATAACCGCGACGGCGTCCCCGCCACGCTGGGCGACTGGACGGTATTCACGCCGCACGGCGGACGGACCGCACCGTTTTACAAGAGCCTCACCATCGGCCAGGCCTACCACTTCCTGGCGAAGATGATGGGCTTCGTGGATTGGGGCGCATACCTGGCACTCTACGGCATGCCGACGCGCTGGGCCACCCACCCGCCGGGCGCAACCCCGAAAGAACGTAGCGAACTGGTGGCGATGATGCGCGGCATGGGCAGCAACGGTTATGCCGTGTTTCCCCAGGGCACGACGCTGGAGTTCAAAGAATCGAGTCAACGCGGCGTCGCACCGTTCCAGGCGATGATCGAATACTGCGACCGCAAGCAAAGCGTTTTGTTTACCGGCGGCAACATCACCAGTGACAGTACCGGGGCACAAGGCACCCTGGCGGCCGGTGTGGTGCAAAGCGAAGTCCGCCAGGACCTCCGGGACGCGGACATCAAAGCCGAGAGCATGGCAATTTCGTCGCAGATACTTGGACCGATGGTGCGCTACATGTTCGGCCCCGGCGTGCCCGTCCCAGTCTTCCAGCGCATCAAACCGGAAACGATCGACCGCGAACGCGAAGCGCGAGTCATCGCGGCGGCGCAAAACGCGGGATTGAAAGTGCCGATGCGCTGGGCCTATGAGCGCGTGGGCATCCCGGAACCGGAAGAAAACGAAGCGGTACTCACTCCGGGACTGGATGCGTTCGGAGCGGCGTTAACGGAGGGCGTGCCGGTTGAACCCACGGCGCAGGATGGGATCAAGGGAAGCGAGGTGCTTGATGCCCTTGCGTAACCACAAGCAAGTGATGGCGGGCGTGGAGATGCTCGAGGGGCGCAGCGTGAAGCGGATCGGCAAGGCCTATCGCGAGCGCACGATCGGGCCGCTGGTCGACGCAATCCGCAATGCCCAGACGTTTGAAGAGTTGCGCGCGTACCTGGGCTGGGACCTGACGTCGCGGATGGATTCGGGAGTGCTCACGGACTCGCTGGCCGAGACGGCAGTCACGGCAGCCTTGATCGGACGGGCAGCGGCCAGGCCCTTGAGGAAGCCACGCACTGGATCGCAAAGGAAATAGCGTGCCGATCAGCGTGATCACAGAACGAGACTTTACACCGCGAAGCTTCGAGGAAGCGAAGGCGCACTTCGAGAAGAAGGCACCCTTCACCCACGAAGAGTTTGCTCGGCTCACGCTCGAACAACGTGCGAAGGCCTTTCGAATCGCCACCGTACACAACGCCCGGATGGTGCAGGACGCACGCAACCTGGTGGCGAAGGCGATCGATACCGGAGCGACGTTCGCGGATTGGCGGGAGGCACTTTTGAAGCGGTTCACCGGTGCGGACGTTCCGCCGCCGGCACTGCACCGGCTGCGCCTGGCGTTCTTCCAGAACACGGGCAAGGCGTACAGCGACGCACGCCGCGAGGTGCTCGACGATCCGGAGATCACCGAGGCGTTTCCCTACCGGCAGTACATCACGGTGGGCAACGGCACGGCGGGCTTCCGCAATGTGCGCCCGGACCACGCGGCGCTGCACAACAAGGTATTCCGCTGGAACGATCCCTTCTGGGACCGCTTCACGCCGCCGTGGGATTACGGATGCCGGTGCACCTTCGTGGCACTCACCGCCGGCCAGGCGTCGTCGGGCACGGTGTGGACGTATGCGGGAGGAAGCGTACGACCAGCCACGAAGGCACGAAGGCAAGCAGGCACGAAGGAAAAGGCGTTTCAACTGAAACCCAACCCGGCGTACTCGATCGAGTCGGGTGACTTGGATTTGTCAGCACTCGACCCGGACCTCCGGGCGGCGGTGCAGGACCGGCTTCGCCGGAATGACGGCTTCGCCGGGTGCGCCGAACGAAAGGTGTGAGACTTATGAAACCAGCAGACGTGTTCCTAAGCAGTGTGCGGGTCGCGGTGGCGATGGAGGTCGCGGAGAGCGGAACGAGCGACATCGTGGTCTCGCCGGCGGGCAAGGTGACCAGCACGAACGGCACGTTCGTGATGGACGCGGCCGCGTGGCGGGAAATCGAAAAGGCCTACCGCCAGCGGAACATTCAACTGCCGGTGGATTACGAACATCAGACGGTGCCGGGCATGAACGCGCGGGCGGACGGACTGGCCCCGCGGGCCGGTTCGATCAAGGCCCTCCGCTTTGAAGAAGGCGCGGGACTGATCGCCACGGTGGAGTGGACACAGAAGGCAAGAGAAATGATCCGGGCGGGTGAATACAAGTACCCCAGCCCGGTGGTGCTCATTCGGAAATCGGATCAACGGGCCGTCGAACTGGTCAGCGTGGGGCTGACCAACGACCCGGCGATCTTTGGGATCGGAGCGCTGGCCGCGACGCGGCAGGGAAATGCTTCGAGAAAGTACAGGGAGGCACACAGCATGGACGCGACGCAGGGAACGACTGCGCCATCCGATCCGGCAGTCCTGATCGGAGAAATGGCGGGCTATCTGGGCATCGCCACGGATGGCAAGGAGATGATCGGCATCCTCACGGAGATGCGCGACAAGATGAAGAGTGGCAAGGGCGACGGCGAGGAAAAAAAGGACGACGAGGACAAGAAGGTGGCGAGCAGCGCACGGACCGCCTTGGGCCTCTCCGGTGACGCGGGCAGCGATGCCGTGGTTCTGGCACTCACCAACCTGAAGGCGAGCAAAAAGAACGAGGATGCGCTGCTCGCCCGCATCAATTCGCTTGAAGCTTCCAGCGTGGAACGGGACTTCGATCTGTTCATCGCGCCCTACAAGGCGAAGGGTGCGGTCAGCGAAGCGAACAAGGCGCAGTACGAGATGCTGAAGCGCTCGTTCAAGTCCAACCGCGATGATTGCAAGATCATCTGCGACGGCCTGCCCCATCCGAAGCAGGAGCAGCTCACCGACGGCGCCCCCGCGAAAACGGGGAAGGTTGATCGGGCAACGATGATCGCGAATGCGGCCAGGGAGTTCGCTGCGGACCCATCCATTGGCAAGGTAACGAGCCTCAAGGCGTTCACCAACATGAAGCTTGGCGATGCGGGCCGCGAACTGTTGTCCGACGACGAAGTCAAGAAGCTGGTGGCGTAGAAAAAGCCACAAAGGCACGTTAGGCGCGGAAGCCACGTAGGGCAGACCAAGAGAAACGAAGAAAAAGGAGAAAAATATGACCGCACTTGCGGCAAATCGAAATGTCGATCGATACGTCGATCAGGAACTGCGCACCTTCAAGGCGGGCGCGGCGCGGCACTTATTCAAGGACGGCTGGGTCGGTGTCGACCCGGCGGGCATGGCGAAACCCTTTGAACCGGGTGACCAGCTGGTGGGCATCGCGGACAGCGAATGCGACAACTCACTCGGCGCGGCAGCGGCACTGTCCGTAACCGTGCGGACGCAGGGCGACTTCCTACACACGCTGACCAGCGTGGCGGACGCGGATGTCGGCAAGGCAGTCTTCGCCACAGATGACGCGACACTGGCACTGATCGGACACCCGGACGCCTATGTCGGGCGCGTCCTGGCGAAGGACAGCTCCAACAAGGCGGTGATCCGCCTGAAGGCACCCGGCGAAAAGCCGCTGCCTTCAGATACCGGCTGCCTGGAAGTCGTCAATGATTTCCTGTCGCCGGTGACGGTCACCGGTGCGACCGCCGGCGATCTGTTCAGCGGTGATCTGCGGCTGGTCTCGGCGCTGGGACTCGGCGTCAAGAACGTGGTCGGGGCGAATGGCGGAGTGGACCTGGAATTCGACGCCGTCGCCGAAGTGGCCCAGGCGTCGATCGAGACGGAAGCGATCTTCCTGGCGAGCAAGGGAGTGACCTTCGAGGCGCGGCTGCACCTGCCGACCAACGGAGACGCCGCCGCCTTCGACGCGGACTGGGGTCTGGGCACGGCGCTTACCGCGAACAGCCGGGCGTCGATCGACCACGCGGACATGGTCAACCTCGCGGCGTTCCACATGGACGGCGCGAGCACGGCGATCAACGCGCAAAGCGACAACAACGTCACCGACGTGGCCCCGGTGGACACCACCGTGGTCAACGTCACCACCGCGCTGGCGTACAAGGAATTCAAGGCGATCGTCCGCCCGGCGGGCACGGTTGAATTCTGGATTGATGGCGCACGGGTACTGCCCAGCACCGTCTTCGCGGTGGCGACCACCGCCGTGCTGTGCGGGTTCATCAATATCGAAAAGACCTCGGATGACACCCTCGCGGTGCTCCGGATCGATCGCATTCGCGTCGCGGGTGCACGTTCCTAGGGCCTGAAAGGCCCATGGTCCCGCTTCGCGGGTTTTTATGAGTCGCAACCGTAAAACACGGGCCGGGCGCGAGGGATCGCGACACGGCTTAGAAAGCAAAGGAGTGCAGAATGTCAGGGTATCAGAATCTCGGCCTGAATGTCGCGGGCCTGCGTAGTGAGTTCTTCGAAGCCTATCGGGCGAAGAGGACGATCTGGCAGGACCTGTGCACCACGATCAAGTCCAACAAGGACCAGGAGAATCATAAGTGGCTGGGTAGTGCGCCGCTGATGCGTCCCTGGGGAACGGGGCGTCTGGCGCGGGGCATCCGCTCGGAAAGCTATGACGTTCCGAACATGAAGTACGAGTCGACCATTGAGGTCGACCGCGACGAGGTGGCCGACGACCAGACCGGTCAGATTTCCATCCGCGTGAAGGAACTGGGCAGCAACGCGGCCCAGCACAAGGACAGCGAACTGGCGGGCCTGATCAACAACGGGCACAGCGCGGGTTACGTCTCCTATGACGGCAAGACCTTCTTCGCCACGGATCACGAGAGCGGCGCGTCGGGTGCACAGTCGAACGATCTGACGTTTGACATTAGCGCCGTTCTGCCCAACGAACCGAACACGCCCACCGCGCCCAGCCCGCGCACGATGCAGGAGGCGGTGGCCCAGGCGATCGCCGCGATGTCGCTGCTCAAGGATGACGTCGGGGAACCGCAGGAGATTGACCCGGCGGGGGTCATCGTGGTGACACATCCCAGTCTCAAGTATGCGGCGCAGGTCGGACTCGGGGCATCGGTCATCGGAAATACCAGCAACATCAGCCAGGGCATCCAGCGGGTGGAGGCCTTCTCGCGGCTCACCTCGGCGGCACGGTTCTTCGTGTTCAAGACCGATGGGCACATCCGCCCGTTCATGTTCCAGGACCGCGAGCCGGTGGAGTTCGGATCGCTGGAGAAGGATTCGGAGCCGGGCTTCATGCGCGAGAAGTACATCTACGGCGTGCGTGCCCGCTACCGCCTGATGTTCGCGGAATGGCGCTACGCGATGGCGGTGACGCTGGTCTAGTCCGCGCCGCGGAAGACCGGAACCCCAAAAGCAGAAAGGAAAGTTATGGCGAAATTGCAGGACAAACCGGCGGCGGCGAAGCCAGCTGCAAAGCTTCCCGTGCCGGCGGCGATGAAGGGCGTCAAGGCGCATCCGCCGGCGATCACGAAGTCCGGGATCGCCCGGCTGCGGCAGTTGCTCAACCAACCGAACGAACTGGCGACGGATGCGTTATGCCAGGAAGCGGCAGTTGAAATCGAGCGACTCCGTCGCGACGTCGGCAGCGCGGAAACACAGATCCGCAAGCTGACGGCATCGGAACAGTAAACAAGGTTCGGCGGGAGTGAGTCCATGGGGCTGTTCGATGCACTGTACCTAGGCAGCGAACTGGTGCTCATGGAAGACCTGCCGTTTTATTCAACGGTGACCAGCGTGTACGCGAGCGTGCAACAATTCGTCGATCGACTCGGTGCCACCAAGGCGTCAGAACTGACCGCCGACAGCGGCACCACGCCCGATGAAGCGAAGCTGCTCGCGGACCTGCAGGAAGCGGAAGGCGAAGTCAACCGGTACCTGGCGAAACGAGTCCAGGTACCGGTTGACCTGACCGCCCATCCGGAGCTGGCCAGCATGCTCCGCGGACTGACCCTCGACATCGCGGTCTATCGCGTGCACACACGCCGACCGCCGGTGCCCGAGGATCACAAGACACTTTACGAAAACGCGATCAAGGCATTGATCGAGCTGGCGAAAAACGAAAGCACCCTGCCCGCCGCCACAACGCCGGCGTCCAACGCAGCGGACGAACCGACGTATGGCTACGGCGGCAGTGAGAGCGATTGGAATCGAGAAAATTTCTAAGGCACCGCAATGAGCACCGCAGTCAAAATCCAGGTGGTTTCGAGCGGCAATCAAAAGGCCTTCGAAAAGGCCGTGAATGCCCTGAAGAATCCGCGCGTGCTGATCCGCCGCGTGGGCGTACTGGGCATGAGCTCGGGTGTGCGCCGCTTGGAGACGGTACTTCGCCAGGACAAGGACGCGATCCGCACCGGGCAACTGGGTCGATCGATTCGCGTCAGGCCCAATGGGGATGGCGGAAACCAAAACACGATCTTCACGGTCGAGGATGCACGCGGCGAGTTTGGAACCAATTTGAAGTATGCGGCGCAAGTGCACTTCGGCGGCCGCATCGACCCGGTCAACGCGAAGGCGCTGGCCATCCCGCTGACGGCGCAACTGAAACGCGCCCAGGTCTCACCGCGCGAGTTGCCGCTGGTCACCCAGGCGAATCTGAAATTCATTCCCCGGCGATCGAAGGGCAAGCCGGGGATCATCGGCTACCTGCTGCTGGAAGCGGGCGTAGAAGGCAAGCTCGATAACAGCGCGACGGGCACCAAGATCAAAGGCAACACCAAGAAAAAAGGCGTGCTGCTCTATGCCCTGGCACGCTGGGTGTGGCAGCGGGCGAATCCGTTCTTGTATTTCAGTGCGGAGGATCGCCGCGTGGTCAACGAAGAAATCTTCAAGCAGTGGGTTGAAGGAAAAGGCAAGTAGGCACGCAGACACGGAGGCACGAAGCGCGTGGCAAACGACGGATCAATCGCCAGCCTGGTCGAGCAGTGGATCGTGGACCAGCTCAACGCACTGCCGGAACTGGCAGGCAGCGTGGCAGCGTTCGAAGGCACCTTCGCCAGGGATGGTGAAGAGTTTGTCAATGAGATGCTGTCCAAGCGCGACGGCCACGCGGTGGTGCTGTTCGAGGGCGACGAAGCCATCGACCTGGAGGAAGGCGAAGTGGCCTACCTCCCGACCTATGCGATTTACATTTGCGTGCAAAACCAGCGGCCCGCGTCGGGACGCAAGGGCGACGGCAACAAGCCGGGAACCAACAAGCTGCGCGACCTGGTGCGCGTGGCGCTGCACAACAAGTTCCCGGGGATCAGCGATGACTACTATGGCACCGACGATACGCAGTTCGGCGGATGCGAAATTGTCTTTCAACGCAAGGATGCGTTCATCCTGAAAGCGACGGTCCGCGTGCGCGAGACGCCCACGGGATAGGCCATCAGGGCGCTGCGGACACCGCAGTGGCACCCGCACAGCGGGTTTGTACGAAGGGAATGGATTATGAGCAGGGTATACAACGTACACGCGTTCCGCTGCATGACCGCATCGCCCATCGCGGTGGGCGGGGTGCAGGAAGTCGGCTATGCGCCCACCTATCGGGACGTCATCCAAAGCACCAGCGACGGCGCGATCGGCGTGGAGGACGTGGACCGCGCGGGCCTGCGCGTGGCCACGCGGCTGCGCACCACCGACGTGGAGAAGGTGGTGGCGCTGCTGAGCGCCATTGAGGCGGACCTGCAATTCTCCGGCGTGAAGAGTCCGGTCACCTCGGCGACGAAAACGCTGCACCACGTGGTGATGAAGCGCAACCTGTTCACCGGCTTTTCCATGTCGATCAGCAAGGCGCAGGATGCAGTGGCCAACCTGGACGGCTCCCTGCGCGGTGATCCGGCGGCGAGTCCGGCGGACACGCTGAAGACGCTGGTGACCATCACGGAAAACACGACGGCCCCGACCTCGACCTATCCGCTGCGCGTCTATCGGCCCAACGGCGCGGTGTTTGATCCAGGCACCGACATTTCCCCCAAGCACCTGCAGAGCATCGATCTGTCCATGTCGGCGGAAGTGGAGGAGGACTACGGGGATACGGATGTCTGCATGGTGGCACGGGACATCGTGGGGTGGGGAGCGCTCCAGGTGAGCATGACCTTCCGGGATCAGACCCTCGCGTCGGGTGAGAACATGTGCAGCCAACTGCTGGGAGCGGACCGCGGGACACTGTTCGTGCCGCTGCTCGGCCGGGCCGGCGGAGCCAACCCAAACCTGTCCATCAACAACCTGCTGTGGACCGGTGCGCCCACGGTAACCAAGGGACGCGGGTACTGGGAGTTCACGGTGTCGGGCAGCTGCGGATGGAGAAACATTGCCGGAGGCACCTCGTACACGATGGCTCAACTGCTGGGCATCACGGAATCGTAGGAGGAAGGCAACAGGCAACCCGCACCGCGGGATTGAACGGAGTCACGCAGAGACATGGCAGGCGAGCAGGATCTGAAATTAAGGGTGAGCCAGGATGGCGCAGAGGAAACGGCAGCGGCCGTTGGCAAGGTGGAGACTGCGCAGAAAAAGGTGGCCGGTACCGCCGTCGAATCGGCGGCGGCGACAGAGACGGCAACTGAAGCGACGAAGAAGGCAGCGGCGAGCAATGAAGACCTGTTCAACATCCTGAACAAGATTCACCCCGGACTCGGCGAGATCGCGCAGACGATGTCGCGCGGCTCGAAAGTGGCCGGGGATTTCGCCACGAAGAATATTGAACTGGCGAACGTGTTCGGCAGCCTCAAGACCGCGGTAACTGAAAATGCCGGGGCACTCAAGCTCCTGCTCGCAGGCGGTGCCGTGGCTATTGGCATTGGTTTGATCGGTGCCGCAGTGGCAAAGATGAAGGCCGAGTTCGAAGAGGCCACCAAGGCGATCAATGACAACGCGAAGGCACTGGATGAACTACGAGGCAAACAGATTGAAGAGCAGGCATCGATCGAACAGATTGCGGATGCACGCAAACGGGTCGCACCCATTACGCCGGAACAATCGAGTGAAGCATTGGCACGGGCAGAGGCAGTAAGGGCGCGATTGCCTGAATTGGGTGATGGGAGCATTCGCCGCGCGGCGGGTGTAACCGCAGGCCTCGATGGCGTCGATCAAGACATGGTAGAGCAGCTCGCGATTCTGCTAGACCGTCGCCCCAATTTCAAACTGAATGGCGACGCGGATGCGGACTCCATTCGACGGCAGATTCAACAAGGTGTCACGCGCGAAGCGCCGTTCATTGAGGGGTTCCGCCAGCGGGAAACGCGGCAAGGCGCAGGGCTGGGAACCGGTCGGCTGCCGGGCGGAACGGAAGCGGAGGATCGGGCGAGGCGCCAAGCGGTAGCGGCGGGTGGTGAGACCAATGAGCTAAAAGGGTTCGCCTCCACGCGGGTGAATCCCGGAACCGACCTCGATCGACTGACACAACTTGCGCAGAAGTTCGGTAGTGTTGGTGCTCTCGAAGATGCGCTGAAGAATCCGGGCCTCGGACCGGGAAGCTCCGTCCAGAGCGGGGATGGCAACGTCAGCGTTCCGACGCAAGATAAGACCCCATTTGGCTTGACCGAGTATGTGACCCTTTCAAGGAAAGATGTCGCTGATCTGACAGCAGTTCTTGGGGACCTCAGCCGGGATGTTCGCGCAAACTCGGAAGCCACTCGACAGAACAGCGTCGCAACACCGGTCTCGAACAATGGAAGGTTCGGCCCGGCGAGGAATGGGCAAAACACTTTGAATCAGCCGTAGAACATGAATGGCGAACGGACATCCAAAATTCGGCGAAACCAACGGCGTGACGCTGCTCGACGTCGGGCAGCTCGGCGGCACGCGCGCCAATGCCGGAACGGCAGTGTTCACCAATCGCCTGGTGCCGGGCAGCGAGCAAGCGGAATTCACGGAGAATCGCGCTGCACAACAGACGGGCATCGTGCGCAACCTGATCGGATACGCGGGCGGCAGCGTGTCTTGGCGGGGCAATCTGAAAGTCGACAGCCTGACCACGCTACGCGCGATCATCAGCGAACTCAATCAGAAGAAACACGGCCACACGCGGAACAGCAGCGGCACGCTGCTGCAGCCCGACCCGGCGCAAGTGCGCGAGACGCGGCTGACGGACTACGACGGAACGGTGATCGCCGACCGCGTGGTGATCAATGAATGGCGGATGGGTGAACGCAAGGCGACACCCGAAGGGAAGATTGTGGTGTCGTTGGATATTGAGTTTCGGATTCTATGACCACGCTGCTGCTCTTTTTGACCTTGTTTGGCGCACCCGCGAAATGCGTGGCACTGCCCGCCGGCGTTGCCGACGTGCAGGTGTTTGTCGACGCGGACGGCAACGCGGCCACGGGTTACGGGTGGGGCAGCGAATACGTGGTGCGCTGTGTCGCGGCCGAGCTCGCGGACGCCTGGCATTGCCATGTGCGGAGCACGCTAGATTCCGGATGCGGCGCGGCGGGCGGATGGGGTCCGGCGATGGGCGTCGCGGAAATTAGCGCTACGACGCTGGCCATGCCGGTGACGCTGATACCGGCGGGAACGCGGCTGGTGCTGGAGACCTATACGGTCGACGGTGTGCGCCTGACCAGCGGATCGGTCAACGCTGCCAACTGTCAGTCAGCGTGCAGCCTGGGCGACTTCGACGGCGACTGTGATGTGGACCTGGCAGACTACGCCATCTTTCAAAATAACTTTGGGCAGTGAGGAATAGATGCCGGTACCGACAAGAGAAACGCCAGGACGTGAAACACCGCAGCCGCGAAGCGTGCTGACGGGTCCGCCCATTTCGTGGTCGGGACGCCGGCCGGAACTCCGCGTGCAAGTGGAAGCGGCACTCAATAGCAACCGGTTCATCCAGCCGCCCGACGTGGTGGACTGGAGCAACGTGACCCTCGGCCTGAACGACAGCGAAGCGACAGCCACGATCATCGTTCGCGGGCTGGATGCCAACCGACTGGCACGCGCCAATCCCACGGGCAATGACCTGCTGGGCGATCAGCACTTTACGCACCTTTTGGAAATGCTGTCACCCAACAAGCGCGTGCAGATCGGAACCGGCTTTAACACCGGCGATCCGCTGATCCTGTTCCAGGGCTACCCGCTGCAGCGCAGCGTGCGCTGGTCGGGCAACGGGCAGAGCCTGACGGTGACCTGTATCAGCGAGGCGGACGAATACCTGGCGGTGCATCCGCTGCAAATCATCACCGGGCAGGTGCGACGACTGCGGCCGGATGTCGCCTATGACGCCAGTGCACCGGACACCACCATCCTGGACGCGCTGCCGCTGGTCTTCAATCCGGGCGGCAAGCCGAACATGAACCCGTGGCCGTATGGCATCGAGATCGAGGGCAAGACCCACCTGATTCATTTTCCGTGCGACCCGAATGATCCGGCGGTGAAGGAAGACCACGGCCTCAGCGCCGCCGCGAAGCACTGGAACTATGCGAACGCGCTGCGGTACCTGTGCGCGTACCACGTCGCCATCGGCGGAAGCCCGGTGTCGGTGAGTGACTTCCTCCAGGACACGGACGCCGAGGAGATCATCAACGTGGCTCCGCAGCAAACCGGCGATCCATTCGTGGATCTGCTCACCGCCCGCGTGACGGACGTGTCGTGCGCCAACATGAGCGTGCGCGAAGCGCTGGTGCTGCTGTGCGGGGAAGCGGGCCTGCACTTCCAAACGATGATCGCACGCGGCAAGGGCACCACGGGCATCGGGCCGCGCTACGTGCTCCGCGTCTTCGCCGCCCTGGCGGACGGGCAGGAAGAACAAAGCACGCCCAGCGGCCGCCACATGATCATGCCGAAGGTGCGCGACCTGCCGCACCAGGCACCCTTCACCGATCAGACGGGCGTGGAGACGAAAGATTTTTCCCTGGCCAACAAGGCTGCGTTTGAGTGCGACCTGACGCTGGACGCCCGGGTGGTCAATGAACCGATCCTGCCGGGCGGCGTGCGCACGTATGAATGCACGCTGCTGCTGAGACCGGGGTGGGCACCGCAGGCGAACCTCGACAACCTGGTCAATGCCAGCCAGGCGCAGAAGGACGCGGCCATCGGGTTCTGGGAAGGGCAACTGGAAGGGGAGAACGAATTCGGCGGCAGCGCCATTCCGACCAGCATTTACCACGGCCAGCATCCGGGGCACCTTAGTGTCAGTGATGTGGCACGGCTCTGGATTTTCCCGGACAGCATGCGGTACATCGGGCAGGGACTGGAACGCCAGGGCTGGGACGCGCGGCTGTACAGCCCGTTCATGCCGGAGCCGGGCGTCGGTCTGGTATTCGGACATGACACGCTGGGCGGCGCCATTGAAGATTCGGACAACTGGGTCATCCGGCCACGGCCGTTTCGAGACACCATCGGACGCACTTCGAAGGACGCTCGAAGAAGCCCCGCGGTGCAGATCGCTTTTGACTTCGCCTTCAACGGAGACGCGACGGCGGGGTACAGCGCCACGTGGCGCGACTATGCGGGCGATGTGTCGATCGACACGGAGCGCGCGGCCCTGCGGCTGACGCCGGCGAACTTCCTCCAGGATGCGCAGCTCCGCGAAGACCCCAGCGACAGCACATCGCAGTCCATGGTCGAGGCGATCATCAACGGAACCTTCGCGGTGCGCGTGGCCTGCTGCATCGAAGGTGACAGCCGGATCGTGGGGCGAAGCTTCGCCGGAACGAATGAGCGACCCCGCGCGGGCATCAAGGATGTTTCCGGCCGGTTCAAGCACCTGCGCCGTCGCGGACAGAACAGCCACATCTCCACCTTCGTGCACGCGCCGGACGAAGCGGAGTTCGAAGGGCGCGAAGATGATCTCGCCCTGGCGGACTATGCCGCGAAGATGCGCCGACGCAGCGGCAAGGAAACAGCGGCGGCCAGCGTGGTGGTGCCGTGGTGCGACGCGGACGGCGGGTGGGAACTGGGCGACGCAATCACCGGGTGCAGTGGCATCGACATCCCGTTCGCGGGGTACAGCGAGATCGTGAGCAAGAGCTACTCGAACAACGGCGGCCATGTGCAGACGACGTACAACGTGGGTGACCTGCGGCACTCCCCGGAGATTGCGTGATGGCACTCACCACCATCAACCTCGACGTCGAGTGCGACCCAGACTGGGTCGCAGAGACGCGTCTGAACGCGTACAGCGACTTTGGTTGCGGCGTGGTGGATTACGGCCAGCCGCTGCTGGGACGCGGCCTGCGGGCCTTCCCGGAGGCCTCCGCAGTGGCCGGGCTGGGCGATGGTCTGCTCGGCGAAGTGATCCTCGGCGGCACGCGGCCGCGAGCTGCTCGGGAAGCGGGACTCGGCGCGGGGCTGCTCGGCGAGCTGGTCCTGGGCACCGGACCGGAACTGGTGGGCATCACGGTGGAAGTGCCACCGGCCTACAGCACGCACAAGTTCGCGGTCATCGCGTTTGATGACGCGGGCGTGGAGCAAGGCGCAGCACTGGTCAGTGACGTGTTCGTGTCGTCCACCGATCCGGAGACGCCGCGGGCGTTTGCCCTGCTCGGCTATGACGCGGCACTCGATCGATTCAGTTTTGCAGTTGGTTGAAGAAGGCACGGAGGCACGCCCGCACAGCGGGGTTTGTTGAAGGGAATCAGAGATGGCGAATCCAGCGGTAGTACCCTATACGAATGAAGAAGCGGCCACGCGGTCGGGCGTGC
>CAZKIN010000010.1:0-4708 GCA_964552515.1 uncultured Phycisphaeraceae bacterium
TACAGCCCTCCAGCAAGCAGACCAATAACCAGCAACGGCAACCAGCGTCGAAAAGTAACCATTTACGCATCTCCACGATCGGGGGTTAAGGTCGCCGTCTCCGCTGCCACGTTGGTCGATGCGGCCGTTGCGACCCAGGTGCCAAGGCTTGGTAGTACTATTAAGCAGGTCCGATCATAACACATTGCCAGGATAAATTGGAGCGAATTCTCAGACTTTTGCGGTTTTCAAAGAAAATGCGCAATACCTGCGCGTTGTGCGCTCCCCGTCCAGTGGAATTGAACATCGCCACATGGTCCGAGAACTGTCCTTTGGGTGTCACTCGAGGAATGGTCAGTGGGATTGAAACTAACGGTGGGAAGGGAAAGACTCCGGTCAACGCCGCGCCTAAGGTTGCTGTAGCAGCTTTGGGGGGAAGAAAAGATGGCAGTGGCGGCCAGAGAGGCCCAACTCACACATTCCTTTGGAGCGACGCAGCGCGCTGGCAGGTGGCTGCTGTGCGTCATCGCCCTCGTCGCATACGGTTCCCTGCTTCCTTTTGAATTTGACGCGAGTCGTTTGTCCGGCGCCTTGCGCCCGGGGCCTTACGGGCTAACCTTCATGAAGGGCGGACTTGCAGATGCCCTTACCAATGTCGCGTTGTTCGTGCCGTTGGGATTCCTTTTTCTGCTGGCACAATCGGAGCGAGAAACCAAATCGGTAAGGCGATTATGTGTGGCAGCGATTCTCTGCGGCGTCTTGAGCTTCCTCCTGGAATGGGGACAGACCTGGTCTATCGGGCGCGTCGGTTCGTGGAACGATGTGCGCTGCAATGTCGTGGGCGGCCTGCTGGGCGCGGCAGCGGCCATGGTACTGACCGGGTCGCGTCAGTCGATATTGGGCGGATGGCCACGGTGGCTGGCAGCGCGGCGTGAAGGAGCTGCCGTCGTCGCATTGATGCTGGGCTTACTCTTCTTTCACCTGCTGCCGTTTGACGTGGTGCGCAATACGGCCGGCCTGCATCAGTCGTTCGTACGGGCGGAATGGTCTTTGGTTGGCGTACGGGCGGCAACGCCCGGCGACCCTCCCCTTTCCAACCTGGTGCATCAATTCCTGACCGCGGCGTGGTTTGCCCTGCTGGGATTCTTTCTGTGGCGTGCGGAAAGAAAATCGGCGACCTGCGAATTGGAAGCGGGGCTACGTATGGTCATTCAAGGTATGGGACTCATCGTGGTGATCGAGTTCCTGCAGCTCTTCAGTCGCGTGCATGTTTTTGATGTGGCGTCCATTCTCTTGCGCATCATCACTTTGTGGCTGGGAGTGTGGGTTTGCAGCGCCGTCCGAAACTGGCCGCAAATGACAGCATCGGCAGGATATCGCATCCTCGGCGCGGTCGGAGCGATATTGCTCGTTGGTTTGGCGGTCGCTGGTGAATGGCAGGGCTGGTCGGACTGGGGAGCGCTGGCGGCGATTCAAATTGTTGACTGGCCGATGGAATCCATCTGGAGATTGCCGACGAATTACGCGGTGCTGGAAGTGGCCGAGGCGTGCGCCATGTACGCGCCGCTGACGGCGTTGGTATGGGTCGCGTGCCGAGGAAAGCGTGAAGGGACCAGGGGTTTGATCTCGCATGGTGCGGACCAGAACTTCACCACATCAGTGTGTTCCATGCCCGTCATGAGCAGGTTCGCGGTACTTGCCGCCGTGGTCATTGCCGCGTCGATCATCGAGGTGTTGCATGCCACGACGAATGGCACGTCCGTATTCGATCCTTCCGAACCAGTGATGGCGGCGGGCGTATGCGTGATGACCTTGAATGCGCTACCCTTCGTTTTCGCGTTCCTTGCAAACGAATCTGATGCGCTTCGACAGGAATTGGAAACCGCGAGCGCGCCGGCGCGTTTAGCAAGTGCAGCGAGCCCTTGACGCACCACATTCCCTTTGTTTGGCGCACCAGAATTCCAGAACGCAAATCTCGATACGTGGAAACGGCGCGCGGTCCAGTTGGTCTGCTGAATCGTAAGCTCTCTCGGAGTGCCAGATGCATGGCACGCGCTGGCCGAGAGTCACCGGGCTGCGGCAGCGACAAGGAGGGATCGCCCCCCCCACCGCGGACGCGATGGATCACCCGGCTCACCCTGTAATACCTGTCGTTGGGGTGGTGCGTCGCGGCCGCACGATGCGACCGATTCTGGTAGCGAATTGCGTCGTCCGGCAATCGTGATAGGCTAAACACGATCCAACATCTGGTCCCTGCTTAAGGGGTGAACAATGAGTGCGAATGCATTTGAAATGTGTGCGCCGGCAGCGACGTATCGAAAACGCCGGGCGGCGCTGGGCGCGAAGCTGCGAAGGCCGATGGTGATTCTCGCGGGTCATGCCCGAGCGCGAAACTATGCGGCCAATGTGTTTCCGTTTCGCGCGGGGAGCAACTACCTGTACTTCGGTGGTCCGCCCATTGAAGGTGCCGCGTGGATCATTGATCCGGGCTGCGACGGAGAATCGGGATGTGTACTGCTGCGGATGCCGCAAACAGTGGACGACGCGGTATGGACGGGTGAGATTGCCGGTGATGAGATGATTGCAGCGGCGGCGGGAATTCCGACAACCGCACTGGAGCCGCCGAACCGGCTGAAGAAGCTGCTGTTCGATCGACAGGCGGGTTTTGTCGCACCGCCCTGCCCGATCAGCGAAAAGTGGATGGCGGATATTGAAATTCCGCGCGCGGAAACGGACGAGCAGCAGATCATCATCGACCTGCGCCTGTGCAAAGACGAGCACGAACAAATCGCGATGCGGCGTGCGGCCAAGGGCGCGGTGAAGGCACACCTGGCGGCGATGCATGCGTGTCGTCCGGGTCGCTACGAGTATGAGGTGGTCGGGGCCATGGTATCGACGTACATGGCAAACCGTTGTGACACGTCGTTTGTGCCCATCGTGGCCATTCACGGCGAAGTGCTGCATCCGCACGGGTACAGTCACCTGCTGGAACCGGGGCGGCTGCTGCTGGTTGACTCGGGCGCGGAAGAGCACACGGGATATGCCTCGGACGTGACACGCACGTTTCCGGTGACGGGCCGATGGGATGCGCTGCAAAAACAACTTTATGAGGTGGCGCTGCGAGCGGAGCTGTCAGCGATTGCGGCGTGTGTACCGGGCGCACGGTACCGTGATGTGCATGACATTGCGGCCAAAGAGATTTGTGCAGGGCTGGTGGGCGTGGGATTGCTACGTGGCAACGTAAGCGATTTGCTGGAGCGGCGGGCGCACACGTTGTTCTTCGTACACGGCACCGGACACCTGATCGGGCTGGATGTGCACGACATGGAGGACTTTGGCGATCAGGCGGGTTATGCGCCGGGGCGGACGCGGCGTAGCGGCTTTGGCGACAAGTTTCTGCGCCTGGATCGCGACCTGGAACCGGGTTATGGCGTGACCATCGAACCGGGAATCTACCTCGTTCCGGCGATCTGGCGGAATGTGGAAATGACCCAACCGTTTGCCGATGTGGTTAACAGGCCGCTGGTCGAACAGCTGCTCGCGGCAAATTTCGGCGGTATTCGGGTTGAGGACACGGTTCTGGTGACCCATGGGGCGCCGGAGGTGCTGACCGCCGAACTGCCGAAAAAACCGGATGAGGTCGCCGCGCTGGTGGGAACGGGCTGAGGAGCGGGCATCGCCGCACACCCACGAGGGTCATACAATCCGGATGAGGGCGCGGTAGCGGGCAAGGGAGAATCGGGCAGCGAAATGCCCGGTGGTCGGCGAAAAGAGTGTCCATCATGGGTCAGCACGACAAGATACAGTTGAAGAACCAGCACGCGGTGACGGAGACGCCACGGCGCGGGCGGCGGCGCTTGAAGTCATTGGCCTTCGTGCCGACCCTGGTCACCCTGGGGAATCTGCTATGCGGCTTTGCGGCCATTCACTTTGCCATGCGGGCGATGATTGACTTTGGGGCGGGCGTGTCGCCGGAAGCAGTCAAGACACTGCAAAGCGTGGCGATCGAGCGGGCATTCCCTTCGTACTTATCCATCGGAGCGATCCTGGTCATCCTCGGCATGGTGTTCGATTGTTTTGACGGACTCATTGCGCGAGCCACCCGCAGTACGACCAATTTCGGAGGACAGCTTGATTCACTGGCGGATGTGGTGACATGCGGTACGGCGCCGGCGGTGCTCATGGTGGCCTTCATGACCACGCAACTCGCAGGTGACTCGATTCTGCCGTCGCCCATCAGTCAGCATGTGCTGGGCCGGGCCACGTGGATGGCGGCAGCGCTCTATGTCGCGCTGGCGGCGATCCGGCTGGCGCGGTTCAACGTAGAACATGCCTCGGCGGACCACGACTATCGCACGTTTCGCGGGCTGCCCAGCCCGGGCGCGGCGTGCATGATGGTGACCCTGATCCTGGTGCAGGAGTATTTTGATCCGCTGGGCAAATGGCTTATCGCACTGGTGATGCCGGGCGTGGCCGTACTGGTCGCGCTGCTCATGGTCAGCCGCATCCCCTACCGAAGATTTTATCGCGCTTACCTGGTAGGACGGCAACCGTTCGGACACATGCTAATTGTGCTGCTGATGGTTTACGTGCTGGTGCTGTTTCCCGCACCCACCATGCTCGTCGTCGTGGGATGGTATATCCTGAGCGGACCAACATTCTGGATGCTTAAACGCGTTCGTGGACGATACAACCAGGCGGAAACCCTGCCACCGGCTGACGCTCAGTC
>CAZKIN010000010.1:4808-26332 GCA_964552515.1 uncultured Phycisphaeraceae bacterium
AAAGCCCATTCCCCAATGGTTTGATATTCGGACGTCGTGCATGAACGAAATGACAGGAACGAATCCGTCCCCGACCACTCCCGAACCCAGGCAGCGCCCGCGCGAAGGTATTCGTGAGACGATCGAATCGATCGTGATTGCGCTGATCCTTGCGTTCGTGTTCCGCGCCTTTGTGGTGGAGGCTTTCGTTATTCCCACCGGCTCGATGGCGCCGACGCTTTACGGCGCGCACGGCACGCTGGTGTGCGAGAATTGCGGTACGGAATTCGCCTATGGACTGAAGGACCTGGAAGATCCGCGGAACATGGCGCTGGTCGGAAGCTCCACACCGGCAACCTGTCCGAACTGTGGACATATCAACATCAACCTGAAATACAACGACGAACGACGCAATCCGGAATCGGGCGATCGCATTTTGGTGCACAAGTGGCCGTTCGATCTGGATATTGGAAGCTTGGGACCGCATCGCTGGGACGTAACGGTTTTCAAGGACCCCGCAGACGGGGTTACCAATTTCATCAAGCGACTGGTGGGCATGCCGAATGAAGTGCTCATGATCGTGGATGGCGACGTGTACACGGTGCCGGTATCGGAATTGACGGAAGCCACGCGGTTGGAGCTGGAAGCCATCCGGCATGAAAAGTATCTGTTCCAGATTGGACAGGTGGCGGGTCGATTGCGCGTGCCGTCCGCAGCGGTGCGTGATGAGCTGGACCAGAAGCTCCGCGTGGCGCGCAAGACACCGGAAGCACAGCGGGTGCTTTGGCAATTGGTTTACGATCAGGATTTTCCACCCCGGGAAGTGAACGCCGGGCAGCCGTATTGGCATCCCGCGCGCGGCGAGGCATCGGGTTGGGATGCGAAGTCGCCGAAGGTGGAGTTTGTGGATCGGGAAGTGCCCGATGATGCCATCACCCTGATGGGCAAGCCAATCGTGGCGATGAACGCCTATAACCTGCACCGTCAGGGAATGACGTTGCCGGGAGTCAGCGATCAGCGGGTGCGGTTCGTGCTGACTCCGCAAAGCAGTGCGGGCGAGGTCAAGATCCGGATGGAGAAGCACGGTCGCGTTTTCTGGTTTGTCATCGGGCTCGATGGAGGCTTGCGGCTGGTGGAGTCACGCGACATTCCCACCGCCGACAGCAAGGCCCTGGTCACGGCGCAAACGAACAAGCTGGGCGTGGGCAAAGCACTGGAAGTGTCGGTCGAGAACGTTGACTACCGGTTGGCCATGCTGATCGACGGCGAAGAAGTGATCGCCACTTCAGCGGATAAGGCGGCAGGGAATTACTATGGGCCGGACATCAAAGCGCTGCGTGCCTTGCGGCACGGTGCACCGGCGGCCGGTCCGCAGATATTTGGAAGCGGCGGCACTTTTACCCTGACTCATCTCGCGGTGGATCGCGACATTCACTATTACCATGACCCCGCGTATCAGGCGTTGTCGGTTCCGTGGGGGCCGGCGGCGGGCTGGGGCGCGGCGGACAGCCCCATGCTGCTGCGCGGCCACGAGTATTTCATGCTGGGTGACAATACTTCGGCAAGCAAGGATTCGCGATTGTGGGATTCCTGGGGTGAGCACCTGCGGGCACGCGGCGAGGAATTTCAACTGGGCACCGTTCCGCGCGATCAACTGATCGGCAAGGCATTTTTCGTGTACTGGCCGAGCATGCAAAGGCCGGAATGGCTGCCGAATCTTCCGTTTGGCATACTGCCGGACATTGGTCGGATGCGCTGGATTCGATAAGGGAAGATGGGGCCGCTCTTTTACTTTTCCCCGATCGGTGGTACTAACCTGTCTGTTGTCGACGTTTCGGGATTCTCTCGTCCAGCGATGGTTATGAATAACGATAAGCCGCTGCTCGAAGTTCGCGATCTGGTGAAGACGTACAACGGCCGCGCCGTGGTCAATCACCTGGGGTTCTTCGTGCGCGCAGGCGAGATCGTGGGGCTGCTGGGCAGGAATGGCGCGGGTAAAACGACGACGTTTCGCATGACCGTGGGGATGATCGATCCGGAAGGCGGGTCGGTTATTTTTGACGGTCGCGAGGTTACGGCGCTGCCGATGTACAAACGGGCGCAGTTCGGCATGGGGTATCTGTCGCAGGAGCCGAGCGTTTTTCAGCGGCTGAGCGTGGAAGACAATCTGCTGGCGATTCTGGAAACGATGCGCGGCACGAGCCGGGCGGAGCGGCTGGCCAAGGCCGATCAGTTGATCAACCAGTTTGGCCTGACGCGGCAGCGGAAACAACATGCCCGAACGCTTTCAGGCGGTGAGCGGCGGAAGCTGGAGATTGCGCGGGCGCTGGTGACGAATCCGAAACTCATCATGCTGGATGAGCCGTTCAGCGGTGTCGATCCCAAGGCGGTCGAGGATTTGCAATTCGAAATTCTGCGTCTGAAGCGCGAGCACGGAATTGCCATTCTGCTGACGGATCACAATGTGCGCGAAACGCTGCGGGTGACCGATCGCAGCTACATCATTCACGATGGACAAAAGCTTGCCGAGGGCGCTCCGAAGGAAATCGTGCGCGATCCGCTGGTACGGCGGACGTACCTGGGCAGCAGTTTCCGTGAAGATGAATTCGACGATTTGAATTGACGGCCGGAAGCACGAATTCCCTACGTGTCGGCCGACACATGTCTTGCAGATTCACCACTTACTAACCGTCAGATATCAGGCATCAGCAAAGGGAGCGCCGCCGCAGCCACGGAGATTTCTACGGGTGTGGTGCCGATGCGTTCGCCATCCGCCCACAGGTCGAGAGGTGAGTCGCTTTCGATGCGAAATCCCCTGGTCGCGATGAATCGGACACCGCGGCGCCTGGTGTGCAGCCCGAAATAGGCCCGGGGAATGAAGGGCAGCGCGCTGATGAGGGGCATCGAATCCACGACGCAGAGATCGAGCGTGCCGTCCGTGGGGCTGGCGTGGGGGACGATGGGGATCGCGCCGCCATAGAGCGAGGTGTTGGCGGTGGTGGCGATGAACACTCGCTGTTCGATCGTCGGAAAATCGCCGGTGATTTTCACGCGGTGCGGTCGGTAGCGCAGCAGTACGCGGAAGGCTCCGTAGAGGTAGGCTGGAGTGCCACGAAGTGGCATTTTCATGCGATCGACATAATCGGTGACCGCGGCATCCAGGCCGAAGGTTGCCACCGTGCAGAAGTATCGGCCGTTAACGGTGCCCAGGTCGATCGGCTGGACGCGGCCGGTCAAGAGGATACGCAGAATGGCATCGGCCGTACGGGGAATACCGAGTGCGCGGCAGAAGTCGTTGCACCTTCCCGCGGGCGCGAGGGCCATGCGCGGGGACGATGCGGGGTCGGCGGCGTGGCGGTGTGCGATGATGCCGGCGATTTGCTGAACGGTTCCGTCGCCGCCGCAGGCGACGATGGTGCGTGCGGAACCCGCATCTCGCGCGCAGGCGTCGCGGGCGAACTGCTCCGCATCCCCGGTTTTTTGCGTAAAGGCCAACTCGACCTGCGCTCCGGCGGCACGCAATCCGGCGGTAACGGATTCGGCGATGCGCCGACCGCGGCCCCGTCCCGAGGTGGGGTTGGCGATAATCAGGAATGGTCCGTTTTCGGTCATGAATATCCCATGGGCTTCGAGGTCGAAGATGAGGGTCGGCCAACAGTAATTCTTTTCATGGGATTATCCGGCGCCGGGGGCAAAAATGGTTTTGGCGACGCCGCTGCGGCCGGTGCGAAGGGCCGACTGAAAGGCCGCGCGGTAGTCCGACAGCGCATGGGGATGACCGACCAACGGTTCGAGTCGCGGCGCCCAGTCTTTCATCAAAGCGATCGCCAGTTCGAAGGTGTCCTGCGTTCCCGTCGGCCGGTTCTCGGGGCCGTAGGCATAAGAGGCGCACACGGTCAGTTCTTTGAACCACATCGGCGTCCAATCGACACCGACGGGAGTGCCCGGCATTCCGACCAGCGTGAAAGTGCCGCCGCCCCGTGTGAAACGAATGCCATCGTCGATTGATTGCGACGAGGCGACGCAGTCAAAGGTGTAGTTCGCGCCACCGATGACCATCGGCCTGCCGAGTTCGGCTTTCAGTACTTCCGCATCGAGCGCTTTGGACCACTGAGCGTATCGTGAATTCGTGTTGCGGGATGAATCGAGGGTGTCGTCCGCGCCGAGTGACCGGGCCATGGCACGCTGATGGTCGTATCGCGCAACCGCGAGAATTCGCGCCTGGCAACCGAGTGCACGCAGAGAAGCCACGGTAAGCAGGCCGATAGAACCGCAACCGATGACCAGAACGGTGTCATTGACCCCGGGATGGGTACGGAGCGCGGCGTGCAGCGTACAGGCAAAGGGTTCGATGAGGACGGCTGCCCGATCGGACATTTCCTGCGGGACGCGATAAAGCTGTGAGTGGTGGGCGACCAGGCTGGTGCTGAATCCTCCGCCGGTGTCGCGGCAATAGCCGGTCTGGATGCCGGAGGAAATACTGCCGCGCGATACATTTTTGCAGAGTGCGTCGCGACCGGCGGCGCAGTGCGCACACAAAGGTTCAATGCCGCGCACGCGACATCCCAGTGCGGGGTGCAGGACCACGCGATCGCCT
This sequence comes from uncultured Phycisphaeraceae bacterium, assembly GCA_964552515.1. GTDB lineage: Bacteria > Planctomycetota > Phycisphaerae > UBA1845 > UBA1845 > JACQXM01. The sequence continues at coordinate 9,385 of CAZKIN010000010.1, forward strand.
ACGCTCCATTCTCTTGCGGCGTCGCCGACCTCGCTGATCACGCCAACGACTTCGTGTCCCAGGACGAAAGGCATGGAAGTCACCGGCGCGAGATAAGGGCTGCCTTTGGCGGTGAGCGTAGCCAGATCGGAACCACAAATTCCTGCGAGTTTAGGGGTCACCCGCACCCATTGGGGCCCGGGTAATTTCGGCGGCGCGACCTGCCGCAGCCCGACGAGCCCGAGGCGACCGGTGTACAGACCCGGACTGCGGCGGCCCAGGAGCTTGAGCAGCGCGTAGCGCGGAACACTGCGACGAAATTGTAATGCGAGCACCGAATCGACCTCAGGTTAGTGTCATTACTTCGTCACATTCTCCCCAACCACGTCGCGGGTCCGGCATTCATGGCACGGGCTGCCCGGCGCGTCACAGTGTATCCCATTGAAACGCTTCCCAGCCCCGCTGCTTCGCCACCTTAGCGAGTGCCCGTTCCGGATTCACTGCATGAGCGTGCCCTACCGCCTCCAGCATGGGCAGGTCCGCGACGCTGTCGCCGTAGGCATGGCTGCCCGCCAGATCCACATCGAACCGACTGGCAAATTCGCGCATGCGCCGCGCCTTTTCCGCGCCAGCCAATGGAGGACCATCCAATTCTCCGGTGAAGCGTCCGTCACGGCGCACGAGCGACGGCGCGAGTACGTGCTCCACGCCCAGCAGGGTAGCCAGAGGTCGCATGATGAAATCCACGGAGCCGGTGACGAATACAACCTGCCGACCCGCGCGCTGGTGCTCCTCCACACAGCGCTGCGCCATGGGAAAAAGCCGCGGCATGATGACATCACGATGACACGCATCCACCAGCGAATCAATTTCACCAACCGGCAGGCCGCGATAATGCCGGTAGAACACGATGTTCAGCTTCGTACGATCGATCTTATCGAGCAGGAGAAAATAGAGACACTTGGCGGCAAATCCGGCGGACCAGATATCGCGCCATAGCGCGGGCAGTCGTCGGCGCTGGAAATAAAGGTAATAGTGAATGATATTGGTCTTGACGATGGTGCCATCGACATCGAAGAAGGCGGCCTGACGGGTGGATACGGAGGCCACTGCCTTTAGACTCCCGCCTGGTCGCGCAAGGAATGAACCGCCGTTTCCAATCGCTCGGTCAGTTGACGGAAAATCGCATAGGCGTCATCCCCCGGCCCGATGCGCGGCGGCTGAATGGGCGCTCCGAAAACCACCGTGGCGACCCCCGGCCGAATCCATCGCTGCCCCTTGCGGAAGAGTTCAAAGGTGCGCCCGACGTACACGGGAACAATGGGTGCCTGACGTTCCGCTGCCAGAAGCGCGACACCAATCTTGAAGGGCTGCATTTCACCGGTGATGGTGCGGGTTCCTTCAGGGAACATGAGCAGGCCGTCACCGCGGGTCAGCGCGTCGGCACAGCGTTTCAAGCCGCGCAGGCCATCCGCCTGACGATCAAAGGCAATGGTGTCGAGCACTTTGCCGAAGAGAAATCGCTTCAGCGCGGTATTGAAAAAATAATCCTCGGCGCCGGCGGCCCAGACGCGGCGACGACTGCCGATGGCCGTCAGCACGGAAGGCGTGTCCAAATGGGAAGAGTGATTCGGGGCCAGGATAAAAGAGCCGGTAAGCGGAATGTTTTCCACACCGATGGCGCGCACGCGCACATAGGAATTCATGAACGCGCCGATGCTTCCGCGGACCATCCATCGGATAGGCAGCAACGACGGGGTGATGTGTCCGTTCGTTTCCACAGGCTGGGCATCCACCGAAAGGCGGTGGTGCCACATGGCCGGCACGGCCTGCACGTCTTTCTTGGGTTGGCGCGGACCCACGATGCGCAGCAGATCGGACACGCGAACCACGCCCGCGGCACGGTCGTCATCGATGCGCATATCGAAGCACGCTTCGACTCCGCCAATCACTTCCAGCTTGCCGATGCTGTCGATCCCCAGATCCAGCAACAAGTGCATTCCGGGCTTCATGGCATCGGGAGTCAGTTTGGAATGACGCGCGAGCAGCTTAAAGACCGCAGCCTGCGCGGCCGGGTTTTCCGGTACGGCAGTCGTCGCTTCGGGCACGGTGACGGCGGCCACCGGCGCGACGCCGAAACCGGCGGCCCGCGAATCATCCAATGACACGGTTTCCCGGATGAGATTACGCTTGGCTTTCAGCGTGGAGGTCTTGGGAAGTTCGCGATCCCAGAAATGCAATACCGCAATGCGCTGATGCGAGGGCAGCGATTCCGAAATGGTTTCGGCGGCGAGACGAACTTCCCGCTCCATGGACGAACGATCCAATTCCGGATTGGCATCGCTGTCGAGCACCATGACCGCGTGGACCAGATCGCCCATGCCATCCGCGGACGGCATGCCAAACACGCAAAGCTCTTTGACGTATGGAAGTTCCCGGTAGCGCATTTCCACTTCGTCGGGATAGACGTTTTTTCCCGCCCCGGTCACGATCAAGTCCTTCGATCGCCCGGTCAAATGGAGGTAACCGTCGGCGTCGAGCCGGCCGAGGTCGCCGGTGCGCAGCCAGCCATCTTCCAGCACTTCGCGGGTGGCGTCTTCGTTGTGCAGGTAGCCGCTCATGATGCTGGGCCCGCGCACCCATACCTCGCCAATGCCTTCGAGATTCTGCGACCGTACTTCGACATCCACATTGGGAAGCATAGGGCCCACCGCTCCACCGCGCGCGGCACCCGGCGGATTCACCGAGAGTACCGGGGCCGTCTCGGTCAGGCCGTAACCTTCGTACACCTCAAAGCCCAGACGTGCGAACGCGTCGAACAAGTCGGGATCAAGCCGGGATCCGCCCGAGACAAACATGCGCAAGCGGCCGCCGAATGCGCGATGAATCGATCCGAAAAGCGTGCGGGCGTATTTTCCACCCGTCAGGCGGGAGAGGCCTGAAAGCAACTTGAAGGCCCCCCGCTTGAAGGCGCCGGCGGAAGCGAGCTGTGCCATGATCGCGTCATGAAACATGCGCAGGAGCCGCGGAACAACGAGCATAACGGTCGTTCCGGTGGCCTGCATGGCCGCACGAATTTCCGGCCCCTTCAATTGTTCGATGTAGGTGATTGTCGCGCCACCCGCCATCGGAAGCATGAATCCCCCGGTAAATTCAAAGGCATGGTACATCGGGAGAACTGACAGGAACTCGTCATCGGAGCGCAACGGATGGACCTGCACGAGAGCGTGGGCATTCGCTAGAAAATTGCGGTGCGAAAGCTGCACGGCCTTGGGGGCGACCGTCGTACCGGAAGTAAAAAGTATCGACGCCAGCGATGTGGACGCCACCGCTACGGGTTCCGGCGCCGGATCGCGCGAAGCGGCGGGCGGCGGAACAAACGCTTCCGCCATCTGCACCAGTGGCGGATCATCGTCCTGACGCGCTGTCTTAAGTGCTTCGTACTGCCCTTCCCCGCAGCAGAACAGCTTCGCTTCGGCAAAGCGCGAGCACTGCCAAGCTTCCCGGGCCAGGAGCTGCGGATCCAGGGGCACGGCGGTCATGCCGGCACGCATCACGGCAAGGTAGGTCAGCCCCCACTCCGGACCGCTGTCACCCAGAATGGCCACCTTATCGCCCGGTCGCAGTCCACGCTCCGTGAATCGACGCATGATGGTTCCGGTCGCACGCAAGGCTTCGTCGTAGGTATACCGCACCCAACGTGACTGGCGTTTGATCTGGACAAAATGCTTGTCAGGTACATGGCTGGCCACGCATTGGAACACTGCAAAGATGCTGTCCGCCTGCAAAGATTCTTCGACCAGAGACCGCTTGGTCGCAATGCCCATGGCCGAGGAACGAATCCGTGCTGACGGCTCAAACCCGGTTCCGAGGACATAGGCCCTGAGGCCGGGAATGTGTCGGTTGACCATGTAGTCTTCCCAATCGATGCGCGAGGCATCGAAGGGAAATTCCGCGCGGTCCGCTGGATCGAGTTTCTCCGCCACGGCACGCAGATGCTCGTCGACGAAACGACAATCAAGGTGGGTATACGGAGAATAGATCTTGGAGAAGTACAGCATCTGATCGATCTGGCGGATCGTCGCCGCAAGCTTGCGCCCGCGCCGCCGCAGAAACGCAAAGCGCTCGCACAACTTACGCAGCGTTTCCAGATGCCGACGCCGGGCGCTCCACTTGCGACAAAATGGTCCCGCATCGACGCCGCGCAGGGTTTCGGGATGGATGGGTCGGCCATCATCACCATTCATCGGTCGCTTCAGGAAGGCGCGACGCATCAGGTCGCAGAGATGGCGCAGATTGATCGGGTTTCGTTCGCTGGAGCCGCATTGATATACGGCCACCGGCTCGGCGCGCCACCCTCCGATGGGGAGTGTCGCGATCATGGCATTGGCCACGAAGTCGCACGGAATGACATCGAGCGCGATGTGTTCCCGCGCGGGAAATTCGGTCATTTTTCCGCGACCAAAGGCGACAATGATCGGATCGGCCATGCGCAATCCGTCGATCCAGCCCGGGGCCGGCTCATCGTAACTGCTTTCAATAATGGCGGGCCTGAAGACCGACAGTTGCACCTTGCCACGATCGCGAACCAGCATTTGTTCGCCGATCCATTTCGTAAAGGTGTAGGTGTCGTTCCAGCCAAAATGGCGGGACTGCTCCATGCCGGCATCGATCAACTTCTGGCGACATGCGTCCGTATCCGCACCGTACTGCAAGCGCAGCTTGGCCGCCTCGGCACGCAGCGTTTCCACCAGACCGTCCAAATCAAACTGACCACTGGCGGCGATGCGCGGCAGTTTCTCGCGCGCAGACTCCGGAGCGCTGAAATCTTCGACGATAACCCCGCTGCGTGCGCCGCACACATAGCATGTGGACACATGAAGAAACGGAACGTCGCCGCAATCCTTGGCGAATTGCAGGAGACGCTGCGGACCGAGCGTATTGAGTTCAACCGCCAGATCGAGACGTTCGTCAAAGGTCACGGTGGCGGCGCTGTTGACCACCATGGTGATCTGGCGCGTGAGCGCGCCATACGCTTCCGGGTCCAACCCAAAGCGCTCCAGGGTAAGGTCTCCTCCGACGATGTGTATCTTCTTTTCGCAAAGCTGCTCGAACCGTTCGCCCAAGGCGGCGCGCAACCGATCGAACGCATTGGAATTAAGCACGTCACGCTTGACGCGCTGCGCGGGCGAAGCACCGCCGGCGCGCGGCCGAACCAGGAGGTGAATCCCCCCCACCGTGTCGACACTGCGCAGCAGTTTCTCGATGAATGCCTTGGCCAGAAAGCCGGTGGAACCGGTAACCAGCAGGTGTTGCCCGGCGAGCCTATCGCGAATGCGCGTGCCTGTGAAATTCGCTGAAGCAATCATGTCCGCTTTGACTTCCACCACGCCGCAACCTCAGGAGCATTCGTCGGCGAGCCCCTTCCGCGCTTCCAGAAGGCCCTGTTCCACCGCCCCGCGCACCCGATCGTGCAATTCTTCGGACGACATTGCCGCCACTTCCTCCGCAGGAATCGGCTTCGCAAAACGCAGCGTGATCGATCCCGGCTTGATGAAAAAGCGCTTGGCCGGAGAAACCCTGCCGGAACCCTCTATGGCAAATGGTACAACCGGCAACGCCGCGCGGCTGCATATCTTCATCGCTCCCTTGCGAAATGGCAACAATTGACCGTCCCGGCTGCGGGTTCCTTCGGGGAAAATCACCAAAGAGATCGGCCTTTCCCGGAATCGCACCAGCATGTTCTCGATGGTCTCTTTCGCCTTGCGCGCGCTGGACCGATCAACCGGTATGAACTCCGACCGCTTCATCGCCCAACCGAGAATAGGGATGCGGAAAAGTGACTCTTTGGCCAGGAACCGCACGTTGCCATGTAAGGCGACCAGCAAGGCCGAGATGTCCAGCGCACTTTGATGGTTACCCACATAAAACCGCGGAACGTCATCCTGAATCCACTCTGTTCCGACGACGTGCAGTCTTGCACCACAGGAGTACATGACGAACCGCCCCCACCACCGGGCGCCGAAGGCGACCAATTTTCGCGAAGGATAAACCAACCCTGCGAGCCACACCGGGGTCGCCCAGACCAGGATCCCGACGATCACTCCCATTAACGCCAAGGTCGCTCGAAACATGCGTGCATTGTCGAGGGAGGTTCGACAATTGTCGAATGGCCACGAAGTGACGGGCGGCGATCGCGCAGTGTTGACATGGTCACCCGGAATGGGATGGAGATCTCTCGCTTGACAGCGTGCTGCCACCGCATACCGTTTCCCAAGGGCGGGCACTGTGGTCATGCGTACCAGAATTATCAAGCTTACCGGATCGCGCGGTCAGTCGGATGCGGTCCGCGCCGCCGTCGAAGTATTGGAACGCGGCGGGCTCGTCGCTTTTCCCACTGAGACGGTATACGGGGTGGGAGCCCGTGCCGATCTTCCGCACGCCGTAGCCGATCTTCGAGAAGCCAAGGGACGCAGCGAAGAAAAGGCATTTACGGTCCACGTTGATTCCAAGCAGGCCGCACTGCGCTATATCGATACGCCGACGGGGCTTGCACAGCGACTCATGCGCAAGGTGTGGCCCGGTCCGCTGACCATTATCGTCCCGGCACCGGATGCCGCGAAGGCAACAGCGCCGGGTCAACCCAGTCCGGCCGCCCAGGAAGTGATGTATCATGATGGCTGGGTCGGATTGCGTTGCCCGGACGATTTGGTCGCCTGTGAAATCTTGCGCGGAGCCGGTGGACCGGTTATCGCATCCAGTGCCAACGCTGCTGGGAATCCACCGCCCCGCAGTGGGGATGAGGTTCTGCGCGACCTTAACGACAAGGTCGACCTGCTCATCGACACCGGGCGTACTCGCTACAGCAAACCGTCGTCCATTGTGCAAGTCACGGGCAACCATTACGAACTGCTGCGCGAAGGCGTATACGACGCGGGAAGTATCGCAAGACTCGCGGCCCTTAAGATACTCTTCGTCTGCACGGGCAATACCTGTCGCAGCCCGATGGCCGCAGGACTTGCCGCCAAAATGCTGGCGGATCGGATGCACCTTAGTGTCGATGAGCTTGCCGCGCACGGGGTAGTCGTTCATTCTGCTGGAACGGCCGGAGGATTCGGCCATGCCACCGAACCGGCGATCCGTGCCATGGCGCATCGTGGTATAGATATTTCACAACATGTTTCCACCGCCCTGACACCGGAACTGGTGCATCAATCCGACTTTGTCTTTACAATGACTCAAAGTCATCGCGATGCCGCCATTCGCATGGAGAAATCGGCAGAATCGCGCATCGTCGAACTCCTGCCCGGCGAAGACCTGGCAGATCCGGTGGGTGGCAGCGATGCGGACTATGAGGCGTGTGCCCAGGCTATTGAACGAGGGCTCAAAGTGCGCATAGAGGAGATACTGACATGAAACTTGCACTTTCCAGCGACCACCGCGGATTTCGCGCCAAGGAACAACTTAAGAGCTACCTCGAACGTGCCGGCCATTCGCTGAAAGACCTTGGATGTCCCGACACCAACAGTTGCGACTATCCCGATACGGGGATTGCGGGCGCAGAGAGCGTCGCGCGGGGAGAGGTCGATCGGGGAATTCTTTTTTGCGGTTCCGGCATCGGTATGTCGATAGCCGCGAACAAAGTCAAAGGAGTTCGGGCTGCGCTCTGTCATGATGAACTGACCGCGGAGATGTCCCGACGACACAACAATGCCAATGTGCTTTGCCTTCCGGCAGACCTTCTCGGCGACGAGCTCATTCGGCGGGTGGTCGACATCTGGCTGCGAACCGACTACGAGGCCGGACGTCATGACCGGCGACTGCAAAAAATTGCGGAGTACGAACGGCAGTGCAAGCACACCCAAGGCAAATGATCCCGGAATGCGGCCGTTCCTCCTGACCTGGTGCCTGAAACTCGATTCCGGGAATGCCGTTTCGCAAGGTCGGGCAAGTCTCATCCGAGCCTGAGCCACCATGAACTTGCCGGGTTCCAGCTCTTCAAGACGGGGCGGGCGTTGGATTTCGATCCAAATTCTCTCGCCGAAAGGCTATAATCAGGAAATGAGTTGGAGGTCGGGCGGGTTGTAGAATGGGGTTCACTTTGGTGAAACAACCAACGCAACGGCGGATGACAATAGCGTAATGGTACGACTGATTATCGCTCTGGGCATGTTCACCAGTTCCATCGTTCTTGCGGGAATCGGTACCGCAAGCCTGTGGTATAAGGTTGGCTATCGCGGGCTGCTCACGGAAGAGCGCTGGGTTGAGGCCGACCTGGACGACGGAAACATTGAAATTGCCTATGCGTACAAGTCGTTTCGATCCGCACAGCGTCGCGGCATAACTAAATCGCTGGGGCAGTTCGGCATCTTTCGAATCGGAAGCGGCTCTAGTTATGGACGTTGGCGATATTATGTCTTGATGGTCCCCCTTTGGATGGTGGTCGCAGCACTCTTCATTCCGTCCAGTTTCATTCTCAAGCGGGAACTCGTCCAACGGCGGCGTGCCAAACGCGGGGAGTGCGTGGGCTGCGGATATAACCTGACGGGTCTGTCGGAAGCGCGATGTCCGGAATGTGGCCGGGGGCTTGCCCACCGATGTATCACGTGCGGACGCGACAGATGCCGTCGCCATGGAATGCTGCAATCGACCGCCCTTGCCCCACAGCCGATATAAAGCCGACTAGCCATCATTCCGGTCGACGGCTTGCCGCACCGGCATACCAGCATTACACTCTCCCCGCACCGCATGCGACGGAATGCGGCCACAAGGGAGAGGTGTCCGAGCGGCTGATGGAGCTGGTTTCGAAAACCAGTGTGCGGTTTTTTCCGTACCGGGGGTTCGAATCCCCCCCTCTCCGGTTTTCTTCACCTATCATCTGGTAGTTGTCGGGGCATTTTTTTCCAACGGCCCTTTGCACGACGTAACTTTCAGAGGATACCAAAGCCGCCATGGCCCAGGAGAGCCCGAATCGACTCGCAGAATGGGTATTGCTCGTGCGTCGGCAGGCCCCCGTCATCAAGCAGCAGTTCGCTGATTGGCTCGACGCATGCAAACAAGAACCACGATTGATTTGGGAAACCGCCGCCATCCGGTATACGACCTATCTGGTCACCGGCATGATTGTGGTGCAGGTGGTTCTATCCAGCGTGACCGCCTTTCAGCCGCCGCTGCCCCCCTCAGCCAAAGCGGCCGCGACCACTGCCGATTTCCACGTGATCTGTACCAACTCGACATGCGCAACCCACTTCGTCATCCATCGCAGCTTTGGCTTTGACGATTTTCCGGTACAGTGTCCGCTGTGCAAGCAGGAGACGGGACTCGCGGCGCGGCAATGCCTGTCATCCAAGTGTCACGGCAGGTGGGTGGTGCCGACTGAAAAATCCGGAATGAAGTGTTCGATCTGCGGCGGAAACTTGTAACGTGTTTCCGCCCTGCTTGACCGATACATTGTAGAGAATTTCATTGGGACGTGGGAGGGAGTTTTGATGACGCCTGATGTTCTGGCATTAAGTGGCCTGGCCGCAACTATCGGATTCACTCACACCATTCTGGGGCCGGACCATTACCTGCCGTTTATTGCCATGTCGCGGGCTGGAGGCTGGTCAACGCGCAAAACCATCGTTGTCACGGTCCTGAGCGGCATGGCCCATGTGCTCAGTTCGGGACTTCTTGGCGCTATGGGCATCGCATTCGGAATTGCGGTCTTCCAATTGGAGAATATTGAGTCCGCCCGCGGCGCGCTGGCCGGTTGGTTACTGTTGGGCTTCGGGCTTGCCTACATGATTTGGGGTGTGCGCCGTGCGGTCCGAGTACCCTTGGAATCTCACGACGATTCAGCGTTGCCTCCCAGCTCATCTTTTTCGGCTTGGATCATATTCACCATTTTCCTATTCGGCCCTTGCGAACCCTTGATTCCGATACTCATGGTCCCGGCCGCCCAATCCCACTGGTCACACGTTGCCCTCGTATCCCTTGTGTTTGGCGTCACGACCATTCTCACCATGACAACGATCGTTATCGCATCCGTTCAGACAGCGGGCCATGCCCCACGATGGGGCGGCCGCTGGTTCGAATCCACCGCCCGCCGTTATGGCCATGCGTTTGCCGGTTTCGTGGTATTGGTTTGCGGGGCAGCAATTAAGGTTGGATTGTAGGTATGGGAACAATTCACAACTGAGTTTCCTTTACATGCTTCTTCTTTGACAGAACCTTAATCCTTCGTTATAACTGTCCCGTGCTACAGTCGTTCGTCCACTCCGTTGTACCGGGACTTTTCGCATGAGTGTCACTGCCGTCATTCCCGCCCGCTACGCGTCCACGCGCTTTCCGGCGAAAATGCTGGCGGCCGAAACGGGAAAACCACTCGTACAACATGTTTACGAACAGGTGAAACGCTGTTCGCTGTTCGATCGTGTCATTATCGCCACTGACGACGACCGCATTCGAAGTGCGGTCGCTGCATTTGGTGGGGAGGCGCGCATGACCCGATCGGACCATGTGTCCGGTACGGACCGCGTCGCAGAGGTTGCCGCACAGCTGCAGCTCGCCGATTCCGACCTGGTACTTAACGTGCAGGGTGACGAACCCGAAATTCATTCCGATAACCTGTCGGGCTTGGTCCGCCGGATGACAGACAGCGGAAACGATTGCCCGATCGGCACGATCGCCGCCCCTTTCGCCGCCGATGGCCCGCGCAGCGGAGCGGGCTCTCCGCTCGATCCGAATTGCGTAAAAGTCGTTCTAAGTGATACCGGCCGCGCATTGTATTTTTCGCGCAGTCCGATTCCGTTTCCGCGCAGCACTGCAGGAGCCATTGAAGATCCGTCGCGCTGGCTGCTGCACATGGGTGTTTATGCATTTCGCGCGGGCACCCTTCGCGCATTAACTTCAGGCGAAGCGGCGCGTCCGCATGCCTTGGAGCAAACCGAATCGTTGGAACAACTGCGCTGGCTGGCACGGGGCCGTTCGATTGTCGTGGCCATCGTCGCACACCGCAGCGTTGGCATCGATACACCGGAAGATTACAAAGCGTTCATCGCGCGACACCGCGCCGCCACGTCGGAAGGTGAAGTTTCGCGCCGCACGGAATTTGCCGCGCGGTCGTAACTTCGTTGGCGAATGGGAAGGAGCCTTTTCCTATGGCACAAAACACGAACAGCGATCGCCTCCTGGCGTCTCTCACCTACGCTTCCGACGAAACGGAGATGTTTACACCCATGCCCTCCGGCTATCGACCGGGGCGCACCAAATATGTCGTCGTCTTCGGTACCGTTATGAGCGGCCTCGGCAAAGGCATTTTCTCCAGCTCCCTGGCCAAGATCATGCAGGACAAAGGACTTACTGTCACACCAATCAAACTCGAAGGATACCTCAACCGCGACAGCGGCACGCTGAATCCGTTCCGCCACGGCGAGGTCTTCGTTCTCGACGACGGTATGGAATGCGACATGGACCTGGGCACTTACGAGCGCATGCTCAACCAGGATTTGAACCGACTTAATTTCACGACCAGCGGACAGATTTTTTCCTCTGTGCTGGAGAAAGAACGCGCCGGCAAGTACCTCGGCCGCGATGTGCAGATGATTCCTCATGTCACCGGCGAAGTGAAACTCCGCTTGCGTGAACTCGCCGTCGCCTCCCAGGCGGACGTTGTGTTTGTGGAAATCGGCGGCACGGTGGGCGACGTGGAGAACGCCTACTTCATTGAAGCCGTTCGTGAAATGGCGTTCGAGGAAGGCCCCGCCAACTTCTGTTTCGTCGCGCTCACCTACATCGTCGAACCGAAAATCCTTGGCGAACAGAAATCCAAACCAGCGCAACTCAATCTCAAACTTCTTAACGCCGCCGGCATTCACCCGCACATTATCGCCTGCCGCGCTTCGGCGCCGGTCTCCAAGAAAGTGCGCGAAAAGATTGCGCTGTTCGCCAACGTGCCGATGGACCGCGTATTTTCGATGCACGATTGCGACAGCGTCTACGTTATTCCCGAAATGCTGCGCGGCGCGGGCATTGATGCCGCCGTCGTTGAACTCCTGACTTTGAATGACCGTGTCAATCGGGAACGCGAAGAAACAGGCCGCAGGGTCTGGAATGATTATATCACTCGTTACCGTGCCGCGGCGCATCCGGTCACGATCGGTATTATTGGCAAATACACTTCGCTTCGGGACAGCTACGCGAGCATCATCCAATCCCTGGAACACGCCGGTGCCGCCACCGGTGCCCGGGTCCACATGGAATTCGTCGACAGCTCCGATATCACGGAAGCGAATGCGGCCGAACGACTGAAGCATCTGCACGGTGTCATCGTCCCCGGAGGCTTCGGATTTCGCGGCGTCGACGGCAAGATCGCCTGCATTCGTCACATCCGCGAAAACGGCATTCCCTTTCTCGGATTGTGTTACGGTATGCAGATGGCCGTCATTGAATACGCCCGCCACATCTGCGGCCTCACTCATGCCAACTCGACCGAAATCGAACCCGACGGCACGCAGGCCGTCATAGACGTCTTGCCTGAACAGAAAAAAATCGAAGGGCTCGGCGGCAACATGCGGCTCGGTGGGTTTGACATGCTCCTCACTCCCGGCAGCATGGCCTCGAGGTTATATGGCAATGCGGACACGATTCGCCTCCGCTTCCGCCATCGTTATGAAGTGGATCCCCGTTTCATCGAAACCATGGAACGGCACGGCCTCATTTTCTCCGGCCGCGCTCCCCATCATCCGATCATGCAGGTGCTGGAACTGCCGCAGGACAAGCACCCCTATTTTCTGGCCACGCAGGCCCACCCGGAACTGACCAGCCGTCCGCTCCGACCCGAACCGATGTTCGTCGGGCTTCTCCGCGCCGCCTTGCGCTTCAGCGGAGTTGAGGTGCCTGAAACAACCGCACAGACCGTCGCGACGTCGACGGAAGTGCCGTCCCCGCTGGTTGGCGGCGCATCAGTTCCCGTGCCATGAAACTGGCACTCAGCCTGATGGAATGGCCGGAAAGTCAACCGTTTCAGGGCATTCGAATTCAGTCGGTTTTTGTCGTAATCACACTACAACTAAACACACCGCAATAGAATGGCTCGTACTGCGTTTGGGTATGATGATTTCAGCCAATGCGACCTACGGAGTGCGATCGGTGCGTCAACGATCCGGCTTCACCTTACTCGAATTGCTGGTGGTCATCGCCATCGTCTCGGTGTTGATCGTCATGGTCATGCCCGCCCTGCGCGGCACGCGCGAAGCCGCCAAACGCACCCGCTGCACAACCAATCTGCACCAGATCGGCGTCGCGCTGCGGACTTATCTTTCGGATAATCGCGATCGACTGCCATTCGCATCATTTATGCCTTCCATCGGGCCGGCTCCCCTCTCCACCAGCAAACCCGTCCGCATTGCCGCGGTACTCGGCGATGAACTGGGCGGCGAAGGCGCGGTGTTTCACTGCCCCAACGATGACGAAGGCCGCCGTCGTCCCGCGCCCAACGAGGGCCGCACTTACTTTGAATCCGAAGGCTCCAGCTACGAGTACCGCTCCCGAATCGGCGGCCAGACCATGACCGAAGTGGTCGCCGGGTTCGAGCGCTTTATCGATCGCAGCGTCGCCGAAAACTCCATCTGGATCATGCGCGATTACGACAATTTTCACGCACCGGCCGGCAAGCCGGGTGCACGACGATATTTGTACATTGACGGCCACGTCACGGACTATGAAAACTAGGAGATCGTCATGGCAACGCAAATGACATCAGGCAGTCAGCGCAGGAACTGGACGTTCGGCGGAGCGGCATTGCTGCTTGCTTTGTCGGCTGGCGCGTGGGCGCTGCTCCGCGGCAGTGGCAACGAAGCGTCTGCCCTGCCCGACAAGTACTCGGTCGATCATCTCAAGAGTCTCAAGGATCCCCGCGAGGCGCGCGAACTCGTTCGCGGCGCCATGCAGAACGACAGCCTGACCGACGAACAGCGCAAGGAATTGCGGAAGAACATGCGCGCCGCCTTCGAAGCCCGCATGCGCGAACGCGTGGACGCCTACTTCGCCGCCTCGGACGAAGACAAGCCGAAGGTGCTGGACGAACAGATTGACGAGTTCGTCGAACAAATGAAGAAATGGGAGGAAGCGCGAAAGGAAGAGGAGAAAAACGAAAAAAAGGATGGCGAAAAGGACCAGTCCAACTTCCGCAATTTTTTCGCCAGCGCATCGAAACAGGACCGCAAGGAAATGTCCGAGTCGCGCAATCCCGACGACATGGCCCGTAGCATGACTTATTTCTCCGCCATGCAAAGTCGCATGAAGGAGCGCGGCATTCAGCCCCCGCGTGGTCCCGGCGGACCGGGCGGCGGCGGCGGAAGAGGTCCGGGACGCGGCCCGTGATCGCCGATAGTCTCACGCCGCCGGTTGGTTACGGAGCAACTACGGAGTGCAAATCGCACAGAAATTTGAATAATCGCGAATAACTGCCGGGGCGTTATTCACGTGGCAATCCAGAGGTACGACAACACCACGCTCTAAACTTTTGGCCCCCAGAAAATCACCCAGACAGCAAGGTCGGCGCTGAATTCTTCGAAGCGGTGTTCCACCCGCGCAGGGACGAACAGAAAATCGCCCGGCCTAAACCGCTGACGCTCGGTCCCATTGAAAAACACTCCATGCCCCCGCCCTATCACGTAAATCTCGTCCCGGTCATGCGGTGTTTGCTTATCCGTGCCCTGGGGAGCGTAGATTTCGACCTCCAATCCGTGCTTTTCAAACAGTTTGTCGAATCTTTTCCCGCCCGACGCAGGCAATCGACCCACTGCGGCGTCCAGCGCCAGAGCAAACGCCTGATTCCCGGAGAACTGACCGCTGTTAATCATTGGCATCCCGCGCCTCCAACATTTTCACAAGATTATCGGCCCCCCTACTAACCGATTCGGCCGCCCATTGTCTTCCCATAGGACGCGCAATAATGCCCCAAAAACGGGAAAAGCGCAAGGACTTGGGAGACGGATGAAATGATCGCAACCTATTTGCTGATGGCGCCCCTTTGGCTCGCCGCACCCAATCCGCAGGCGGTCCCAACAACGGCATCGTCCGCGCAGATCATCGTGGTAACTGGTGAAGGTCGTGCGCCCGCGCGGGCATCCGGTCCGCAGGCCCGCTTGATGGCCAAAAGGGCCGCCGAGGTCGTCGCGCTGCGTAATCTATCGAAGGAACTGGGCCTTGCATCCCCGGCAAGCCTGAGCGGATTTCGTTACGTGTCCGCCGCGCACCACGCCGACGGATCCGTTACCGTAACCGTAGAATGGCGAAGTAACCGTTGACCACGGCCGCTCAATCGTACTTCGTATCACAACGATGCTGACGAGCACGGCTGTCCCGCCGTCGCACACATGACCCGGTTGCGACCTGCGTCTTTCGCTTTGTAGAGTTGTTCATCCGCCGTACGAATAATCCCGGGAACATCCTTCCGGTCGGCCAATTCCGTGAACACCGCCACGCCAATGCTGATGGTCACGCGCAATTGCTTTCCTTCCCACGGCACTGACGCTTCCTGAACCCCCTGACGCAACCGTTCCGCCAGCAGCATGACGCCATCGGTCGGTGTTCCCGGCGCAATCACCGCGAACTCCTCGCCACCGTACCGCGCCACAAAATCCACTTTGCGGACATTCTCATCCAGCACCCGCGCCACCGTCTGCAGAACCCGATCACCAGCCTGATGGCCGTGCGTGTCGTTAAAGGATTTGAACTTGTCGACATCGATCAGCAGCATTCCAAATGGTGAACCGCTGCGTATGGCGCGTTCGACTTCGTGATCCATTCGCGCATCGAATGCGGATCGGTTGCCGATGCCGGTCAGCGCATCCGTGCTCGCGCGGCGCAGCAGGTCCGCCTGTTGCTGCGCCATCGATTGATTTTCAAGGTGCATGGCGATGCTCATCTCGGCAATGCGCTCACGCACTTCCGACTCGATCTCCTCCGCCTGCCGAACATGCCCCTTCGGTATTTCCAGTATTTTCCTCAGTCCCTTGATGTCCTCGACGATTTCGTTGAGCGCCACGATCGCCGCTTCCTGCACCACGCCGAAATCCCGATGAGTGGCCAACATGAACTCGTGCGCGTCCACGGCAGCGCTTCCGGGTTGCGGACAAATCAGACACGCCGCAAGTTCAGCGCAATTGAGCAGTCGCGACAACGTCGGCACACCCTGTGAAGACGATGAATCACGAAACATCTGGATCGCCGCGCATAGCGATTCCGGAAGTCCCCACTTGCGCAGCAGGTGTGCCCCCATGGTGGCATAGGTTTCCCCGAAAGCCGGCAACTCCTGATCGGGAAGATCACGCGGCGCGCAACGTGTTGTCGCGAGCACCCGCGCATACTCTTCCGGCAAGGCGGCCGCAAACACCGATCGACCGATCTGTGAAAAAAGCCCCGCGGAAAAGGCCTCCTGGGGACTGCTTGCACGGGTCAGCTTGGCGAGCACTTTCGCGGCGGCACCGCAGGCAAGGGACTGCACATTGTATTGATCACGGTCGAAACCGGTGCAGCACTGCTGCCTGCTTGAACCCATGACCGCTAATGATAGTGCCATCGTAGTGACACCACGCACCCCCACCAGCGCCACCGCCTGCTGGAGCGAACTGACTTCGCGACCCACCCCCGCCATCGGCGAGTTGACAAACCGCAGGATCTTGGCCGCCAGCGCCGGATCGGCGGATATGGTGTCCGCCACCTCGCGCACCGAGGCATCCGACCCGCGCGTTAATTCCAATAACCGATGCACGACGCCCGGCGGTGTCGGCAATTTTCCAGCTTTTTCTAATTGTCCCAGGATCGAACCGTTCACCAATCCATTCCCTCCCCTGATCTCGCCGCTCCGCGCCTCGGCGATCTTCGCTCGCTTGAAATTCAGACGCCTTATGAATGCCTAGAATGTTTCCAGACCCCCAACTGACATGCCGTCTCTCCTCATGTTGCCGGTCGGCCGTTGTTC
>CAZKIN010000010.1:26432-28465 GCA_964552515.1 uncultured Phycisphaeraceae bacterium
TTCTTCATCGGCCCTTTGTCATGGGTAGAAACACTTATTTTTAGCCATCAAATGAAGTGTCCAGAGATTAATAGAATTGCAGGTCACGGTGCATTTCCAGCATTTCCATCGCGAAACCCGTAGGTCCGAATCAGTGCACATTATCGCTTTAGCTGTTTGGTGGCGACGTTAATGACCTCTAAGAGTCACTAATCACCGATTTTCACCGTGGCATGACCAATAGTACTTCCGCACTGCATTGGTTTGTCGAGAGAACGTAAGGATTCGTGGACAACTTAATAACTGTCGCCTTGCGATGCATGGCTTCGGCCAGCGAAGTTAACTCCTCAATGGACGGAACACCGTCACTGCGATATGAAATCACGATGTTGGCGGCGTTGAATCGGCAGAACAGTTCACTGAACATTTTTCGAATTGAATCCTTTTCGGACCACGGATTTGCGGACGTATGCAGCCGCCGATGTTTGGACGCGAAATCGATCCGGCTGGACCAACTGTCGTAGTCCATCATCCCTTCGAGGAAATGATAGAAATTACGATAATCCACCGATTGGCCCCGCGCGTTCATGTAAGGCGGATCAATATACACCAGTTCAAAATCCGTCGGTGCCGACAGCGCATCAACTTGTATGGCGCGGCATGCATGTTCCCCGCGAAAGACCGCCGTGTTCGCTTCACGCGCAAAATGTTCGAAATGCTCGGCAAATGGCTTCTCCCATGTGGTCTTGTTGCCGAACGACCGCGGCACGTCGGCTTCGCGCATATATAGATTCCGACGGTGGAACAAATTGTAGGGCCGCTTCGCCATGGCCGCTTGAAACACGGCGTACCACGCGAGCGCTCTTCCGATTTCATCCGGAATCCTCTGGATATTCGCCACCACCATGTCCAGCCACTGGTTCTCGGCGCGCGGGTAATAGATGCCGTCGAACAGGCGTTCAATAGTGTCACCGTATGGCACCTCCGCGTGGCGATGGATCAGCCATTGCAATTCATCGTCGGAGAGCTTGCGCTCATCATTCTCAATCAGCGCACGGCCAATCTGATGATTGAACGCCAGAATATCGTTGTAGGTAACCGCCTTACCCGCGCGCTTGAAGGCATGCGACACCGCGCCCGTACCCCCAAACGCATCCAAGACCGTCGTAAATTCCAGCCCCTTGGTGTGCGCCACGATGGCGGCCGCGAGTTTCCGCTTGCTCCCCTGATAGCGGGTACGCGGAAACACCGGCGCGGATTCGCGGCAACTTGGGCTCGGCATATTCTCTCTTAAGGTATGTGATTCGCCTGAATTCAAAAAGCAATCAACCAACGGACCGCGGCCGTCATTTTCGCACCGCCACGATCTCCAGCACCGCCGGCGTGATCATATACGTGTGTGGCGTACGCTCCGCCTCTTCCACGGCGCGTGTGATCGCCGCGGCCCGATCGGCCGAGATGTGTCCCAGTTCGACGAATCGCTTCAATCCGGTTTGCAGGAAAGTCTTCGGCCAATGCCAGACATAGCTGGACGGTGGAACGACTTCCACAATGGGTTGCAATGAACGAATTTCAAATCCCAGGTCTCCCAGCCAGCGCGGCAGGTGCAGCGCAATGTCCGGTTCACCGCCATCCGCGCGCCATCCTTGCATGACCTTCGCGACAAACTCATCGATTTCCGGAACGCCCGGCGCCACGCGCCACGTGCCGTAATCAAAATACTCATGCAGCACGATCACCCCACCACGTTTGATCGCCCGCACCACGCGCGTCAGTGCCTCGCGCGGATCCTTCACGAAGGCGAAGACCCAGCGTGACCACGCCGCGTCACAACTTTCCTCCAGATCCTTGGGCAGCGCCGCGTCATGCAGATCATGTTCGCGCGTGTCTATCTGCGCATGACCCCGCGCCCGCGCCGTACTTTCCAGGGCATCCAGAAACCGCCGCGACCGATCCACCGCCACCACGCGCCCGGTCGGTCCCACGATCTCTGCAAGTTCCAAGGTGGCGTGCCCCGGACCACAACCCACATCAAGTATCGTTTGGCCAACGGT
>CAZKIN010000010.1:28565-35133 GCA_964552515.1 uncultured Phycisphaeraceae bacterium
CGCACCGCCCACTTCGAAAACACCGCACTCCGAAGCATAGTTGCGGCTCAGTAGCCCTGAATGCCTGATTGTTCACATTCAGGTCGAACGGACTTTCGTCTAACCCAAATATGTCAATGATGTGACATCAAGAAACCGGGCCCGCTCGATACTTGCTTCACTCCCCAAACCACAATCTCTTTCGTTGTAACTACGATTTGACCATGATCATCCAAGTTTCCAGCCGAAAATCCGCGTCCGTGCCACGCACACGCGGGTTTGAACTGAATTGTCGTGAACTGCGAAGCAAAATAGAATTTGGATACCAGACAGGGGATGCTGGTGGGGTAATTTCCAAGGAAAGGACCAAACATGCGAATCGTGATCATCGCCGCAATATCGCTTAGCCTGCTCAATTCCGCCCGGGGACAATCACCTTACCCGCGCACCGGTTGGAGCGCGACCTTAAGCACTTTTGCGCACCAGGTCTCCGGCACCGCAACCATTGTGGATGAAGACACCTTCCGGCTCGATAATTTCTTTTACGACGGCGGAGGAATCAGCGTCTTTGCCTATCTCGGCATGGCCAATTCGAATCCTTCCTTTGCGGCCGGGTTGCAAACGGGACCGCAATTGCTGGGCACGCCATTCAACGGAGGTTCGTTGGTTATAGACTTGCCTCCAGGCGAAACTCTCGACGCGTACCATGCCATTTCGATATGGTGCGTGGCGGCCGGCGCGAATTTCGGATCGGGGACTTTCGCCCCGCCGGCATATCCGCGCGCCGGTTTCAGTGCCCTGATGCCCCCAGGCTCGCATGCCACGCATGGCGCCGCGACCATCGTCGATGAACGCACGATTCGACTGGACAACTTCTATTACGATGGCAACGCGCCGCAGGTCTACGTCAATCTCGGCGTCGATACCAGCGACGCGAGTTTTCGGAATGGAACCTGGATCGGACCTCAGCTGATCAGTGCCTACAGCAACGCGTCACTCAAGGTGCAGTTTCCGCCGGGACAAACCGTCAGCGGATTCGGTGCCATCTGCATCTGGTGTGAAGTGATCAATGCCTGTTTCACGCGGGCTGCGTTTCCACGCACGCCCCCCGATCTCGACATCGATGGCGATGTGGATGTGACGGACATGAACCTGCTCAACGAATGTGCCATGGGGCCGGACATTCCGGGTGGCGGGTCGCGCGTATGCCTCGACGCAGACCTGGATCAGGACAACTTCGTCGACCTGCGTGATTTTGCGGATGCAGTGCTCTGTTTCAGCGCGGAAGGTGAGCGGCCACCGACCTTCTGCATCGAATAGCAAGCTTGAATCGTCCGCAACAAACCCATAGCATGACTCGGACGAAAGGTCGGCGAGCTTAAGAACGAGTGCGGGGTGATCATCATGCGAAACGCGTCCATTTTCCTCTTGTTTTTCACTGGCTGCACAGTTGCGCCCGCACCCGCGCCGATGGACCCCGTGCCCATCCCGGATGACCGCACCGGCTGGCGGGCCACGTTAAGTACGCTCGCGCATGGAGTCTCCGGCACGGTGACCATCGTGGACGATGACACCATTCGCCTCGACGATTTCTCTTATGACGGGCTCGGGATCGCGGTGTACGTGTACCTCGGCACCAGCAATTCCAATGCGGCGTTCACCAATGGCCTTCAGGTCGGACCGGACCTCTACGGAACGGCCTATGCCGACGACTCACTGGAGATTGATCTACCCTCTGGCGAAACTCTGGACGATTATCGCGCGGTGTCCATCTGGTGCGTGGATGCACGGGTCAACTTCGGTTCCGGCACCTTCGACGCACTACCGTAAAGCGGTATCGGGCTTTGAGGTCACTCGGTGCTTCTAATTGACAAAGCACCACATTTCGCAACGTATCTCCTAAATCTGCAAGTGCTTATAAATAGTCGCAAATTCCCCTTGACTTTTTCCGCAATGTTAGGTATAAGTTAAATAGCAAACATCCAGTTGCGAAGCGGTCGCCGCTGGCCCGCAAAAAGAGGGAATCCTCATGCTTGTTCCACATTACAGGCCTGCACATTGCCCCGCAACCGGTCCGCGCCGCTTGGTGACTGTTATGTGGCACACTCGAAAAAAATAACAAAACAAACCCATTTAGGCCCCACGCCGCGAAGCGAAAACGCGAATAGTGTGCTGTGACTTGATGGCGTGTGCTTCCCACGCCGCCGAACTCGCATCGTTCTTAGAGTGCTCACCTGACGACCCTGGGATTCAAGAGTTATCGGCCCCATCGCGTGGACCCTTCTCCTGTGAGAAGCGCGGGCACCAGAGCGGAGAATCAACAGCGGCTGGTCCCTTGTATTCAGCCCTGCCGCAAGTATGCTTAAGTCCCCATCACGCTCGGGTGCCGGCAAATACACCTGTCTGTCATGGAGGACGGCGCGAGGTCGTCCGAAGTCGTTTCTGGAGAGGGGAATTTCGATGCGATTCAACATGTCGACGTGCTGCGTTTTTTTAAGTTGCCTGGGTACTGCCTGGGCCGCTCAGGATCCTGACGCCGCTCAAGGCACCGGCGCTACGATTGATTATCCCGCGTTCGTAGGGTGCTTCCTCGGACCAGACGTCGCGATTGGAGCCGGCTGCGAACGCATGAACTTTCGTCCGGACACCCGCATCGATTTGCGGGATGTGGCCATCCTGCAAAGAAGTTATGCCCTGACGCCGGGAATCTTGCGCAATGCATCCGAGATCGCCGGCGCGGTTTCTCCGATCGACGAAATTGATGAGTACACATTTTCGGGCACGTTCGGCACGACGGTAACCGTGGATTTCTCGACCCCGACAATCAATGCTCGTCCCGATTTGATGGTGCGCATCGACTTGGTCCGACCTTCCGGATCGGTACTGACCACATCGGCATCGTGCAGCACCAACCTGCGCTTGGATACCATAGTTCTCGATGCATCGGGCACGTGGAAAGTACGCGTCAAGCAATATGAATCCTGGGCCAATTGCGGCTACGGCGCTGACATGGAGCTGCGCACGGGAAGCTACACCCTGACGATTTGTCCCAGCGACGCTCCCGCCAGGGCTATTGCCTACGGCCAGACACACAGCAGCGGATTCACCGCCGATTGCCAGGTGGTTAATTACCAATTCACCGGCGCGATCGACGATCAGGCGTCGACCATGTACATCGGCCGTTCCAACTTGCGCAACATGCGGATGCGCGCGCCCAACGGCACACTGCTCGGGACTTCCGGCGGCGGACAGGGTGCTTCGTTGAACGACATTCTGCTACCGGTAAACGGATCATACGGGATCGCCGTCGAAGCGGCGGACAATCAACCTCTCACCTCATACAGCATCGGACTCAGTGAACTGGGCTTAGCCATACCCATCGCCGCCAACGGTCCCACCAACGGCGCGCTGTCCAAAGTTGCCGAAGCCGACAGCTACTCGTTCCTCGGAACTTTTGGCACGACCGTGACAGTTGATTTTTCCACGCCCTCGGTGAACAACCGACCCGACATCGCGGTGCGCGTTGATCTCATCCGTCCCAACGGCACCGTCGCGGCGACCACGGCCAGTTGTGGAACAACCACCCGACTCGATACGGTCGGGCTGGACGCCACGGGCACCTGGACGGTGCGCGTGCGCGCATATGAAAGCTGGTACAACTGCGGGTACGGTGCGGACATCGCACTGATCACCGGTGCCTATGTGCTGACGGTGTGCCCCTCCAATCAGCCTTCTACCACCATCGCTTACGGACAAACGAAAGACGGCAGTTTCAATTCCGATTGCCAGATCGTGAACTACCAATTCGTGGGCGCGGCCGGCGATGTGGCTTCCGTCATGTACCTTGGGCCGGCAAACACCCGACGATTGCAGCTCTTCCTTCCGAATGGCGCACTCTTCGCAACCTCTGGCGGCGGGCAGGGAACTTCACTTACCGATGTAGTGCTTCCGACAAGTGGCGATTATCGCATCGCCGTCGAAGCGGCGGACGGCCAATCGGCCGGGAATTTCAGCATCGGACTCACCAAGTTGGGCACGGCGACTCCCATTGTCATAAACGCGGTCGTTGCCGGCGATTTGGGCGCGGTGGCTGAAGTCGATAGTTATTCCTTCAGTGGTGTTTTCGGCACCACCGTAACCGTTGATTACCTCACGCCGAACATCAACAACCGGCCGGATCTGGTGGCCCGCGTCGACTTGATCCGTCCGAACGGAACCACCGCGGCCACCACCGCCACATGCGGCAACAACGTACGCCTGGACACAATCCAGCTGGATGTCACAGGAACATGGACGGTACGCGTGCGCGCGTATGAAAGCTGGATCAATTGCGGCTATGGAATCGCTACTGAACTTATTACGGGCGGCTATTCGCTCACTGTTTGCCCATCCAACATGGCTCCCACACTTATAGCATACGGTGAGACCAAGAATGGGATGTTCGCCGCGGACTGCCAGATCGTAAATTTCCAGTTCGCCGGCCTGACAGGAGACGTAGTGACACTTGTCTATATTGGTCCCGCGAATCTTCGGCGCATGATGTTGTTGGCCCCGAATGGCACCTTGCTGGCGACCTCCGGAGGCGGCCAGGGAACTTCACTCAATGATGTGCTTCTTCCACTCGACGGCAATTACCGCATCGCGGTCGAAGCGGCGGACAACCAACCGACCGGCAATTTCAGCATCGGACTGGCCGAGCTGGGTGGTGCGTCACCGTTGACATTCGACACGCTGTTCGGCGGCAACCTTTCGTTTGTCGCGGAAGTCGATTCCTATTCCTTTTCCGGCACATTTGGCTCCACCGTCACCGTGGATTATTCCACCACCCTGACCAACAACCAACCGGATGTCGTCGTGCGCTTGGATTTGATACGGCCCACCGGTAGCGTGGCCGCAACCACGGCCACATGCGGCGGAAACGTGCGGCTGGACAACATCCTGCTTAATGCCACCGGCACGTGGACAGTCCGAACGCGCATCTATGAAAGCTGGTTCAGTTGTGGTTATGGTGCCGACCTTGCATTGATCACCGGCGCTTATTCGCTGGCTGTATGTCCTTCCACCGGAACCCCGACGTCCATCAGTTACGGACAGCAGCGCAACGGCAACCTCAATGTGGATTGCCAGATCCGCAATTATGATTTCACGGGTAGTGTTGGCGACGTGGCGACACTGCTCTATTACGGACCGGCTTATGCGCGACATGTGCGGCTATATGCCCCCAATGGTACGCCGATTGGGACATCGGGTGCCGGGCTGGGCGCCGCGGTTACGGATGTAGTCCTGCCACTTTCGGGCATGTACCGCGCGGAAGTGGAAGCAGCCGACAACCAGGCAGTCGGAGCGTTTTCCCTTGGCCTGAGCCGACTCGCCGGTGCCACAGCGCTGACACTGAATACCGACACCGCGGGCACCATCGGACAGATCGCCGAAGCGGACGTGTATTCGTTCAGCGGTACTTCCGGTTCGGTCATCTCCGTCAAGGCAGTCACACCCGTGGTCACCAGCAAGCCCGACGTGGCCCTGCGCGTTGACCTCATCCGGCCCGACGGTACTTCGTTTGTTTCGACGCCGACCTGCGGTGGCGTCGCGACCCTCAACAACAACACGCTGGACGCAACGGGCACTTGGCGCGTGCGCGTTCGTGCTTACGAATCATGGAGCAGTTGCGGCTACGGCGTGGACACCACTTTGCTCACCGGCGGATACTCGGTGCGCGTATGTTCCGCGGCGAGTTGCCCGTAATGCTACATCGCTACCCTGATGCGTGAGATTGCGCCTGTTTGTACCGGTTTGCAGCGGCCGGCGCGGTGTACAGCGCGCGGCACCGCGCAGTAAACGATGTGAACTGGTGAAATCAAAGCCTTCGAAAGTGGCCTGGCGCGACGGTTCGCTCGAAGGTGTTCGAGGATTGTCGGCTCCCCGAGACCAACCCTGTTACTGACCATTCTCTGTTCTCTCAAGCCGATTCTTGCGGCTATATAGTTTTCCGCTGCGGTTTTTGCACTGAGGCAATGGAGAGTCGGTACAGCCAATCCTCATGGCTCACCAGCAGCGGCGAAATCCTCTCGTAGTAGGCCGGGGCGTTGAGGTGTTCCTTGATGATTTTGCCTCGCATATTGTTTTCGATGGTCTTGCCGATTGCGTTCTTATCACCTATCAATCCGTTGAGTTGTGAGGCAAAGGCCCTGGCGATGCCGGTCCTCACAATCAGTTCCAACAGGCTCACGTTATCAAACGGCGAGATCTTCAGGGGCTCTTCGGCCTCGAAATAGGTGTCGATCAGAGGCCACATGTCGCCCTCGCAGGCTTTCAAATCGAGGCCTTCGCCGTTCGCCTTGCTGATCTCGCAAGAGTCCAGAGAGTAATCGAGCAGTTGCTTGATCTGACCGATGTCCGAAGGTGGGACAACGAGCGGGTGACTGCCTCCGGTGAAGCCAATCATGATTCATGACCGTAGTTGTGGCATCAATTCGATCCGATAGTTTGCGCTTGGATTCCGCGGAGAGGGGCCAGCCGCGAGCATTACGCGCTCGGCCGTGATTTCATGCGTTCGCAGCCACTCGGCGACATAAATGTCCCAATTGGC
>CAZKIN010000011.1:0-2362 GCA_964552515.1 uncultured Phycisphaeraceae bacterium
AGATGTAACGGTTCTTCACGCGATTGTGCACCGCCTGTGCACCTGAGGGCGCGGCGGGGGGACTGGCCGGACTGGCTGCGCAAGCATCATTGCTTTCGTCGCAGGTTAGAGCGCCGCAGGGGTTGCCGCTCCCGGTGCAAGTGCCGCTCATACAGGCATCCACGGCGGTGCAGAATAATCCATCGTCGCAACTTGAAACGTTGGGCAGGAATGTGCATCCGCTGCCGGGGTTGCAGGCATCGTCCGTGCAGATATTGCTGTCATTACAAATCAAGGACGGGCCGCCCACGCATTGCCCCGCGATGCAGGTATCCATGGTGGTGCATGCGTTGCCATCGTTACAAGGGGTTCCGGGTTGGCAACCTACGACCAGCGTACAGGAAGGGCCCGTCGTATAAGGAATGCTCGCACCGGATGGTGAAACCAGGAACGACTGACCGGGGACGATAGACACTTCAAACATGCTACCCGTGGATGCATCGGCGGAAATGTGGAACGTGTAATCCGCCAGATAGACCGGCAACGGGCCGACCACGACGCCACCGGTCACCAAAGACGCCGTCGCCCGGCCGGCAGGGCAGTTTATTGCGGTGAAATACTGCAATCCCGGCGTGAACCCGGAAAAGACAAAATCAGGACGCGACGTGTTGATGGTGACAGCGCCGGGACACTGCATACTGGCGGTACCCGAGCCGGCGATGCGCACCACCTGCAGAGTTGTTTCGTACGCCCGAAGGCTCGGCACATCGACGGCCAAGACATCTACCACTGCGACATCGCCAGCAAGCACCGGCGCATTGTCGGACTCGCAAAAAAGCACGGGGCCTCCCACTGGCGTAACCGGCGCGGCGTCGGCGTGGGGCGCAGCCAGGACCTTCGGCGGTGCAACCTGAGCCGATACGCAATAACCAAGTGCCGATGCGGCCAGCGCATAGACAACTTCCCGCATTACCCGATTTGGGTCGCGCATAATTATTCCATTTTGCTTTTAGACCCGAGCGGGTCAGCCAATCTGATTCCTACGCCACCGGCTGCGCGGCCATGACATGGCCGCGCTACGCACAAGAAATGTGCCCTAACGCTCCAGACGCAGGCTCAACAAATGAGCTTATTGAGAAGCCCGCGTTGTCGGCCGGCGAACCTTTGGCGAGTTGTCCAGCGACTCGCCGATGACCTCGATGACAACGCCCGATGGCCTGCTTATCTCCATTGCCGTAGCTGCATTGAACAGCAACATGGACTCTTCGCCGCCGCGAAGGGTGAATTCCAGCAAGCCAGAGCTCTGTCGACTGACCTGGAAAACAAAGGTTGCCAAATACACCGGCGACTCGGTCCTGAACTCCTGGGTCAGGGTGGCAACCGCTATACGGCCGCGGTTGAGATCTTTTGTCGCGTAGTGTGGTTCGCTTGCAAAAACGAAGCCCGTGCGCGTTGCATCCACGACGGTATCCACCAAGCGTGCCGAGCCCGGAACGGTGCTGGACACATCGACGGCCAGTTGATAGCCACGCAGTTCAACCGGGTTATCGAGATAGACGTCGATGGATACGGTGCCTCCGGCGGCGACGCGGGTCCGCGACGGACGCAAACGAAGCTGGGCGACGGGCAACGAAGCCGCCACATTGCCGTCGCGCGGCAACGCACAAGGATCGGCATCGGGATAGGGCACGCCACTGAAAGCATCCAGCACGCCCACGATATCGAAGATATTGATCGCCTGATTCGGGACGGTTCCCATCAGGTCATCGCCATAGAGCGTGCACTGGCTGAACAGTGCCTGGAAGCCATCGAGCACGCAAACGATATCAAAGATGTTTACGCTGCCGTTGTTATTGGAATCGCCCCAGAGCCAAGTTGCAGTCGTTGCGGCCACCGAGAGGTTGACTGGTTCCGCCGGGAGGCGAACGTCTGAACGAACGTCGTAACTGGTCAACGGGATTACTTCCTCATCACCGACGCGGATTGTTCCCCAACTGGCGGAACTCTGGAAAACCGGCGTATCCACCAGCAAGCCTGCGGCATTGACGTAGCGAGGCAGGCATGGAACGGACGCGGACTCCACCCGCAGAGCCACCGAGCTGAGCCCTGCCGGCGGTGTAATCGCCAGGTAGCGCGACCCTGCTGCGGAAACTGTGGGTGGGCTGGACGTGGTGATACAGGCATCGGCGCCTTCGTCGCAAACCTGTCCGAGGGTGCAAGGCGATGCGCCACCGACGCAACCGCCACCGGAGCAGGAGTCACCGGCAGTGCAGAAAAGTCCGTCGCTGCAGGGCACGGTGTTGTTGGCGAACTGACAACCGGTTGCCGGCACGCAAGTGTCGGTCGTGCACAGGTTGCCGTCGTTGCAGGTCAACGTACCTGT
>CAZKIN010000011.1:2462-6292 GCA_964552515.1 uncultured Phycisphaeraceae bacterium
GTGCAGGCGTTGTTGTCGTTGCACGCGGACGAGTTGGGCGTGAACTGGCAACCACCCAAGGTATTGCAGGTATCGTCCGTGCATGCGTTGGAATCGTTGCAGACCAGCGGTGAGCCACCGACGCAAATGGGCGCGGTGAATTGAACCGTCAATCTCGGGCGCCGGGTATTGCTGGCGGTCGTCGATTCGGACGATTCCAAGCGGAGACCGTCACTGCCGGTCGGAAGAACGACCCAACCAAAATTGCTTGAAGGGTTCGCTGACCAACCCTGCACTCCGGAGGTGACGTCTATATTGGCGGATGCCCCGAGGGTAGACATGGTGACGGTTGCATCGCTGGCCGCCACGGCGTCCACGCCATCAGCCTGAATTCCGGCGGTCGCGTTCCAAGGCGAAAGCCCGTATGCAGCCCAAACGCCCGTATGGTTCCATGCGTTCAGCAAACGATGGAAATTGACGGCGTTGGGACTCTGGTCGTTGGTGGTGCTGCCCACCCAAAGCGTAAGCGTGGCACTGGTAATGGTTGCACCCGGAGGCACCTGATTGGGCCCCGCTCCAAAGACGCCATCGAACCGCAACAGCGCCTGTTCGACCGGGCTGTTATCGATGACGATCAGCGTCGCGGCGGCCTGGGAAGTGAGCGCCGCATCGATATAGGTATCCGAGGCCTGGGTGTAGCCCGAGAAGCCCTGTTGGAAGGTTCGGGTAATGGGACCGCTGGCACACTGGTCGTTGGTGGTGCAGGCATCGCCATCGTCACAGGAGGCGCTGTTGGACGCATACTGACAACCCAAGGTGGGATGGCACGTATCGTCGGTGCAGGGATTCCCGTCATCACAATTCAGCGGGGTCCCCGGTACGCAAACGTTGCCCACGCAGGTTTCCGCACCCGTACAAATACTGTTGTCCTCGCAGTCCGCTTGCGTCTCGCAGCAACCCGGCGGCGGCGAACCCGCCGTACAGACTCCGGCCTGGCACGTTTCCGCGCCATTGCAGGCCACGCCGTCCGGACAGGAAGTGCCGTTGGGTTCGTTGTTCGCACTACATGCACCGGAACCGTCGCAAGTGTCTGGATTATCGCAGTTGGTGTCGGCGCTGCTGCCACAGGACGTGCCGGAGGCAACGTTACCATATTGACAGGCAAGGGTTGGATGGCAGGAATCGGTGGTGCAATCGTTGGAGTCGTTGCAATTGAGTGGCATGCTTCCGACACAGTTACCGCCGATGCAGGCATCCACCGTGGTGCATACGCTCAGGTCATCGCAAGGCGCCGTATTATTCACATAGACACAACCAGAGCCGGAATCACAGGCGTCGTCGGTGCAGGGATTGCCGTCGTTGCAATCCAGCGCCGGACCGCTCGCGCAGGCGCCGCCCGAGCAGGCATCGTTGGCTGTGCAGGCGTTGCCATCGCTGCAAGGAGCCGCGTTGTTGACGAACAGGCAACCGGTCGCCGGAACACAGCTGTCATCGGTACACAAATTACCGTCATTACAGGTTGGTGCAGACCCACCTATGCAGACTCCGGCACCGTTACAAGTGTCGTTCGTCGTGCAAGCGTTTCCGTCACTGCAAGGTGACGCATTAAAGACATGCGCACATCCCGTAAGCGGGTTACAGGAATCATCCGTGCAGGGATTCCCATCGTTACAGTCAATCGCGGAGGTATCGATTCCTGAACATACCGCTGCGGCGCACTGATCGCCCGTCGTGCAGGCGTTTCCATCGTCGCATGAGTCGGCATTCGGATCGTAAACGCAACCCGACAGCGGGCTGCAACTGTCATCCGTGCAATCGTTAAAGTCGTTGCAAACGAGAGGCGAGCCGGGGTTACAGAAACCGCCGGAACAGACATCCACCGTGGTGCAACCATTGCCGTCGCTGCAGGGCGCGGTGTTCGGGACATTCAGGCAACCCGACGTTGGAATACAACTGTCGTCAGTGCATACGTTGGTATCATTGCAATTGAGCGATGTGCCCGCCATGCAAACATTGCCCACGCAAGACTCCAAGCCGTTGCAGGCATTGCCGTCATCGCAATCCAAATGAACTTCGCAGCAAGGCGGCGAAGGCAGAGGCGATCCGGGCGAACACAATCCGCTTTGGCAGGTTTCCGCACCGTTGCAAACCAGCCCGTCGGCACAGGAGGTTCCATCGGGTTCAAGGTTGGCCAGGCAAGCGCCCGCACCATTGCAGGTGTCAGGGTTATCACAATTGGTATCCGTGGATGATCCGCATGCCGTACCGGCACCGGTCGGTGGATTGGTACAGCCTACGCCAGGTACGCAAATGTTCTGCGTACACAAATTGCCATCGGCGCAACTGGGGGGTGGGCCGCCCACACACACGGCGGCGGAACAGGTATCACCCGTGGTGCAAACTTCTCCATCATCGCAGGATGCGGTGTTCGGAGTATGGAAGCATCCCGTGACCGGATGGCAGAAATCGTCCGTACACACGTTGGAATCATCACAGTTCAGCGGTGTGCCGGCCAGGCAGGCATTGCCGACACATGACTCTAAACCGTCACATACGTCGCCGTTGCTGCATTCCGAATCGAGCGTGCAGCAGGCGGGCACCGGTGTACCCGGAGCGCAGACGCCACCCTGGCACGTTTCCGCACCATTGCAGAAAACACCATCCGGGCAAGACGTACCGTTCGGTTCATGATTGGCGGCGCAAACGCCGAAACCGTCACACATGTCGGGATTGCTGCAACTGGTATCCGCCGGGCTGCCGCAGGGAGTGCCTGCGAGTGACGGCGTATTCTGGCATCCGGAAATCGGATGGCAGGAGTCGTTCGTGCAGGCATTGCCATCGTTGCAGTCCACTGCCGAGGTGTCGTCACCCGAACAACTGCCCATGTCGCATTCGTCACTCGTGGTGCAGGCGTTACCGTCGTCACAGGCCTCGCCATTCGCGAGGGCTGTATGTGTACATGCGCCCGCGCTGCAGGTGTCGTTGGTGCAATCATTGGGTTCGTCGGTGCAAATCGTGCCGTTCGGTTCGTTGTTGGCTATGCAGGCTCCTGCCCCGTTGCAGGTGTCGGGGTTGTCGCAGTCGGTGTCGGCACCACTGCCGCAGGAAACCCCGCCGGGAACCGGCGACCAATTGGTGGCACTGGCACCGTCGTCACACCACTGGCATTCATTAAGTGGATTAAAGGCCCCATCTGCGACGCATGACCCGGCGATCAGGCAGAAGCCGGCCTGAATCGGATTTTCGCAGGTATTAAGACTTTCATTACAGAGATCGGCGGTACAGGAGATTCCGTCGGCGCAGTTGTGCGGCAGTCCATTTCCGCAAATGCCAGCCGTACAAGTCGCACCATCGGTGCAGAAGAGCCCGTCATTACAACCGGTCCCATTGGGCGCGTGGTTGCTCTGGCAAACTCCGGCGCCGTTGCAAGTGTCGGGATCGTTGCAATCAGTGAAGGTATTGTCGCCGCAGGAGAGACCGGCCGCGCGATTCGGATGTGTGCACAGCCCGGCGCCGCAGACGTCATTGGTACAATCGTTGCCGTCATCGGTGCAGGCCGAACCATTGGATACGTTATTCGGGAGGCATGCGCCGCTGCCGTTGCAGGTGTCGGGGTTGTCGCAGTCGGTGTCCGCCCCACTGCCGCACGTCGCGCCGGAAGAACGCGGAGTCCAACCGTTGGGATTGGTAACCGAATCGCAAGCTTCACAATCGTTGGATGGATTGAAAGCGCCATGTGCGTAGCAAATGCCGGCGATCAAGCAGTTGCCGGCATCGAGGGTGTTCGTACACCAATCGAACATTTCGTCGCAGTCATCGGTCGTACAGGTCAGACCATCATCGCAATCGTG
>CAZKIN010000011.1:6392-9075 GCA_964552515.1 uncultured Phycisphaeraceae bacterium
TCAGTTCCTGAGACATGGCGGCTTGGATCTCCGCCTGAGTTCGGGCGACGTTCCAGACACGAACTTCGTCGAGTTGGCCTAGAAACCGCGCTGGCGTCCCAGTTGGTGTGGCCGCCCCAGTTGAATTCAACATAGCGCCCAGACCAAAGTGTTGGATGCTCGTCGATTGAGGGGCTGCGCCCGGGCAAGTAGTGCAGGCACCGCCGGAGCAAGTCGAGCAGGTTGTACTCACTGTTTCTGGATTGCCGTCAACATATAAAGCCCAACAGGTTCCGTCATAAGTTGCGGCAACATGATGCCACACGCCATCCGCCGGTATGGGCGTCGAGCCA
The DNA here is from genome assembly GCA_964552515.1 of uncultured Phycisphaeraceae bacterium. Classification (GTDB taxonomy): domain Bacteria; phylum Planctomycetota; class Phycisphaerae; order UBA1845; family UBA1845; genus JACQXM01. The sequence continues at coordinate 6,725 of CAZKIN010000011.1, forward strand.
CAAATGGGATGATTCAAGCCGGTTGCAGTGTCTTCGAAATCGGCGGCAAGCACGTTAGTTGCGGTACTGATACCAAGTATGTAATTTGCATTCACGTTCGCGGGCGATTCAGCCTCGCCAGCCCCTTTCGCGACAAGCGGAACGAGGGAAGAAATACCTCCGCCTCCAGTTGTCCCGCCTGTGCCGGTACCAGTTCGGCGAACCCAAGTCTCTAATGTAAATACACTTGCCCCGAGCGCGCTCGTCCCCGTGGCCGCGCCCATGGTCACATAATCGTTGACTCCGTCTAATGCCAGTGATGAGACATTGGATGGAACGGCAGCAACGCCGCAAGCATCATTGGTACACACGTTGCTGTCATTGCAATGGCTCGCCAATGAGCAACAACCGGGTGTCGGCGCGTAGGAATGGCCGCACTGGTTGCTGATGCAGGTATCGGTCGTGCAGGCGTTTGCGTCGTTGCAGTCAGCGACGGTATTGCAGCAGTTGGGCACTGGCGCGTTCGAGCAGGCGTTGCTCACGCAAGTGTCCGTGGTGCAGAGGTTGCCGTCGTCGCAGTCACCATCGACATTGCAGCAGCCGGGCAGGCCAGAGTGCAAACATGAGTTCGGATTGCCAAGGTTAACCAGCATCGTGGTCAACCAGACGGGTCCATTGACCAGCGTCCCGGAGTTGACGCTCGCTGTTGAGTCGCCCACCGCTGTACCACTTCCTTCGTTGAGGCCCCAGCGCCCCACCAAGCCCGGAGCTGTGGTGACCTCGGAGTTCATCGTTGCCGCAATCTCCGACAAGGAGCGCGCGTGATCCCAGACGCGTACTTCATCGATGTTGCCCGCGAAGAAACCAGCGGCGGCCGGCGATGCAGTCTGATCGTAGGCAGTGCCGATTCCGAACGCCAAGACGCTGTCATTGTGCGGCGTGTTTGTGGTAGCGAGCGTGCCTTCAAGAATTCCATTCAAGTAAATCCTGAATGACGCGCCGTCAAAAGTCATGGCCGCGTGATACCAAGTTCCGTTGGCGATCGTGGTGGTTCCATTGACCACGTTATCGTTGTTGCCACCGGGCGCTTCATAAGACTCAAAAGCGGCGGTCAGCAGGTTGCTTCGAACGCCCAAGAAGTAATTGATATCAATGTTAGGCGAACCACCATCGCCGACGCCGCGTCCCTTGGTCACGATCGGTAAGGCGGTCAGCCCGCCTGTCGCGTACGTTGCCTCGACGCCGGTGCCGGTTCGCTTGAACCAGCACTCAACCGTAAACTGAGTAAGTGCCAGCTCTGTATGGGTTTCATCCGGTCCGAAGGAGACCTGATCGTTCACACCGTCAAAGGTCAAACCTGCCAGATTGCCGAGGAAGCAATCGTCTACGGTGCAGACATTGGCGTCGTCGCAATCCGTATCGTCATGACAGCATTCGGTGATGAAGTCGTTGTCGCAGACATTGGCCACACACGCATCGGTCGTGCAGAAGTCGGCGTCGTTGCAATCGGCCACGGTATGGCAGCAGCCCCCGATGGGCGCGTTGACGCACAGGTTGGCCACGCAGTCGTCGTCGGTGCAGAAATCGCTGTCGTCGCATTCGGCGACCGTCACGCAACAATTGGGATTGGGCGTGTAGACACACTCGTTGAGATCACCAAGCGTTACCAAGTTCGCAGGTGTCGTCTGCCAAGTGGGACCTGCGGTTAATGTGCCGTTTTCCTGCGGTGCGATGGAATCTGCTGTAGTGGTTCCTGAGCCTTCCTCGAGTCCCCAGCGGCCGACAAGGCCGACGCCGGATGTCAGCTCGCTGTTCATGTTCGCCTGAATGTCCGCCTGAGATCGCGCGACGTTCCAAACGCGCACTTCATCCAACATGCCGCGGAAGTACGTACCGCTTCCCGGTAATGCTCCGGTCGATGTCCGGGCACTACCGAGGGCAAAGTGTTGTGAACTTACGTAGTTTGGCGGCTGGCCCACGAAAAGCGTGCCGTCAAGGACGCCGTCGAGATAGAGACGCCAAGTACCGGTGCCTGGCCCGGACCGATCATAAACGATGGCGGCATGATGCCACTGGTTTGCGGGAATCGCCGTTGCCGCAGTAGCCGGGTGATTAAGTCCGGGAGCAGTGCCCGTGCTGTGTTCTTCCATATCGGCTGCGAGTGTCCAGTTCCCCCCGCCGGCGTCTCGAAGGCCGATGAAGTAATTGGCGTCGGCAACTGAAGCGTCGGCTTCGGGAGCACCTTTGCACACCACCGGAACGGCGGCGGCCAGGCCGCTGGTTCCACTCGACATGGTTCCGCCAGGCGTCGCCCCGGTCCAGCGCAGCCAGAACTCGACGGTAAAGGATTCCGCATTCAGCCCGGGCGCGGC
>CAZKIN010000011.1:9175-11938 GCA_964552515.1 uncultured Phycisphaeraceae bacterium
TGGTGACGTAGTCATCGGTGCCGTCAAAAGAAATCGCCGCAGCATTGTCGGAAGAAAGGTCGCATGTATCGGTCGTGCAGGGATCCGTGTCGTCGCAGTCCGCGTTTGTGTCGCAACAACCAACGATCGGGGGGAACGTACAGGCATTCGATACGCATTGTTCCACAGTACACGGGTCGCCGTCAGTGCAGTCCGCATCGACCAGGCAGCAACCACCGATAGGTGTGTATACGCAGGTCCCCGACGGACAGCTGTCGGTCGTGCACGGATCTCCATCGTTACAGTCGCCAGCGACGACACAGGTATCGGCCGTCGTGAAAAACCAGCGCGGACCGGTGGTCAAAAGATTGTCCGCATCTTCGATGGTGACGTACCATTCGTACTCCTCACCCGTTGCGAGAGATGGCCAATTCACGCAGACAGTTTCCGGCTCATCAGACGCGAGCGAAGCTGTTGGCTCGGTGTCGATCACCGTGAAGGGGCCACCATCATCCATGTCATAGGTGACGGTAAATTCGTTTTCCGGAGCGGCAAGATTGTCCGCATGGCTGTTGGGCGTGCCGTCAGCCAGCTTGTTGATGTACCGGCCCAGCGTTGGCGAATAGGTCTCGACGTGAATGGTGTCGGTCTGTGGATCGAAAGTCATGATCCGCAACCAACCGTTGCCCTGATTGGGGCGTGTCTGGTAATCCGAAACCCAGGTGTGAATGGTATGAGCGTCATTGGCGAGGTCGGTACGGCTGTCGGCCTGGTCCAGGTGACCGCCCAAGGTCAGGAAAACATTGGGAGTACCCTTGGCCATGTTGATGATCGCCTGTCCCTGGGTCGACAACGTCACGTTGCCGGTTCCGCCGGAAGATGGTGTGCCCATGAAGTGCGTTGTGATGATGGCGCGGCGCGTCGGGTAAGTAGTCACTAACAAATTGCGCGCCCAAGACAGTACGTTCTGGCAGGTACTGAGCGTACCCGTCGGGACGCTGCCATCCGATGGCCATGAACAAGCCGAGCCCCCCGAAGTTCCGTCATCCCACTCCAAGTGGAAAATGATGAAATCCATCCCGCTGGCGCTAAACAACTCGTAGTGGTTGTCCATGCTGTCGGCAAAGCCAGGAAGCGGATAATTGCCACCGTGATAGGCGCGACCGGCAAAGCGGCTCTTGGGAAATGTGGCATTGTAGTCGGTCGTCGTAATATTTTCGTCGCCACCGGAACGGGCCTGTCCCGCCGGATTCTGATCATGGTTTCCGACCGCGATTCCATAGGGAACGCCATCCACGAGCATGGTCGTGACCGGGTTTTCGATAATATCGAGGGCAGCATCCGCGTTGGTCCACTGCGCGGGCACGTTTGCAACGTTTACACAATCGCCAAGGCCGGTCACCATGACGATATTTCGCGCGATGCGGTTATCTCTGATCCAAGTTGTCTGCGCTGCGTAGGCTGCGGGATTGCTTTCAGAATAGTATTGGGTATCCGGGAGCGCGATGATCGTAAAGGGATCTCCCGCGCCCCCGGAGGTGACTTGGCGTCCGTGGAACGTGACATCAAGGACTCCGCCGTCCGCGTCGCTGACGTCCACGCAAAGCTGAGGACTAGAAGCCACGCCGGTGGCATCGTCCGCCGGCGAAGGATTAGCAGGCTGGTGCGGCGGGGCCGGCGGAACTTCGCACTGGCCATTGGAAATATTGCAGGATGCGGGAAGGGTGCAACCGTCGACGCTGACACAACGTCCGCAAGCGGAGCAAGTGTCATTGGTGCAGGCCACAGCATCGCTGCAACTGTTGCCCGTATCGACCGTATAGGTGCAGAACCCGGTCCCGGTGTTGCAGGTGTCGTCGGTACAGCCGTTGCCATCGTTGCAATGCGCGTCCTGGGTGCAAGCGGCAGGCGGCGTGAAAGTGACGGTAAGCAGCGGCTTGGTCGTCCCCTCGGAGGAGTCCAGACCCCAGCCGGAGCCTCCAAGTGGCAGAAAAGCCCAACCCAAGTTGGCCGCGCCGGCGGCCCAGGCGGAGAGACTGCTGGTCACGGTAATCACATGACTTCCCACGGCATTATTGAATGTCAAGGGCACATCAGGCGTTACGACCGCTTCTATGCCGTCCGCCTGTACGCCAGCGCTAAGGGTATTGAACGTGTCCGACTCGCTCCAGCAGGCGAGCATGCGATGAAGTGCCGCGCCGGTGTCACTGGCATCGTTGACATTGAGCGTCAAAGTTGCCGATCGAATGATCGAGCCGGGTGGAATGCGCGTAGAACCGCTGCTTCCAAAAATGCCATCGAATCGAAGCAATCCCTGGCGCACACTGGGATCAGCGTCTATGAAAATCGTGGCGCCTGCTCCCTGGTTCGTAGTCGGAGTGGCACTGTCGAAGTAGGTGTCCTGCGTGCTGCCCGCCGTGTAGTCACCGACGCCGTCGCGGAACGTCAAGGTGACTTCGCACTGGCCGTGCGATGGGTTGCACGTGCCCCAGGCACAGGTCATCGGCACATATTCGCACAAGCCGGTGCCGAGGTTGCAGGAGTCGGTGGTGCAGACATTTCCGTCGTTGCAGTCGCTGTTGTCGTCGCAGGCCGTTGGCGCATCAAAGGTCACGGTGAGCAATGGGCGACTGGATATTGTTCCGTTGTTGCATGAGGCGATGGTGACAGAATCATCGACCGTCTGGTCGAGCACCCAACCGAAGTTTAACGCAGGATTGGCCGACCAAGCCTGAAGGCCTGCGGTTACAGGAATAACCGTTATGCCCTCTGGAATAGCCACCG
>CAZKIN010000011.1:12038-28452 GCA_964552515.1 uncultured Phycisphaeraceae bacterium
GCCTGAAGGCCTGCGGTTACAGGAATAACCGTTATGCCCTCTGGAATAGCCACCGACCCATCCGGAGTGGTGTTCGCTTCAGAATCATCGAGTTGAACGCCTGCTGTGGCATTCCATGGAGATGCGCCAAATGTATTCCAAGTTACCAGTGATGCGTCCCAGGTTGCCTTCATGCGATGAAAGCCAACCAATTGAGCGGTGCCGGCCCCAGTTGCCACGGTTGTCGTAATGGTGGCACTGGTAATGGTCGCGCCGTCTGGGATTGGCCCTCCTTCTGAAACGAAGAGGTTGCCGAAGCGAACTAGTGCTTGTTGTTTGACGCTTAGAAGGTCGACGACCAGAGTCGTCGCGCCGCCGAAGTTCGTCGTCGCTGACCCGGCGGTGATATATGTATCAACGCAGCCAGAGTATCCCCCCACGCCTTGTTGAAAGGTTACCACTGTCGCCATCGAGGACATAGTGAGTACCGACGACCAAATCAACATGGCCGGAATCAAGCGCCGCATACATGTACTCCTTCCCACAATCCGATCGGAGAAGTCTCCGAGGACCTTACAAGAACTGCACAAGCTTTCAGGGCCGCAGAGAGACGAGCGGCCACCACCGCTTCATTACGGACAGACCGGACACTGTGTCGGATCAATGATCTTCGAAGAGCTGGGCGGTCCATAGGAATCGCCGGCAATCGCCCGGACGCTGATCAGCACATCCGCTGTATTCACAAAGGGATTCAAGCATGAATCCGTGGAACTAATGGCTTGCAGGTTCACAGCAGGGAAGACCGGCAGTGGATCGTCACCGCTGACAAAGAACAATACGGCCAAAACGTCGTTCACATTTGTGAATCCGTTGGGTGGAGTCCACTCCACGCCGGTGTTCGATCCTGTGACGTCGCCCCACAGTTTGCCGTTGGACGAGGGCAGGAGGATGGTCCCAACCGGAAGTGACGTTGTAAAAGCCAGCCCTTCGGCCGTCGCGGTAATTTCATAGTTCGCCACAGGGATCACTTCGCAGTCGCCCACGTGAATCACCGGTTCGTTCCAGACTCGGAACACGGGCGTTGCATCGCACTTGGCGGTGTATTCATCGCTGGAGCCTGCGGCGACGGGGGCCTGCACCCAACAACTCCCGGCGGGAGCCGTCAACTTGGTCACCCGAAACGCGACGGTAACGCCGGGGTTGTTGGGCGTGAAGGAAAGGTATCGGTTGAAGCGATGGTCAAATGGCGCCGGCGCCGCCAACGGCGGCTGGGCCGTACCATCGCAGGAATCTGTTCCCTCGTCACAGGGATTGCCAGTGCATGGATCGCCGCTGCCCACGCACGCGCCGGCGACGCAGACATCCGTGGCGGTGCAGAAAAGGCTGTCGTCACAATCGCCACTTTGCGGAGCATGTTCGCATCCGCTGGCGGGATTGCATGAGTCGCTGGTACAGATGTTGCTGTCGTTGCAGTTGAGCGGCGTTCCTGGCGAGCATACGCCGGCAGTGCAGGTGTCTCCCGCAGTGCACGCATCTGCGTCGCTGCATGGTCCGGATGTCGGTGCGTGCTGACAGCCGAGGAACATATTGCAAGTGTCGGCGGTGCAATCGTTGCCGTCGTCGCAATCGGGCGGCGGCCCGCCCACGCAAATGCTGCCGGAACACTGATCCATGATCGTGCAGGCGTTCCCGTCACCACAAGGCGCTGAGTTTGGTGAATGCAGGCATCCAAAGCTCGGCACGCAAGTGTCGTCGGTGCAGACATTTCCGTCGCTGCAGTTCAGCGGCGCTCCGCCTATACATACACCACCGGCACAGGCATCGCCCGATGTACAGTCATTTCCATCGCTGCACGCAGCGTTGTTGTTGACATTTTCGCATCCCAGCGATGCATGGCACGTATCGTTGGTGCACGGATTGGCATCGTCACAATCGAGCGGGGTACCCGATACGCACACGTTGCCTACGCAGGTCTCGACGCCGTCGCAGACTGTTCCGTTGGCGCAGTCGGCGTCGATGACGCAGCAACCCGGCGGCGGAACACCGGGCGTACAGACTCCACCCTGGCACGTCTCATCGCCATTGCAGAAAACTCCGTCCGTGCAGGAGATTCCGTTCGGCTCCTGGTTCGGCTGGCAGGCTCCCGAGCCGTTACAAGTGTCTGGATTGTCGCATGCCGTATTCGTTCCGCTGCCGCACAACGTACCCGGCAGAGCGTTGACATGCAGACAGCCCATGGTGGGATGACAGGAATCCACGGTGCAGTCGTTGGTGTCCGCACAATCGGGCGGTGCGCCACCCACGCATACGCCGCCTGAACAAGCGTCGCCGACCGTGCAGGCGCTGCCGTCTTCGCAGGGGCCAGACAGGTCGACATACTCGCAACCCGTCGCGGGGCTGCATGCATCGCCCGTGCAGACATTACCATCGTCACAGTTCAGCGATGAGCCGCTGACGCAAACGCCGCCGGCGCAGGTATCTCCGGATGTACAGGCGTTGCCATCGCTGCATGGCAACGAGTTGTTGCTATTCTGGCACGAATTGGCAATGCACTGATCTGTTGTGCAGGGGTTGCCGTCGTCGCAATCGCCGTGTTGGCCGCAGCCGATGGTCAGCACGCAGGGCGGCGCAATGGTGAATGGAATGCTTGCGCCGAGAGGATCCACGAAATACGAGTTCCCTGGAACGATCGCAATCTCGAACGTGCTGCCGTTGGCGGCGTCGCCGGAAATCGTCAGGTCGTAGTCCGCCAAGTAGGCTGGTGTGGCGCCAACGTTTACGTTCTGGCTCACGAGCGACGTGGAAGCCCGGCGCAGTCCGCAGTTCACCACCGCAAAGTAATCGATCCCCGGCGTGAACCCGGCAAACACAAAGTCGGGACGGGCCGTGTCAATGCTCACGCCGCCCGGGCAATTGACGATTACCGTCCCGGTTCCGGACGTTCGCGTGATGGCGATCGTCGTTTGATAGGCCCGCAGGTTTGAAACCTGTTGGGCGAAAATGTCCAGCCCAACCACTCCACCCGCCATCTCGAAGGATGCCGATGGCGCGCAGCTCATGGTCGGCACAATGCACGAATCGCTTGGCTCGTCGCAGGGATTGCCCGGACACGGATTGCTACCGGGCGTACAACCGACTCCAACCTGACAGATTTCAGCGCCGTTGCAGAACTGTCCATCACCACACGCCGCATTGTTCGCGGCGTGATCGCAACTATCCGTGCCCTCATTGCACGAATCCGCGGTACAGGTAATAGAGTCATTGCAGTTCGGTGCCGTTCCCGCCTGGCATCCATTCACCAGGTGGCAGGTTTCCGCGCCATTGCAGAAAAGGCCATCGCTGCATGCGGCATTGTTCGCAATATGGTCGCAACTATCAGTGCCTTCATTGCAAGAGTCGGTGGTGCAGGCCACGCTGTCATTGCAATTGGGCGCTGTTCCGGCCTGACATGCGCCGGACACGCAGGTCTCCGCTCCGTTGCAGAACAGGCCATCGTCGCATTGGCTGTTCAGCGTGCAACCCACATTGATAACGCACGCCGGCTCGATCGTGAATGGAATGTTCGCGCCTGCTCCATCGACCAAGAATGACGATGCCGGAACAATGGACACTTCAAAAGTACTTCCAAAGGCGGCATCGCCGGAAATGTCGATGAAGTATTCGGCAAGATATTCGGGCGTCGTGCCTACGGGAGTAGTCCCCGTCACCAGCGACCCGGCCGCACGGCGATTGGGACAATCAACTGTGATGAAGTAATCAAGACCAGGAGTCAGTCCTTCGTAGACGAACTCCGGGTGATTGGTGTCAATGGTTACGCCGCCTGGACAGGTCACGGTGCCGGTGCCGGTGCCGGACGTACGCGTCACCAAGATGGCTACTTCGTACCCGCGCAGGTTTGGTGTATTCCGTGCAAGAATGTCCAGCGGCGCACTCGTGCCAGCTGCGACAAAGGAATTCAACTGCTGGCAAAGCAACGTCGAACCGACGGACTGGTAATTGACCGTCAGCTTCGGACGCCGCGCATTGCTCGCCGTCGTGGATTCCGAGGATTCCAGCCGCAGTCCGTCGGTTCCGGTGGGCAGCAGAACCCATCCGAAATTGCCGACCGGATTCGACGACCATGCCTGAAGGCTGGAAGTCACATCAATGTCGGCTGAAGTCGCGGCGGTGGTGATTGAAAACGTTGCGGCGAGGGCCGCAAGTGCGTCAACCCCATCTGACTGAATGCCGGCAGTCGCGTTCCATGGCGCTACGCCGTATGCAGCCCACACGCTCGTGTCGGCCCAGGTATTAAGCAATCGGTGAAGATTGACCGGGTTGGCGCTTTGATCATTGGCCGCGGCGCCCGACCAAAGCGTCAATGTCGCCGAGGTGATCGTTGATCCCGGTGGGACCTGTCCAACACCCAGCCCAAAGATGCCGTCAAAGCGAATGAGTACCTGTTCCACCGGGCTGGAGTCGACGACGATCGGTGAGGCTGTCGCCTGAGACCCCAGTGCCGCGTCAATGTAGGTGTCCACGGTTCCCGTGTAACCACTGAAGCCGTCCTGAAACATCGCCATGGTCGGACCGGCTTCGCAGAAACCAGTTCCGGTGTTGCAGGTTTGCCCACCCGGACAATTGCTGGTACCCGCGCAAACACCACCGCTGCATACGTCGCTACTGGTGCATGACACGCCGTCGTTACAAGCAATCGAGTTGTTAGCGAACTGGCAACCCGAAGCCGGAACACAGGTATCAGTAGTACATACGTTGCCGTCGTTGCACGTGAGTGCAGGTCCCGCGACGCAACTGCCACCGGCACATGTATCCGTCGTTGTGCAAGCATTGCCATCCGTGCACGGAGCCGTGTTGTTCGTATTCTGACAAACATTGGACACGCATGCGTCATTGGTGCAAACATTGCCGTCATTGCATTGCGCGGCCGTGGTGCAGCAACCAACAACAGGCGTGTTCACACACACATTCGACTGGCAAACATCTGTCGTGCAGTCGTTGCTATCGTTGCAATCGGAGTTATCCGTGCATCCGCCGCCCGGTGCGAGGTAAGTCACTTGAAGGCGCGGTCGATTAGCGACCGTAGCACCTTCGGCGGAATCAAACTGCCACGAGTCGTCCCCGCCTGGAAGCAAAGCCCAACCAAAGTTGCCGGCACCCGCTGACCATGCCGCGACACTGTTTGTGACAGAAATAGCATGTGAACCCGTGGCATTAAGAAAACTGGATACATCGGCCACCGCAACTGCTTCAACACCATTGGCCTGGATACCTGCGGTCCACGTGTTCCAATTGTCGGCAGCAGTCCACGTCTGCAGCATGCGGTGCAAATTCGCACCAGTCAGGCTCGCATTTGTAATCTGAATGGTCAGGGTGGCGGATTGAATGGTGGAGCCAAGCGGAATCTGGCCTGCCCCATTTCCAAAAATATTGTCAAAGCGGATCAGCGTATGCCGCTCGTCGGCGGGCACGGCTACCGTTGGACCGTCAACGATGAGTGTCACCGCCGCACCATTGTTCGCGGTGGGACTGCCTGCATGCACAAAGGTATCCAATGAGCTTGCATAGCCTCCGGTTCCCTGCTGGAAACTGACCATTACAGGTGCAGCATCACAGGAACCGGTACCCGGATTGCACGTTTCGCCCGGCGGACAAGAAACCGGAGGATTGGAGCAAGTGCCAGCGCTGCACACATCATTGGTGCACAGGTCACCATCATCGCAATCGGCAGGAACACCGCACGTTGCCTGCACATCCAATTCCGGAATCAACGAAAAATCGCTACTGGCCAAAGTCTGGTTGTGGCCCTGGCAGGCAATGACATTCGCCCCAGATTGCAGGACTGCAGGACTCGGGTTGGTCACGTGCGGCGGCTGCGGAGTGGAATCGCCCCCCGATGCCTCATGTCCGGAACTGGCCAAGGCGTTAAATGCCGGCGGAGTACCCGCGATATTCGCACTCCGTGCAACCTCTGTGCCGTTGATGTAGCAGACGTACGCATCATCATAATCCACGCTTAGGTTGACTGAAGTCACCGCGGCGGAGTTGACTACGTTAAACGTTCGACGGATATAAATACTGGAATAATTGTTCTGCATTGCCGGCGGATTGGCTGCGTCCAGGACCGTGTTGTCATCACTGTCGCCGAAACCAAAGCCGCTGGGCCCTATTTCCCAACTGCCGTCAAGGAATCCGAGAGTTGCCCAATTCGCCGGGGGTTCCGATACGCCCCGGAAGAAGCGCCAACTATCTCCTTCGACGATTGGAAGAGGTGGTTGAAGCGAACCCGACTCGCACAAACCCGTCAACAGATTGCACGTTTCCAACGCAGGACAATTCGGCGTACCTGCACAAGTGCCGTTTGAGCAGACATCGGAAAGGGTACATGCCACACTGTCGTCACAAGCGCCGCCTTGATTTGCAGGAACAGCCACACAAAGTCCGGCAGTGCAGGTTCCAAGAACGCACTCATCGTTGAGCGCCGCGCAATCGGAATTCACCCCGCAGTCGATCGCATTCGCCGCGCCCGGCGTAGGTGTTGCAAAGGACACGGTTGGCGCCCCGGCGCCATCAGGGAATCGACCGGATGAAATGTCGGTGGTCTGTGTACCATATGTAAAGGCATCGATTTGCGCAAAGCCGTTGGCCGCCGTATCAAACAGACCGATATCCTCTCCAGTTCGAGACAAGTTGAAATTAGTATGCAGTGCACCCTCATTGGCCTCACTGTCGCACCAAAAAACGAGGTAAGCGCCGGGGCCAATGGACACGCCCGCTGGAATCTGATATTGCGCGGGAAATCCCAAGTTGTCTGTCAGGAACATCCCACTCATGTCAACGGTAACCGACCCGGGATTGTAGATTTCCAACCAATCATCGAAGTCTCCGAATTCGTCAGTAGCCCCGGTGTTGTTGGAGGCCAGAAACTCGTTAATGATCAGGCGTTGTTCAAGGGCATAGGCCCAGGAATCGCCCGCAAAATCCTGTCCCAGGTCATCTTCAATTAACCCTCCGGACAGAACCACGTTTACCAGACCCTCGCTTGGCGCAGCGTAGCCTGAGAATTCATAAGGACCAGATGTTCCAGGCACTGCGGAGAGTGCGGTCGCTGGCGATCCATTCACGGTCAGATCGCCCGCCGAAACACCGGTGACCGGCTTGCTGAAGTTGACGTGGATGGACGGCAACACCGCGACCACCGCATTACGAATCGGAGTCTCTGAATCTACAATTGGTGGCGTGTTATCAATGGTGTAGGTCCACGAATCGCCTGCAAATAAAAGCAACGGGTTGCCAGCGTCCGCGATACCGTCGGCAGCCATCGCGACGCTGACCAACCCGTTACCTGGAGGGATGAATCCGGTAAAAGTGTAAGGACCAGCGCCGGATCCGCTGACATTCGTCGGTTGCGAGCCATTAACGCTCAGATCATCAGCGGTCACCCCACTCACGGCAACGGTAAACGTCACCGCAATGCTGGACAGACTGCTGAGAGTATTTTCACGCGCGGGGTTTGTGGAAGCGATTCGCGGGGGAAGATCCCCCTTTACCATTTGAAAATTGTCGGTAATCGCGCCATCAACGCGGACGTGCTGAATGGACAGGGTGTTCCCGCTGACATCCAAGAGACATGATCCATTAGCCAGTTCCCGGAAGAACATGACGGGATGCAGTCCTGATCCGCCCGTTCCCTGGCCACCATTTCCAGCGACAACATACACAGCACCTTCGTTGGGATTCTGACCGGGGCTTTTCTGGTAGGCACCGTCTCCCGAGGTGCGACCATTGCCGTCATCCAGAATTCTCCCGCTACCCGAAAGTGTAGCATAGTTCGGTGTTTGGAAGTTGGGTGCCGTTCCAAACCCATAAGCACCGTCAATCAGGAAAGATCGCTCGTAATTGTGTGAGTGGCCGGAAAGGACAAGATCCACTCCGCCCATTTCGAGGATTGGGAGCACGCGCTCGCGCATGTCGACCATTCGCGCGCCCGAGTCGCCCGCACTATCGGAGTTGTGCGTTCCATGCGAATAAGGAGGATGATGAAAGAAAGCAATGACCCACTGCTGCGCAGTCGAAGCAATATCGGATGCAAGCCAAGTCAGCATCGGACTACCCAACGCCCTGCTGCTGTCCTGCGAATCGAGACAAATGAAGTGTACATTGCCGTAGTCGAAGGAATAATAGGCCTCGGTACCTGAAGACACGCCGCCAGCCTGCCCGCCGGTCGGCATTACAAAGGCCTGGTAATATGGACCCGTTTGATTGGTCGTATTGACGGAAATCGCCTCATGATTTCCAAGTGTCGGCCAGACTGCGGTATTGCGGAGTAGATTCTCATAGGGAGTGAAGTAATTTGTGGTGAACTCGGGGTCTGTGCCACTGTTATAGGCGATGTCTCCCAAGTACAACGCGAAGTCAGGGGGATTGGCACCTGCCGCGGTCAGCATCGCATTCATGACGTTGACTTGTGTGGACGAACCATTTCCGCCGTCGCCAACCAACCAGACGCGAAATGGCGCTGTGCTTCCCACCGTGGGTGCGGTCTCAAAATAATGTGCCGCGCTTCCACCACCCTGCAGGGCGGTGGTCGAACCCACATCGTAGTAATAGCGCGTGCCTGGACTTAGACCGGTGATGTTCACAACGTGGTCGGCCGTCACGCTCGCGCTGGTGGCGGTTAGCCCAAGGGAACCCTGCACCGTCCCATAGCGCACGCGACTGTCCGTCGCGATCTCACTCCTCCAGAGTACCGAAACCGATGTTGGTGTAACCAACTGCAGGTAAGGTTCGCGCTCCAGGTTCCCCCCGGACGGCGGCCCTTCGCTGTGGCGTACCACTAATCGTGGCCGCTCGCCAACGGTTGTATACTCACTGGAACGAGCATCCACGCCTCCACCGCCAGTGGGAATAATGATCCACCCATTATTCGTCGCACCATCGACCCATGCCTGAACAGTTGAAGTTACAACCACGGAGACTGTTGTGGCCGTCCCTGATGAAATGGTACCGACAGGTGGACCATATTCGACGCCCTCATCACAAGTGCCACCACAAAAGCTGGTAAACGTAGATGACTCGGTCCATGCACTTTGAACTTCACGCAAATCTCCGGTGTCCCCGGTGTCAAAAATGGTGAAGAAGAGCGTGGCTTCGGTAATCTGAGCGCCAGCCGGAACCTGATTGGCACCGCCACCAATGAAGGTGTCAAAGCGAACTAAGGCGTATTGGTCCGATCCGGATCCGGCTGGATCATCGCCATCCCAGCCGACGGATTGCCCCGCACCATTGTTGGTGCCGGCATTGGCAGGGTCCTGCTGAAGGAAGGTGTCCTGAGTTCCGACATAGCCATTCGTACCGTTCTGGAAAGTAACGATCGTGGCCAGGGTCCGCGCTCCCTGAAGGCCCATCGCCAGAAACACGCAAGAAGCGAGTCCCAAACGGGTAAAGGACCTGAGTACCGGGAAACGTGCTGCTAACATAGCTCTTCCTTCCTCATTCAATGACACTTGGAAAGCGAACCCGTATTAATCGGCGCTCATCTCTCCGAGTAACTCTGTTACTTTTTGAAATCTAGGTGCCTTCAACCGCGCAGCCTGCAAATCACCAATTGCCTCAGTTCGCTCGCCCAACGCGAGATACACGCGCGCTCGAGTATAAAGATTAAATGCCGTTGACTTACGCTGAATGGCGACATGTGCATGGTCCAGCGCTTGTCGCAATACTTCGTTGGCCTCGGTGTTTCTTCCCGCAGCCTTGAGCACTTCAGCTTTCTGTAACTTCCATTCGGCTGGAACGGCCGCCTTTTGGATTTCCTCTTCAATAATCGCCAACGCGGCGTCGTATTGCGCACGTGCGATTTCTGTACGGATCAACGCGGCATTGAGGACGTGCGCTCCCTCGGTCTTTATTAGCCCCTCGCGGTAGCCAGCGGCGGCATCGTTCCAACGTTCAAGCTGTTCCTGAAGTTCTCCGCGTTCCACATACAGTTCGACATCCGGTTTCAGCTCGAGGGCAGAATTGAAGTCTCGAATGGCACCGTCGAAATCGCCTTTTTGGATCTGCAGTCGCGCACGTACGACGTAACCTCGTGCACTCGAGCCACCTCCTACGAAAAACTGATTAATCTGATCCATCGCCAGAGAAAATTCGCCCATTTCAGAAAGAGTCTGTGCGGTCTCCAATGCAATGGTCGAATCCGCAGGATCAAGTTGGCATGCTTGGTGAAGGTCCGAAAGTGCCGCGAACAAGTCACCTTCCAGGCGATGGTAATAGGCACGTTGAAGGTAAAGTTCTGAACAATCTGGATCATCTACCAGGAACGCACTGACCCGTTCAATGTCATGATGGAGCCCCGGATGCGCAGCGCAGACCTTAGGCATAGCCACAAGTATTGCGCCGCACAGGGCGATCCGTATAGCCAGTCCGAATTGCCGACCGGCCGCTACGAGGAGATTTTGGCTCCCATGATTCATGAACCGTTCATGCCTCCCTCAACCCTACTGAATCTGGACTAACCCCTTGGATTTGCCGTCCGGGATTTTCGACGTTCGGGCCCATGTTCTGTTTCCCGGACGTCGATCTGAATCGTCAATGTCCCCACCTCTGATGCGAAAACCGATTCTCCGCTCAGATCAATAAAAGAGGACCCTTCACCTAAGCGAAGATCCAGCTTCTCCAATTGATGAGGCACGCGCAGGATGAAGCTTCCCAGATAGGCGGGTCCATCCACGCCCATTTCATGACCTATTTGTGTCACTGCAAAGCGGCCCGATGTGGTATTCTGCGCGGTGAGGCACTCTGTTTGTGCAAAAATGAAGTCGGACCGAGATTCGTCCACCAGGAGAGTCTTAATTCCCTGGCGTTCCGCACCCGAGACTTGCAAATCCAATTGGTATGCCCTGAGAAATGATGCATTCTCAGCAAAGACGTCAACCCGTATTGAATCGCCAGGCACGACCACCGCCTTGTCGGCAACCAAATGAATCGTCAAGTCGCTTACATCTGATGTCGCGAACGGTAAAGCGCGGGCACCCGAACAGGGATCGGCATCGGGATATGGCAAACTCTGGAAGGCGTCGAGGACTCCAACAATGTCGAAAACATCAATCTCACGATTCGGCACATCGCCGCGGAGATCGTCGCCTTCGAGTGCACAATTGGTGAACACATCCTGGAATCCATCCAGCACGCAGACAATATCGAACACGTCGACACCGGCCGAATTGTTGGTGTCTCCCCACAGCCAGGTCGTAGCACCAGCTGGCGCGGAAAGATTCGGCGGATCCAGAGGCGGACGAACGTCGCTGCGCACATCATAAAGCGTGGAGGGTATGACTTCGCGGTCAGTTACCAACACCGTTCCCCATGTAGCAGAAGTTTGGAAAACAGGTGTATCCACCAGGAATCCGCCGGCGTCCACGTAACGTGGCAGGCAAGTCAACGAAGCGGACTCCACTCGCAACGCAACCGACGGCAATCCGGGAGGTGGTGTCACTTCCAAATACCGACTGCCAACCGCCACAGCCGCCGGTGGAGTCGCTACGGAACCTTCGACACTATCCATGGTGACAAGCAACGTAAAGTCGCTGCTGTTATCGGTGGTATTGTGTCCTTGCACAGCCAATACATTGGCACCCGGTACGAGCAGAGTTGCCAAAGAGAAACTATTGTGCAGGGCAAAGGTTAATGGCGGATTGGGTGTTGCGGACCCAGAGCATTCGTGGTCTGCGGTTGCCAACTGATCGAACGCTGGTGGCGTGCCCACGATGTTATTGCGGGCCACTTCCACACCATTAATGTAGGCAACAAACCCATCGTCGAAGTCCAATGTCAGATTCAATTCGGAAACATTTCCCGGATTATTGATTTGGAAAAGTCGCCGCGTGAAAACGCTGCGATATCCATTCACCATGTCGGAAAGATCAGTTCCATAAGGATCGCAATCGGTACCGTAGCCGAAGCCGCTGGCTCCCTCGAGCCACCCCGAATCTGCGAACGAGATTTCACTCCACGTTGCAGGAGGTGCAATGGTACCCTTGAAATAGCGCCAATCGTCACCCGCGACAATCGGAAGTGGCGGCGCCTGCGGCGGCGTCTCGCATAGCCCGGTTTGCAGATTGCAGACTTCTCCGCCGAGGCACGCATCGGTACCTCCACAAGTTCCACCCGAGCAGACGTCACCCGAAGTACAGGCGACGCCGTCATTACACCCGGCCATATTGTTTGTGTATTCACATGTGCCCGCGTTGCAAACGTCGTCGGTGCACGGATTGGTATCATCGCAATCCGGATCGTCCACACATCCTGCCGCTGGAATAAACGTCACGGAGAGCCGCGGCCTGGTTGCGACGTTCGCCGCTTCACTCGAGTCAAACTGCCACGAGTCATCTCCTCCCGGCGGCGTAAGAAGGGCCCAGCCCAAATTTGCGGCACCAGCCGACCATGCGGCCAAGCTATTGGTGACTGAAACGACATGCGAGCCAGTCGCATTCAAGAAACTCCCGACATCAGCCGTCGCAACCGCTTCGATGTCATTCGGCTGAATGCCTCCCGTCCAGGTATTCCAATTGTCCGCGTCGGACCAAGTTTGAAGCATGCGATGGAAGTTAGCCCCGTTCAAACTCGCATTGGTTATCTGCAGCGTCAACGTCGCAGATTGAATGGTCGAGCCGAGCGGAATCTGGCCAACGCCATTTCCGAAGATATTAGCGAAGCGCAACAGCGTCTGACGCTCGTCGGCAACCGGCGGAGTTCCATCGACAATCAACGTAACCGCCAATGAATTGTTGGCAGTGGCGCCCCCGGCGTGAAGGAAGGTATCCAACGTGTCGGTATACCCGTTGGTACCATCTTGGAAATCCAATACAACCGGGCCGAATTCACACTGCCCATTTGAGGGATTGCAGGTTCCGCCCGGCGGGCAGGAGACCGTCGTGCCTGCGCACGTGCCTGCTGTACAAACATCACCAGTGGTACACAAATTGCCGTCATCGCAGCTGTCCGCATTGCTTACATTTTCGCAGATATTGGCAATGCATGCATCGTCGGTGCACACATTCGCATCATCGCAATCTCCATCCGAAACGCACCCGACCGGCACGTACAACACCGTCAGCTTCGGACGCCGCGCATTGCTCGCCGTCGTGGATTCCGAGGATTCCAGCCGCAGTCCGTCGGTTCCGGTGGGCAGCAGAACCCATCCGAAATTGCCGACCGGATTCGACGACCATGCCTGAAGGCTGGAAGTCACATCAATGTCGGCTGAAGTCGCGGCGGTGGTGATTGAAAACGTTGCGGCGAGGGCCGCAAGTGCGTCAACCCCATCTGACTGAATGCCGGCAGTCGCGTTCCATGGCGCTACGCCGTATGCAGCCCACACGCTCGTGTCGGCCCAGGTATTAAGCAATCGGTGAAGATTGACCGGGTTGGCGCTTTGATCATTGGCCGCGGCGCCCGACCAAAGCGTCAATGTCGCCGAGGTGATCGTTGATCCCGGTGGGACCTGTCCAACACCCAGCCCAAAGATGCCGTCAAAGCGAATGAGTACCTGTTCCACCGGGCTGGAGTCGACGACGATCGGTGAGGCTGTCGCCTGAGACCCCAGTGCCGCGTCAATGTAGGTGTCCACGGTTCCCGTGTAACCACTGAAGCCGTCCTGAAACATCGCCATGGTCGGACCGGCTTCGCAGAGACCGGTACCGGTGTTGCATGACTGTCCCGGCGGACAGGAAACCGGCGTGTTAACGCAGGCTCCCGCAGGACAGGTATCCGTCGTACAGAGATTCGCGTCATCGCAATCACCAGCAACGCTACACGGCGTGCAACCGGGAATGACCGTGTTTTGGCACTGGCCACCGGTACATGCATCAGTCGTACAAGCATTGGAGTCATTGCATTCCGCGACAGTGTCACAAGGCACGCAGCCTGGGATCGCCGTGTTACTGCAAATGCCACTGCTGCAATCGTCAATGGTGCACGCATTGCCATCGTCACAATCGGTGTCGAACTGACAACCAGCCGGGAACGGGAATCCGAGCCAGCCGATCTGCGTGCCGCCCGGACCAGCCGAGAGTCCCGGAGACCCTGCCTGCAGGCTGTAGTTGCAGCTGGTGCTCACGAACATGGGATTGGTCGAAAGGTTTCCAACGCCGCAACCCAAATCTCCAGCATTGCCGACGATAGTATGATCTACAGTTCCGCAACATGTATCCGCGCTGTTCGTCCAAAGTATGGAGTTCTGAATGCTCGACGTACACGCTTGACCATTGACGTTCGTGTTACTCCCCAGCGTACAATTGGTCAGTGTTGCCACGCCACCGCTGCAGCGAATGCCACCAGGCGCGTTGAACATCAGGCAGTTCGTCATGGTGATTGTGGCATTCGCGCTGCCGTCAAGGCTGACTACCTTGTCGCGTGCATCGTAGATAATGCAGTTCTCGAGGATTGGCTGCGCGCCGGTGCTATGGTCGATCATGTCGTCGCCAGTGTCGGTCAGAATGCTGCGGCGCACAGTGTAAGAATTGCCCGTCCGATCCATGTGGAAAATGTCGCCATCGACCCCATTCGGCTCAGGCGCCCGACCGATCCGTGTGAACCAGGAATCTTCAATCAGCAAAGTCGAGCCGGTACCCAGCCACTCACCGCCAATGCCCAAGCGCGAAAACAGACAGCGTCGAAAAGTGTAGTTACCGTTGGCGCCGCCGATTGATGAAGTTCCCATGCCCGGGCAATCTGCAAAAACAGTGTCCTGAACAATTGCACTGTGCGCATTTGCAAAATGCATTATTGGGGGACGTGGGTGGCTGGACACAATCGCGTTACCGGCCCCGGTAATAAAGACATAGGAATAGTTTGACGTACCGGAGTTCAGGTGATACATGCCGCGCCAGGAAAGATTATTGTTTTGCGCGTTTTGCGGCAACGACATGGCGGATGGACCATTCGTCGGAAAGAAGAAGATGGGTTGCGCGTGCGTACCGATGGCACTTACCGTACCACCGCCCTGCGCCACAATGGCCACGCCATTGTTTGCGGGGCCAGCGTCCACCATCACGATCGTGTCTGGTAGAATATTCAGAACGCCACTGGAAACTGTCACCGTTCCGGTGAGATGGATCACGCCGTCCGATGGCGACCAGGTCAGTCCAGCGCCAGAGAGTGTTCCAGAAAGGTTGCGGTACAGCGCCGGATTATCACCATCCAAGACTTCGACAATCCGCGAAGCGTTGAATGCCCCTACGCTGACTGTCACTAAAATGTCACCAGGAGGTGTCGCCGCTCCCTGATCCAACGTGATGGATACGCTGCCTACACCGTTGTAGAAACGAATGGTATCCGGGGCCGGACCGCCGGCGCCCGCACCTTCGGGGAGAGTCTCAAATATGGTCACCGAAGTCGGAACCGGGGAGCCATCCGAAAGGCGAATCGCAGAAACGGTTCCAACTTGCCCGCACTGACGCCATTCGATATTCGAGGCGGCATCCAGAATCTCGGCCTTTACCGTCAACGTCTTGCTGTCCACCATCCGATTTGGGGCGGTAAGTCGCAAACCGGGAGCGGACGGTGCAGGATCGTAATTCACGGTGTTTGTAACGCTACCGATTTCTGCAGCATTGTGGTCAAACGCTTTGACAGTGATTTTGTTGATACCCGGCCAAAGAGTGATGCTGTGTGACCAGGTT
The DNA here is from genome assembly GCA_964552515.1 of uncultured Phycisphaeraceae bacterium. Lineage (GTDB taxonomy): Bacteria > Planctomycetota > Phycisphaerae > UBA1845 > UBA1845 > JACQXM01. Next base: position 27,695 of record CAZKIN010000011.1, read on the forward strand.
CCCGCGAAGACGCTATAAGCGTCCGCCGGTTCGCCATTCACTTCAATGGCATAGGTGCCACATTGATTCAACTGTCCACTGATCGCCAAAGTGGGATTGGAGTTCACATATGGGCTGGCCGGAACACCACTCAGCGTAAGGGCATCGATAATCTCGTTATTGACGAAAACATGCCTGGCCGCGACCCAGTTCTTCAGTGCCGTCTTCCTCGCCGCATTCGCCACTGCATTCGGAAGCGCATCAATGCGGGCATCCATGGTCGCTTGCGAGAAATCAGATGAAAGAAGTTCACAAATTGCGTTTACAAATCGCCCGGCGAATGCGTTGGAACGAACGAACCGCTGCGGACCGGCCACGTTGGTTCGCCAGATGGTCTCCTGGGCGAACGTGCCTCCAAACCCCCCAAAAACCGAATCCATGTCCCACGGGAGGAATTTGGCATTGTACCCAAGTGGAGACGAACTAGGCTCGAAGTAGAGGTAATAGTCGTCGCCAGTGTCGCGGTATATTCCGCCCTCTTGATTCACGAGCAACATGTGTATCGCAAACCAACGCGCCCATGAGTCCTCATCAGCCAAATTGGAAACCGTTGATTCGAATACTGCATTCGGTGTTTGAGTTGCATCCAACGCTCTGCTAATGTCAACCAGATCTGCCCAATCGTTGAGCTCAATATTCGTTTCTTTGTCGTAACCCGACGAGCTGTAAGCCGATTGCGCTTCTCCACGATAGTCCAAGTTGCCGCTTAGCCGGCCACG
>CAZKIN010000011.1:28552-33635 GCA_964552515.1 uncultured Phycisphaeraceae bacterium
AGGCCCATTTTGTCTACCGATTGGCTCATGAGATTGAGTCTTGAAATGGGAAAGCCCAGTTCAGACTGCAATAACTGGTTGGAAGAAAAATTGACCCGAAACGAGTGGGGATGCTGACCGAGACTGCTTTGTCCACGGTAGCGCTCAACAACATTGTAGAACACCTCGCAGTTGCCCGCTAAATTGCATTGCAGAAATGTGCCATCATATTCGGTCTCATCATGTGCTGCTTGCAGATTGGCAGTTCGCTGCGTCGTAATAAGGTGGTACGTAATAAGGTCAGTCGCAAGGACCGCACTTGAGTATTTGCACAAATAGGTTTGAACAGGGTACTCGCCCGCTATCAGTGTGTTGTGTCCTGGCGGCGCAGCAGAAGTGTTGCTCCCATCGCTGGCTCGGATCGTGAAATCCATTCGCTCGCCGTTCGCCAGGCCAGGCATCGAAGCACCATACGTTCCGTCGCCTGCCGCGCCGTCACCGCTGAGACCATCATCAAGCATGGCTACTGATGAATAAGCAACCGTCGGATCGGCATCCTGTCGGTAGTGCAGTGTAACCGTCGGGCTCGGAGAATCGTCGACAACGCGTGCGGTAACCGCGACTGCCTGTAGCGGCGCCGGAATCGCCGGCGTATGCTGTGTATCTACGATAATCGGTGCGACTACGGGAGAAAAAATGCTGTTTTGAGCACCGGGAGTTCCGTTGATTGCCAGTGACGCGCGCCAAGCTGGACCATACTCATTCGGATACCCTGGATTCAGCAATTCCATCGATGGCCCATCGCCATCCGCAGCGTTGGGCCAATCACCCGAATCGGAATAGGTGATGTCATCCACCACATTGCCCAAGGCATCCGCGATCGCCAGCCGTTCTCCGCCGTTTGACAACGCTCCGGCCGTCCATTGGAGTGCCCCGACGTATCCCGTCGCAGCCTGAAGAGCCGTCGGATTTGTAGCCAAGACGAGATATGCACCAGGTGCCAGCGGAGGCAAAGTCGGAAACGTAAATGTCAAACCCGACTCCATGATCCATCCACTTAGATCTACGCTGGCGCTTCCTGCATTAATCAGCTCAAAGAATTCGACTTCCTGATTTGGATACAACGTCTCATGCGGGTGATAATGCACCTCATTAATCACGATGAGAACGCCGACGGAAAGCGTCCAACTATCGCCACCGAAGGGGAACCCACCGACTTGCGAAACAATGGTGTTTGAAGAGAGAGCGATATTGACCGAACCGACGGCCGGAGCGGCATATCCACTGAACATATAGGGACCGGCTCCACTTCCGCTCACACTGGTAGCCGCCGAACCATTTACTGTTAGATTCCCGGCCGCAACCCCATTGACTGACGTGCTGAAGGTCACAGAAACAGAAGGCAACGTGGCCACCCCGCTCTGTTGGGCCGGAACGGTGCTTGCTACGGTCACAATGCTGGCACATAGTACCGAGGTGAAAGTCGCCGGACTCCCGATCGCGCCGCCGACTGATGAAACCGACCCTTGGGCATCACCCAGAACAGAGTAGACCCACTCCTGTGGATCATTGGTTCCAACGGCCTCGGCACATACCCAGCCGCTGGGATTCTGAGTGCGAATGGAACCGGGGAATGTCTGGTCGCCATAGTCGAGACGATCCATAAGAAGGTTCGACGCGTTCCATATATTGATGGTGTCATTTCGGCCCAGGCCCGCCGCCGTACCGGACCCGCCGATGATCTTCACGCCAGGCGCCAGACCCCATTGCGTGCGAAAAGTTGCTTCGACGCTTTCGGTTACGATGACCGATTCGCCAGCGGCCACCACACCAAATGCAGTGAGACTCAACGATCCCGGCAAGTTGGTATTGTCATCGAAACTCCAACCGGTCATGTCGATCGATGCCCCACTCGTATTCGTCAATTCGACGAATTCGCCATCCGGCCCCTGGTACATGTATTCAGTAATGCGGATCCCGGTTGTGGGTGGCGCGGGACAGGTAACCCCGGCACAAATTGTAAGGTCCCCCTGATAAATGCCGCCGAACCCCGTGCAGTCGTCTTCAGTTTCCTCCGTGCAATTTCCAAGTGCGCAGCACGCGCCAATGGGAGGTGCGGGGCACGTCACCGAGGCGAAGTTTCCAGGGCTACCTACGACACCTGCGATCGACGTAAATGAGCTTTGCGAATCGGCGACCGCTGAAAGAAACCAAAGGTAGGGATCATTGGCTCCCAAGCCCTCCGTACAGACCCAACCACTGGGATTCTGTGCCCGAATGGAACCGGGAAAGGTCTGGTCACCATAAGCCAATCGATCTATGAGAACGTTCGATGCATTCCAGATGTTTAACGTGTCGTTGCGCTGCAGACCGGCCATCAAGCCCGAGCCGCCGATAATCTTCACCGTGGGCGCCAAGCTCCAATCCGTGCGAAACGCCGCTTCCGTCGCTTCCGTAATAATCACGGATTCACCTGCGGCGACGACTCCAAAAGCTGTCAAGTCAACCGAGCCGGGCACATTGGTATCGTCGTCGAAACTCCATCCGGTCATGTCGATCGGGGAAGCGCCCACGTTGGTAAGCTCAACGTATTCGCCGTTTTGGTAGTAATACTCGGTGATCCGAATTTCCGCCTGAGTCGCGCCTGCCAGTGTCATGCTCAAAACAAGTAATGCGCAACGATTCGCAAACATAGTGATCTCCTCATTCGCAGGGGACACGGTCGGGCCGCGAAAGTGTCAACATTCCTCTAAGAATTCCAACGCTTGGGTACGTTAATCCCGGCGTTCATTAAACGATATCAACCTCAGCCCAAATGCACCCTCAACCGCAGCAAGGTGCAACGTGAATGTGGACTTTTCCATTGACAGCCTCTGCTTATCCACTGCTAATACTGGCCCCCGCGATCTAATGCGAATTGGGGGGCAGGCAAACGAAATTTTGCGAGATCGTTCGAATTTGCCCGGCTATCCATCTGCCACTCCACTTATCCTATCCAAATTGCCAACAATCCCACAGTTTATAGGATTCGTAAATGCAGCGATCCAAGTGATTTCCTGAAAATTCAATTTGTAGAGCCAATGCTATCAATCAGCTGGTTCAAAGTCAAGTAATATTGCTTCGCGTGCCCACAAGAGCCATTTATGCTTTAAGTCCTTATTTATTAAGCATTTATGAACACGCTAATCGCCGATTGCCTTGGCAAAAGGAATGAAAGTGGATTTCGCTGCTATCGACAAATGGAGAGTAGCGTTTTAGACGTGCACAAGGGAATTGGCGAAGGGGTTGCAACGCGGAAACGACGAGAAAATACCATTATTGAACGAAAAAACAATCCTCACTTTACATACGATACCAGCTGCTGACAAGACTTGAATTAGGGCATCAGGAGACTTACGCGGAAATGCCGCTCCCTAAGAAGCGATCGCAATCCTGATTTGTCCTATTGTCTTGTAAGGCGATTGGGATGCCGCAAACGCATCAGGCTAAGCGCGAGCGGCGAGAAAATTAGTGCCAGAACCGATCCTACACCGCATAGAGTTCGATTGGGACTCACTGTCACCATCGTGTCATCTGGCTCTTCCTCAATGATCTCAGCCGCCATCGATCTGACCACACGCCGAACAACAAACGCGCCGGTCTGATCCAACGATGCCCAACATCGCCCAAGCTCGACGTCGACTCCAAAGGAACCAACCGCTTCCTGCGCAGTGGAAACTCCCAAGTCGTTGGCACCGGGAAATTCCAACGTGCGCGTGTCGCGCGCAAACCGCAACATCCGATGGGCGGTATTACTTTCGTGGTCCATTCCTTGTTCAAAGCCGCGTGAAACCAGCAGTGTTGGATGCTCTCCCAGACCCCACGTCGAAATCGCAAACGCATCGCCGGGTGCGGTCGCGAGCGCATTCTCGGATTCTTCCTGAAACCAAACGGACGGCGTGTCATCCCCGGACAGAGTGACCTCCGGAAAGTTGAGGCCTACGGAGCACGTTTGCGTCTCCCACGGAATAACCAGCTCGATGACGTTGTTGGCATTTTCCAAGTCACGAACTTCAATCCCAAACCGCGAGGGGCTGATTCGTGAGACTTCCATAGACACCCTTCGTGGTGCACGAGTGACGGAAATGCGCAGCCTGCCTTGTAACCCTTCGTCAACCGACACAGTCGACAGCACACCATTCACGAGGTGTGCCGCTACCAAGACATCCGCGCTACTACCGGAATAGGTTAGTGTTAATGGTAGCGGCGCGCCGTCATCGACTGTCAGTACAGTCTCGTTGGATCCCGGGAGCAGAACCGCATATACCCCTGGAATGGCCCCAGACAATTCAAATTCCCGTTCGCCGGACCACAAGTTGGCAGTTCCCCCTTGATCCACCACCACTTCGAGCTGAGATTCCGCGTCGCCGGGAGTTTCCGAATCAGTTACGCCTGCCGAATCGATGACGTCATCGGGTACCACAGGGGCCAGTGGCTCGTCAATTTCGCCGTCCGTCGTCTCATCGCTCGTCGGCTCTTCATCATTCTCTACTGGGTCGACAGGAGGAATAGCCCCGCCACCGTCACCTGGAGTCCCGCAAGAGTTCTCCGCCACGCCGCACCCACAGAGTCCCGGGACCAGTTTTTGAGGATCACTCGGGCACAGATCAAGACAATCCACTTGGCCATCGCCATCTGCGTCCCCATCGGGGGAACCAGGACACTGATCGCTACAATTGACTATGCCATCACCATCGTTATCCAACGTACTGGGAACATGTTGGCACGATCCCGTTGTGCAGAGGTCGGTGGTGCAAATATCGGCGTCATTACAATCGGTATCGGCAAGACAGGACACGCACTGGTCAGTTGATTCATCGCACAGGCCCGAAGAACAGGAAACGGGGCCGGGTTGGCAGGTTCCAAGGACGCAGGTCTCTGCGCCATTGCAAAACAATCCGTCATTACAGTTTACATCGCTCAGACATGCCACGCAGGCATCCGATGCTTCGTTGCACAGGCTGCCGGAACACGGGACAGCGCCCGTTTGACAACCCAAGGTCAAATGACACGTCTCTATGCCGCTACAAAAGAGACCATCGTTGCAAATGGCATTGTTCGACAC
>CAZKIN010000012.1:0-1449 GCA_964552515.1 uncultured Phycisphaeraceae bacterium
TTGACAGCGGATGATAGCTGTGGAACTTGGTGTGTCGATAAGCGGACGATTTGTCGCGACGGAAGTGTAAAGCGTGCGGCAGGGTCGCGGGTTGAGCATAATGCGGGAGGGGCGACTCCCCCACCGCTAAAGCGATGGATCACCCGACTGACACCGCGGTCAAGCATTTTACCACGAAGGGCACGAAGTACACGAAGAGGAAGATGTAGTTTTCCTCGTTAGGCATCACTCCCTGCGCGCCGCACACGAGGAGCTACGTTACAGCTGCGGGGGGTGGACGCGGAGCGGATCGGGCGGGCAGGCGATTTTTTTGTTTCTTTCGGGGTAGTTAAAGCCGTTGAGCAATGCGCGGATGCAGTTGATGCGGCCGCACTTCTTGTCGTTGGTGTCGACGATGGTCCAGGGAGCGCTGGGGTGGTGCGTGCGCTCGAACATTTCCTGTTGACATTGAGAATAGACGTCCCACTTCTTCTGGGCGACGTCGTCGATGGGGCTCAGTTTCCAGTGTTTCAGCGGATCTTTCTTGCGCGCTTCTAGGCGGCGCTTCTGCTCGGCCTTGGTGATGTCCAGCCAGAACTTCGTGAGGGAGATGCCGGAGCGGACGAGCATGGATTCGAACTCGGGGACGCTGCGCATGAACTCGGCGTGCTCAGCGTCGGTGCAGTATCCCATGACGCGCTCGACACCGGCGCGGTTGTACCAGGAGCGGTCGAAGAGGACGATTTCGCCGGCGGTGGGCAAGTGGTCGACATAGCGCTGGAAGTACCATTGGCCCTGTTCGATGGGCGTGGGTTTGTCGAGGGCGACCTTGCGGACGTGGCGCGGGGGGAGGTGCTGGAGGATGCGCGAGATGGTGCCGCCTTTGCCCGCACCGTCGCGGCCTTCGAAGATGACGACGTGGCGGCGGCCTTTGGCATGGACCCAGCGCTGGAGTTTGAGCAGCTCAATTTGCAGGGGAATCAAGGTTTTTTCGTAGTCCTTGCGGGACATGGGGTTGTCGGTGGAGCAGTGGGCGGACGACGGTTTCTTCGATTGGCGTGACATAAGGCGACTCCGTTATTGCGTGTCGATTTCCACTGGTGGATTAGAGCAGAATTCAAAGAACATGTGAATTGTCGGATTTGAAAAACGAAGAGGAAATATGCCCAAAGACGTTACCTGGTCCGCTGAAGCGTACCCTACCCCACTTTGGCCAGTTCTGCGTAGACGAATGATGTTTGTGCCATATTAGTGTCACACTTCCCAAAGATCGGAGACGGCGTCGCGGGAGGCATGGCGGACGGGATAGAGTTCGCCCACGGCGGCGTGCTGGGCGGAGACGGCGAGGTGCGGGCGGTTGTTGTCGGCGCTTAGGTGTGCGACGGCGATCCACTTGGGGAGATTGCGGCCACAACCGCGAAGCATGGCAGCGGATTCGCAATTGGAGATGTGGCCGCCGGGGCCGGTGAT
>CAZKIN010000012.1:1549-18526 GCA_964552515.1 uncultured Phycisphaeraceae bacterium
CGCGAAGCATGGCAGCGGATTCGCAATTGGAGATGTGGCCGCCGGGGCCGGTGATGCGCTGCTTCAAGTGCCAGGGATAGGAGCCTTCCTTGAGCATTTTCACGTCGTAGTTGGCTTCGAGGTACGCAGCGTCGACGGACTCCAGAACTTGCTGCAAGCCGCGGAAGGGGTGGCCGAGGTCGGTAAGGATGGCGAGTTTCCTGCCTTCGCATTCGACGACGAAGACGACGCCGTCGGCGGCGTCGTGCGCTGTCGGGATGGTGTGCACGGTGACAGGGCCGAAGGTGAGGGCATCGCCAGCGGTGAAGAACCGAATGTCGCTTAGTGTGCCCATGTTGCACCAAGTGGCTTGCAGGGTTTTCTGAGTGATATGCAAAGGCAAGCCGAATTTGCGTTGATAGACCCCGGCGCAACGGACGTGGTCGATGTGGTCGTGGGAAATGATGAGGGCGTCGACTTCGCGGATGTCGCGACCGTGCTGTGCCATGCGGGCGGCGGCAAGGTTGCCGCTGATACCGGCATCAAAGAGGAGTTTTTTTCCGCCCGCTTCGACGTAGATAGCGTTGCCATTGGATCCGGATTGGAGAGAGCAGGTCAGCACGGCGGTATTGTAATCTTACGGTGCGCGGAGACCAGACTGGTGGGCGGCGGGCAAATAAAACGCGCGCTGGGGGGCGTTACTCCGTGCCGCGGAGTTCGACCGCCTTCCACTTTTCGTCTTCATAGAACTCGAGGTAACGGGAGCGCATTTGTTCGGTGAGTTCCTTTTTGCGCGCGGGGGTAATGAGGCGCTGGATGGTGAGGCGGCGGATTTCGGTGAGATACTTGGTCACGTCCGGGTGCGGCAGGTCAAACATCTTATCGGGAGGGGTAAGGTGTGGAAGGAGAAGCGCAGCGTTGTCGCGCGTGGCTTCGCGGCCGCGCGGCGCGGTGTATTCGAGCGCGGGGTGATTGTCAGTGTAGATCTGGCCGGGCTGTCCGAAGGCGGCGAGCGACTGACCATCCATCAAGATGAACATGTGCGGATCGAAGCGATTGGCCAACCAAACGGAGAAGAGGTCGTCCTTCACGGAGGGGTTGGCGAGGCGCTCGGCGATTTCCGCGTCGTCGAGGTGGACTTTTGTTTCGTCATTGTTGTATCCCAGGATGATAAGGTCGGCGTTCTGGCCGCCCCACAGGACGGAATTGGGGAAGACCGCGACGAACGTCTTGATGATGGAGCGCATTTCGTGTTCGGTCATGGCGTAGATGGGCACCCATTGGCAGAGGATGCCGTCTTTGTGCATGCGCTCACGGGCCTCGCGGTAAAAGTCTTCGGTGTAAAAGTAGACGACGCCCTTCTGAAACATCTGCAGCGGTTCCAGCGTGATGAGGTCGTACTTGGTTTTGGTGTAGCGGACGAAGTTACGGCCGTCGTCGATGATGATGCGTGCCGCGGGGTTGGTGAGCACGCCGTGGTTGGAGCGGGCAAACCATTTTTTGGATAATTCGATGACAGCGGGGTTGATTTCGACCAGGTCAATCACCGGGATGCCGATGTTGAGCAGCGCGCCGAAGGACCGGCCGGTCCCGCAGCAAATGCCGAGGGCTTCGCCGACCGGGCCTTTGTGCAAGAGCCAGGGTGCATAGGCGGATTCCAGGTGAAACGTTTCGCGGGCGACCCAATTGCTGTTGATCCAGATACGGCGTTCCGTCTGGGTGCGCCAGGGTTCCTCGGTGATGGTTACCTGCCCATGGACCGACGAGCGCGACTCCATAATCTTTGCTGAGGACATTTCAAAAAGGTCAAAGTGCATGGCGACGAGGTCGTTGGCGAGATCAACGGGTTTGATCAGCACGAGCGCAAGCATGGGGGCGACGAGGAGCGACGCGGGCAGCCAGGTCCAGCGACGGCCCGCAGGCGTGGAAAGGCAGATCGCCAAACCGACGGCGGCGGTGAGTGCGGCGATGAGATAGAGTCCGGGCTGCAAGTCCCAGTGTTCCAGGATGACGAAACCCGCGATGGCTGCGCCGAAGACGCCGCCAATGGTGTTCCAAGCGAGAGCGCGACCGACGACGAGGCCGGCCTGCAGGTGGTGATTCATGACGATGCGGACGAGCAGCGGGAAGGATGCGCCCATGCAGAGGGTGGGCAGAAGCGCGCCGACGATAGCGAGGTTGAAATAGCCGCGGACCTTGTCTTCGTAAATGATGAAGTACTCGGAGGCCATGTAGCGCTTGGCGACGGCGGGGACGATGTAAATCGTACCGACGCACCAGGCGGCGGAGAGGACCTGCAGGAATCCCAGCAGGAAAGCAGGGTTTTTCAAGCGCCGGAAGGCGAGGTCGCCGAAAAGTGAGCCCGCGCCGACGCCGAAGAGGAAGACCATAAGGATAACAGTAAAAATGTAGGTGTCATTTAAGAAGACGATCGAGAACATCTGCGTCCAGAGCACTTCGGCGGCGAGATTGCAGAAGCCGAGGATGCCGAAGGAGAGGAGCAGGAGTTTGCCCATGGGAGTGAGTGCCTGCGGTGTGGCACTCAGGTCGGACTTGGCCGTAAGCCGTGAGTTCATCAACGGCCAGATACACAGCGCGCAGGCGACGTTGATCAAACCAGTGGCCATCAGCGGCCCACGGACGCCGTAGAGTTCGATAACGTAGAAGCCGGTGATGAAGGTGCCGGTAAGTGCGCCTAAGGTGTTGACGCCGTAGAGCCAGGCGGACCACTTGGAGGCGGCGTTCAGATCGCGTGCGGCGAAGTGGGTGAGGAGTGGAATGGTGGCACCCATGGCCGTTGTGGGCACGAGGAGGAGCGCGGCGGCACTGGCGAGGCGCAGGGCGTGACCCCAGGGTGAGCCGACGGGGAGCGCGGCGTAAGTGGCGGCGTAAATGCCATCCAGCCCGGCGAGCAACGGAACAAAGGCAATGGCCCAAAGTGCGATGAGCAGTTCGACATAGACGTAGACGCGCAGGGGTCGATCGAACCGGCGGACATAGCGGCCCGCAAGGGCGTTACCCAGAGCGAGGCCGAGGAAGTAAATGCTGAGGACACAGGTAATTGCAGCCTGGGTGCTGCCAGCGAGGAGGGCGAGTTCGCGCATCCAGAGCAGTTCATAGGCGAGTGCCGCGACACCGGAGAGGAAACAAGCGATAAGTAAGGCGGGCATGGAACAGTCCCAAATCGGGTACGATTTCCAGACAAAAACCGACAATTTCCGCCATGCGCAAGAAACTTGCCCACAAGGGCGTTGCCTTGCGTGCGATGCGGATTCTGCCAATTTATTGACGCTTCAGGCCGCGCTGACGCAACGCGGCTCAGGGGTGATTATCCTGAATTGAGCGGGCCATGTAAAGGGAAATCCGGGGGTGACAGCGGGTGGCATTTGCCTCGTTAAGAGGGCATTAGTTGTTTCCAACCAATGCCGCACATCCACAGAGTGTTTACGCCTTGGCCAGGCCTACGCTGACCTTTTGACCTTCAATGTCTACTTCGATGGTGCCTGCCGATTTCTCCAGGGCGTCGCCGGTTACGCGCGTGGCGAGTGTTTCGTGCGCGATGTAATCGCGGAAGGCCTCGATTGCCTCGCGGAGTTCCGCAGAGGAAGTCACCAGGCTGAGCGTAATGCGATCCGCGATATCGAGGCCGGAGTCCTTGCGCAGGTTCTGAACATTGCGGATAACATCCCGCGCAAATCCTTCGTTCTTCAGCTCGCGGGTCACGCGTTTGTCGAGCAGGACCACGGTCTTACCATCGGCGGAACCGGCCCAGGTGTCGCCGTAAGAACGGGAAATGGCCACATCGGCGGGTTCGACGACCACGGAATCAGAGTCCATCAGCAACAGGTAAGTCTCGCCCTTGGTAAAGGCTTCTTCCAGGATGCGCGGATCAAGCTTGGAAAAGATATCTTTGGCCTGCGGGGCGCGGCGGCCGAGCTTGGGGCCAAGGGTCTTCATCACCGGTGCAACGGAGACCTTCACGATATCGGCGGCGGAATCACGGAGTGACACTTTTTTGACATTCAGCTCTTCGAGGAAATGGTCTTCGAACAGGTGGGCGGCTTCGCGCTCGGCGTCGCTGCCGGGGACGATGACCAATTCCGCGAGCGGTTGACGGATCTTCAGATTGGATTCCTTGCGCGCGTTGCGTCCGAGCGACATCAGCTTGAGCGATGCGGCTACGCGTGCGGAGAGAGGTTCGTCGATCAGTTTCGCGTCGGCCTGCGGAAATGGCGTATGGTGAACACTTTCAGGAGAGCCGGGAATCTGCCGGGCCACGAGATTCTGGTACATCGACTCCGACAGGAACGGCACAATCGGTGCGATGATGCGGTTGAGCGTCGTGAGCACCTCGTAAAGCGTGCTGTAGGCGGCGCGCTTGTCGACCGGCCAGCCTTCGCCGTAAAAACGGCGACGGGAACGGCGGACATACCAGGTGCTGAGCACATCAATGAAGCGATGCACTTCATTGCAGAAACGAAGCACATCAAACTGACTATAGGCATCGTGCGCGACCTGAATGAGCTTGTGCAGGTCGGATAGAATCCAGCGATCCAGCTGAGAGCGTTCGGCGGGTGTGCAAGTGTGCGATTGCGGATCGAAGCTGTCGACACGGGCGAGGTTGCAAAAGAAGGAGTAGACGTTCCACCAGGGGATGATCATGTCGCGGCGGGTTTCGTCGCAGTGCTTGGGGCCGAACAGGACGTTGCGCTCGGGATTCGTGGATGCATATAGCCAGCGCATGCAATCGACGCCGAATTCTTCGGCGGCTCCTTTGAACTCGATGGCGTTGCCGTCGGACTTGTGCATGGCTTTTCCCACGTCATCGAGCACCAGCCCGTGGCCCTTGATCGCCTTGAAGGGCGCACAGTCCTCCATCATCGTGCTGACCGCGAGCAGCGCGTAGAACCAGTTGCGGAACTGGCCGGGGAGAGATTCGACGATGAAGTCGGCCGGGTACCATTGGTTGAAGTATTCGCGATCGGTGAAGTACTTCATGGTGGAGAATGGTACGATGCTGGCATCGAGCCAGGGATTGCCGACATCGCGGACGCGGGACACGTTGGCGTCACCGCACTGTGCGCAGCGGATCTTCACTTCATCGACCCACGGACGGTGCGGCGTGTTCCCTGCAAACTTGTCCCATCCGGAAGCGGCGCGGGCCTGGAGTTCCTCCTTGCCGCCAATGACATCGAAGTGGCCACACTGGTGGCATTCCCATATGGGCAGCGCGAGGCCCCAGTAGCGTTTCTTGGAAATCATCCAGTCGCCCATGTTGCGGAGCCAGTCGAGTTCGCGTTCGAGGCCCCACTCGGGAATCCAGCGGGCCTGCTTCGCGGAATTCATGATGCGGTCGCGCCAGTTCATGTTGATGAACCACTCGTCGACAAGGCGGTAGACGAGTTCATCCTTGCAGCGCCAGCAGTGCGGGTAGCGGTGGTGGTATTGCTCTTTGCCGAATAGAACGCCGCGGGATTTCAGATCGGTCACGACTTCGTCCGCAACTTGGTCGAAGCGCTTGCCGGACAGGAAGCCGAATTCCGGCCGGAATCTGCCATCCTCGTATAGCGGAGCAATTTGCGGCAGGCCGAGCTTCTTGCCAAGGGCGTAGTCTTCCGCACCGCAGCCGGGTGCGATGTGGACGATGCCGGTGCCTTCGGTTTCCGTGACGGCCTCCCACGCAATCACGGCGTGAACGGGTACGGCTTCGGCCGCGCCGGGGAGCGCGTCGAAGGGACCGTCATAGGTCAGTCCGACCAGTTCTTCGCCCTTGAGTTCGCGAACGACCTCGAAGGGGCCGTTGTTCTTGAAAAGCGATTGGATAGACATCAGGCCGGGAATCTTGGACTTCTCGGCCTGCTGCACCGGCTGCGCACGCGCGTTTTCGAAGTTCGTCTTGCCAATGTAATAGGACATTTCGCCCTGGCGCACCTGCACATAAGTCATGTCCGGTTTGACGGCGGCGGCGACGTTGGAAGAGAGCGTCCACGGGGTGGTGGTCCAGACGAGCAGCGCTTCGCCTTGGCGCTGGCGCAGGGGAAACTTCACGAAGACCGAAGTGTGCGGCACTTCGCGGTAGCCTTCGTTCATTTCCATCTGCGAAACGCCAGTGCCACAACGCGGACACCAGGGCATGACGTCGTGGCCCTTGTAGATCAGGCCTTTTTCGTGGCACTTTTTAAGGAAGGCCCAGATGGCGTAGTTGTTCTCGTCGGCCATGGTGAAATACGAGTTGTCCCAGTCCATCCAGTTACCGAGGCGGATGGTCTGTTGCGTCTGGAGGGCGGCATATTCCCGCACGCGCGCTTTGCAGGCGTTTACAAATTTGTCGATGCCGTAGGCTTCGATTTCCTTTTTGGTGGTAAAGCCAAGATCCCTTTCGACTTCGACTTCGACCCACAGACCCTGGCAGTCGAAACCGTTCTGGTAGCGAAGTTCGCGGCCGAGCGAGGCGTGGTAGCGCTGATACAAATCTTTGTAGGTACGGCCCCAGGCATGGTGGACGCCCATCGGGTTGTTGGCGGTGATGGGTCCATCGAGGAAGGACCACTTGGGCATTCCGCGGGTAAGTTCGCGGAGCTTGTCGAAAGCGCGGGTGCGCTCCCAGAAGGCGAGGATGTCGCGTTCGAGAGCGGGGAAGTCAGTCTTGGGATCGATCTTGTCGAAAGCCATAGCACTCCTTTGCGGGACTCATTGCCCGTGAATCACGCATTGTGGAACAGTTCCCACGGAATGCCAAGTTGTCGAATCGCGGAACGGAGAGTGCCGGCTTTCAGGTCTTTGGCTCCCCAATCGGGGACAACCGCTGACCGCCCATTGGCGGAATTTCGCCATTTGCGATGTGAGCCGCCGCCTTTGCGAGGAACTTCAATGCAACCAAGCGTCAATAACTTGCGTGCCGCATCACGATAGGTCACGGCGAGGCCACCATGGTCTCAAACCAAATGGGCCCATCGGGCTGGTCTTGGATGACTGAGGCAGGCAACGGGCGACCGTCTTCCGCATAGATTTCGATGACTGCGTCCAATGCGTCGCGTACATTGTGCAAGGCTTCGTCCAGCGTATCGCCTTCGGTGATCAGTTCGGGAAGTATAGGCGATGTAACCGTGAAGCCGCCTTCGGGTTGGGGCACAAGCAACAATGGAAGCTTATAGATCATAATTACTCGACCCTTCATCACGAGGCCTTGGAATTCTACTCAGCAGGTTCGATTCATCAACTTTTGGGCATTGAGCTGTAGCTCAGATTCGGGAGGGCCGGTTTGGAAGCGGCAACGTATTGTCGCCTCCCGCGCCTTGGGATATAGGTGTGAACAAGGCGTCTGCATTTTCTTGTGGCGTGGCAGTCTTCGCGCTTCATTTCCGCGGAATATTTGTCCGGCCGATCAGAATGCGTCTTTGTTCAGTTACCTCGAATGTCCGGGAGAAACAGACCATGAACCCTTCCTCAATTGTCTTGCGCCGAACGACCAGCATTTGGAAACCTGCGGTATGGACCTTGGTGCTTGTGTCCTGCGTCGTGATCAGCACGACAGTCCGCGCCGAAGTACCGCCAGCCCTGGAGTTCTCGGAGAATCAGGTCGCGGGAGGCCCGGACGACTTCATGATTGTCCGGCACCTGCGGATGCGGGGCTCGAATCGTGAGATTGGGCGGAAGCTGGGAGAAATTGCCCGTCAACGGCACAAGGTAGAGTTAGAGCCACTCTCCGCGGTTATGTCGCAAGCTCGACGGACTTATTTTGAACGGAACTACGCCGTGCATTTTGCAAGGGGTGCCGGGGCTGCAGAGGCATTCGGCCAGAACTTCACCACCACCACGGCGGATGTGTTTGCAGCGTGGCTCAATATTGATCTCGCTCCGGCGTGTTCGACGGTCTACTACCCCCCTACTCACACAATTACAGGCCACGCAACGCTTAGTCGTAATTACGATTTCACCACGGCCAGGTTTTCACAGATTTCGAGACTTCCGGGAAGGCCGGATGCCCGACCATTCACCAGCGATGTGTATGTGATCGAAGTTTATCCTGACCAAGGCTACCCATCACTCTATGTCACATGCTATGACCTGGTTGGTGGGGCTATGGACGGAGTCAATTCGGAGGGACTCAGTGTGGCACTGCTGGCGGACGACACGGGCTCCCTCCGCGAGCCGGCAGGAACGCAAGCGGGCCTGCATGAAGTGCAGATCGTAAGGTATCTGCTGGATACCTGTGCGACAGTTGACGATGCGAAATGCGCGCTGCATGCCGCGAAGCAGTATTACAGCCACACGCCCACACACTACATCATCGGTGACCGCTCGGGTCGTTCGTTCATTTGGGAATATTCACGCGCGCACAACAAAGAATACATCACGGATGGCACCGATCAGCCGCAGATCATCACCAACCATCCGGTCCACAAGTACAAGACGCTGGAATCAATGCCCGAGGAAACCGATCCGCGGTCGAGTTACTTTCGCATGCGGCGGCTGCATGAACGGATTGCCGAGGCGAAAGAAAAATTGTCGACCGATTGGATCAAGGAGACGAATCTGTGCGTCGCCTCCCAGGTGGGCAAGGCGCAACCGCGCGGGGCCGTGGTCGGGCGCACACTCTGGCATGCGTTGTACGACTCGACGGACAAATCAATGGAGATTGACTTCTATCTGGGCGACGATGAGGCGTCGCCGACGCTGCAAAAGCGGAGCGGGTATCTGACTTTCCGCCTGGAATCAACGCCAGCTGCCAAACCCTAGTTAAACAGGTGGTGACGGCATCGCGGCTGAACAACCATTTCACAGGTACTGATTGGAACATTCGTACGCAAACTGCAGCCCTCTCCCGCCAACTACCGAAATCGGCGGGACGACTGAAGGGGAGGTTTGTCGTTGGCCTATCCGAAACCTGCGGTTATCATCGCAAACTGCAAAGTCGTTTCACGCGGGGACGGCGGCAGGAATTGTTCCTATCAGGATGATAACACATGGCCAAGAAAGGCGCGAGTCAAAAGTGGGTTTACTTTTTCGGCGGCGGCAAGGCTGAAGGTAAAGGCGATCAGAAGGAATTGCTGGGCGGCAAAGGTGCCGGGCTGGCCGAAATGACGCGCATCGGTCTGCCGGTTCCCGGCGGATTTACGATCACCACGGAGGCCTGTGGGGCGTTCAGTTCCGCGGGTCAGCAGTGGCCGAAGGGGCTGGAAAAGGAAGTCCGTGAACATCTCGCGCGCCTCGAGAAGACCTGCAAGAAGAAACTCGGTGACGCGAAGAATCCGCTGCTCGTTTCGGTGCGCTCCGGGGCGGCGCGATCGATGCCGGGCATGATGGAAACAATTCTCAATCTTGGGCTGAACGACCGCTCTGTCGAGGGACTGGCGAAGGCGTCGGGAAATCGGCGATTCGCCTTTGATGCCTATCGTCGTTTGATCATGATGTACGGTGCCACCGCCAAGGGCGTGGAACGCGAGCTTTTTGATCATGCGTTCGATGAACTTAAGGCGACAAGATCGCGCTCACGACTGGGTCGCGGTTTTGATGAGAAGGTCTTGGATACGGATGTCGACGCGAGCGAACTTGAAGCGCTGGTCTTGAGTTTCAAGGAGATTTATCGGCAGCACGTGGGGGCGGAATTTCCGCAAGACCCGTTTGAACAGTTGCGCGGCGCGATTGATGCGGTGTTCAACAGTTGGAATGCGGACAAGGCGGTTACGTATCGTCGGGTGGAGAACATCACGGGACTTATCGGCACGGCCGTCAATGTCTGCCAGATGGTCTTCGGCAATATGGGCGATGACTGCGGAACGGGCGTCTGTTTTACGCGTGATCCGAGCACCGGTGAAGCAACTTTTTACGGCGACCTGTTAATCAATGCGCAGGGTGAGGACGTGGTCGCGGGGATTCGCACGCCGCTGCCGCTGCGTGAATTGCAGCGCGTCATGCCGGAGGTTTACGATCAGCTCGAAGCGGTTCGCGTGATGCTGGAAGTGCACTACAAGGACATGCAGGATCTGGAATTCACGATTGAGCGGAACAAGCTCTATATGCTGCAATGCCGCATCGGCAAGCGCAGTCCGCAGGCGGCGTTCAAAATTGCGGTCGATCAGGCGAGCAGCGGATTGCTGTCGGCTGCGGCGACGCAGAAACTGGTCAAACGGAAATACCTGCCGCGCAGCTATGCGAAGGCAGCGGGCAAGCCGATCATCACGCGTGATGAAGCGATTCAACGCATCACGGGATCTGACGTCGAGCGACTGTTCTACCCGGTGCTTGATCCGCAACTGGACAAGGGCGAACTGAACAAGCGTCGCCTCGGCGAGGGCATCGGCGCGGTGCCCGGTGCGGCATGTGGCGCCGTGGTATTTTCCGCCGCGGACGCCGAGGAAAAGTCGAAGGATGGCACGAAGGTCATTCTGGTTCGTAAAGAAACGTCACCGGAAGATGTGGGTGGCATGCACGTCGCCACCGGCATTCTGACCGCGACAGGCGGAAAGACCTCGCATGCGGCGGTCGTCGCGCGCGGCTGGGGCAAGTGCTGCATCGTCGGCTGTGACGCGCTGAACGTTAACTATGCCGAGCAATTGATGACGATCAACGGTCACACGATTCGAGAAGGAGACTATATCACGCTGGAGGGCACGAGCGGCGTGATTTTCAACGGGCAGATTCCGCTGGTGCGCCCGGAATCGCCCGCGGAGTTTGATACGTTGATGCAGTGGTGTGATCAGAGGCGGCGGATGCGCGTGCGCACCAATGCCGATACGCCGGCGGATGCGCGCCGAGCGGTCGAACTCGGTGCCGAGGGTATTGGCCTGTGCCGCACCGAGCACATGTTCTTTGACCCGTCGGAGCCGCAGCGTATTCGCTCTATGCGGGAAATGATCCTGGCGGATACGGAAGAGCGTCGCCGTGCCGCGCTCGACAGGCTTCTCCCGTTTCAGCGGAAGGACTTTGAAGGGATTTTCGAGGCGATGAACGGGCTGCCGGTCACAATTCGGCTGCTTGATCCGCCCCTGCACGAGTTCTTGCCACAACATGACAATCCACAGGCACAACAGGAAATCGCGGACGAGCTTAATCGCAGCGTGCACAAGAATCTCGGCGACTTGTGGCCTACCGACCACGACAAACGGGAAACGCTGAATAAGCAGCTGCTTACGATCGAGGATATCCAGCGCCGCGTGGACCAACTGCACGAAGCAAACCCAATGTTGGGCCACCGAGGGTGCCGGTTGTGCGTCACTTTCCCCGAAATTCTCGAGATGCAGGTCCGGGCGATCGTGGAGGCGGGCGTGGCCTGTGCGAAGCGCGGCATCAAGGTGCTTCCCGAAATCATGATTCCACTGAGCATCGATGCCAAGGAACTTGGTCTGCTTATTGTGCGAACGAAAGCCGTCGCGGACGAAATCATCCGAGTCGCAGGCGTGAAGTTGAATTATCTGGTGGGAACGATGGTTGAAACGCCGCGTGCCGCACTGGTGGCCGACCGCTTGGCGAGCTGTTCGGAGTTCTTCAGCTTCGGCACCAACGACCTCACTCAGATGACGATGGGACTCTCGCGCGATGATGCGGGGCGTTTCCTGCCGGACTACCTGCGTGATCCGCGGGAGGAATCGACTCCGGGATCTGGGGCCGGTCATTCCGCCAAGAGCACGCAGCTTCCGGCTGAACTGCGCGGTCCCATTTTTGCGGTCGATCCGTTCACCACGTTGGACGTGTCAGGCGTGGGGCAGTTGGTCCGCATGGCGTGCGAGCGTGGCCGACAGGCGCGACCGGCGATCAAGCTGGGAATTTGCGGCGAGCACGGTGGCGACCCGGTCAGCATTTACTTCTTTGAGGAAGTCGGGCTGGACTATGTATCGTGCAGTCCGCTGCGCGTTCCGATCGCGCGCCTGGCGGCCGCTCAATCCGCGATTCGCTCCGGCGCGCGGCCAGCGGGCTTGATGACCATTAAGTCCAAACCCAAGTCAGCAGTGACCACGCGCAATTCGGGGGGAATGGTCCGCGGGAAATCGAAGGCCGCGGCGCGTTCAGGATCGGGAGTCGGAAAAAAGGCGGCGAAGGCTTCCGGACGAATTGCCCGCAAGCGTTGATTCCTGGTTTGGCCTGGGGTATTTTTTGATCGCATTGATACGGAATCGGCCACTTGGCGGAATACGTTTCATAGACAGGAGCCCCTTTATGTTCCGAAATGTACTGATCGCATTGTCCTGCGTTGCGATGGTGGTTTCCGGCGGTTGCCGTGCGACGCAGCGGCATCATGTACCGGCCTCGTCCAATGTGCCGTTGTTCAGCGGACTGGGTAACCACACGCGGCAAGTCACGACCAATTCCCCACTCGCGCAGAAGTATTTTAATCAGGGTTTGGTGCTGACCCTGGCTTTCAACCACGACGAGGCCATTCGAGCGTTTACTGAAGCCTCCCGATTAGATCCTGATTGCGCCATGGCGTGGTGGGGCATCGCTTATGCCAACGGACCGCACATCAACCGCCCGGAAATGACCCCTGCGCAATCCACCGCCGCGTGGGATGCCCTGCAGAAAGCGATCGCACGAAAGGACCAGGGAACACTCACAGAGCAAGCACTTATTGAGGCGCTGGCCCAGCGATATGCCTCGCCGGCGCCGGCGAATCGGCGTACGCTGGACGAAGCGTATGCCGACGCGATGCGCGCCGTTTGGCACGCCCACTGTGCTGATGCGGATGTTGGCACTCTGTACGCCGAATCGCTGATGAACCTCCGCCCCTGGGATCTGTGGACCAAGGACGGCACGCCACAGCCAGGGACGGAAGAGATCGTCGCCACGCTTGAAGTCGTCATGCGCCGCGATCCGAATCATCCCGGCGCCAACCACCTGTATATCCACGCGGTAGAAGCGTCGCCGGAGCCGGAGCGTGCCATGGCCGCTGCGGACCGACTTCGCCGCTCAGTGCCATTTTCCGGGCACCTTGTGCACATGCCATCGCACATTGATGTGAAAACCGGTCAATGGGACAACGCAGTTCAACAGAATGATCTCGCCATTGCGGCGGACCGCGAATATCGAACTCTGGTCCCCAAGCAAGATTTCTATCGGATGTACATGGGTCACAACCACCACATGCTGGCGTTTGCGGCCATGATGTCGGGGCGATCCGCTCAGGCCCTGCAGGCGTCGCGCGACCTGAAGGCCGCTATCCCCGCCGATTATCTTGCCGCGAATCCACTGATCGTCGATCCGTTCTATGACAGTGATACGGATGTGCTGATGCGCTTTGGGCGCTGGGATGATGTCCTCGCGCAACCCAAGCCACCCACAGAGCTGACATATACCATGGCCAAGTGGCACTTTGCACGTGGCGTGGCCTATGCAGCCAAGGGGCAAGTCGAAGAAGCCCAACGGGAGCAGTCGGCATTTCGGGCGGCCGCCGCCGCGATTCCGTCTAACCGGGTTCTTTCCATCAATTTGGCAAAGGATGTACTGGGAGTGGCCGAGCACATGCTCGAGGGCGAAATCGCGTTTCGACGCGGGAACATTGCCGAGGCCGAGGCCGCGCTGCGCCAGGCGATCGTCATCGAAGACAGCCTTCGTTACATGGAACCCCCGGAGTGGATTCAACCGGTGCGCCATACGCTTGGGGCAATATTGCTCCATGCCGGCCGATATGAAGATGCGGAAGAGGTGTATCTCGCCGACCTTGAGAATTGGCCGGACAATGGATGGTCGCTGTATGGGTTGAGTGAAAGCCTGCGTGCCAAGAACGAACCGAATGAAGCGCGCGAAGTCGAGAAGGACTTTCGCAAGATCTGGGCAAAGGCAGACGTGCAGATTGCATCGAGTTGTCTGTGCGTGGCGAAAAAGCAATAAGGGGAACAGGCAAGAAATTCGACTGGAATTAACGGCATTTCCGTCGGCCGGGCCGATTGGGCGCTAATTATTCCAGCCGGGACTTCAGGCGACTAAGCGCGGCTGTCCAGAATTTCTTCATTCTTGCGACATCCGCTTCGGACTTCAGCTTGTTGTGCTGGAGTGCCACCTGGCTCTTCGAGGGACTTTTCGCATAGAAGTTAATCTCAACACGAGTGCCGTCCGACCAGATTACACGCAACGATTTGTCACGCGTTTCTTTGCTGATCTTCAAGTCGGCCGGCTCGAACCACAGGGCGCGTTCCGCGCTGTTTGACCATGAATTGAAGAGTTTTGACAACGGGACATTCATAGTTTTGCTCGCACTAGCTTGGAAGCCGCGCGGTGTTTCATGCGGCCTGCGCAATCCACGCGCCTGTTCGTAGCCGACGGTGACCATCTGCGACCACCAGTCGCCCACTGCAAATTTCGCGTGGAGCAGCTGTGCAATTTCCTTGTGGGGCATATTCTTTGCGCCCTCCTTGTCGAGGAGGCGACACCACTCACTCCAGCCCTTGCCGGTGGCTTTCTCCACGCCGGCACTGCTGATGCCGCCGGGCCGTTTTTGGACAGCCAGATCGGGTTCCATTGTAGATTTGGAAATACGATGAGTCGTGCGCTTAGTGGAGGTGTACCTTGCAGGACGCGCTTTGGTTACTTTCCTGGTAGTACGGTTCGTTTTTGCTTTTTTCTTTGCCATCGCCTGGAATCCTCTGCAATAAACCGAAGGTCGATCCAGCAATAGTGCAGCCTACCACGGCCTGCTGCGCCGTCCATACAACATCTGACAGTCGTCAGGCGGCAATATCATGGCATGCAAATATTAGAACCTGCGTTCCGAATTAATCCACGGACTGAGATCGGCGCGACGCACGCCACAGTCCGGCAACTCATCTCGGGAGTTTATGATGAACCGAATCACCTGGTGGTTGGTTGGTTTTCATGTGTGGTGTGCCTGTGCCACGCTTGCGGCGGACGGCCCGCGGGTAGCCCAGAGCCAATTTGCGGACATGGAGACCCGATGGAAAGGAGCCTCGTCAACACTTGATGTGCCGGGAGTTTCCATCGTTGCGGTCAAGGGAGACGACGTGATTCTGCTTGATGGCTGGGGAGTTGCCGATCCGCGCACGGGGAAAACGGTCGATCCCGATACCATGTTTTACATCGCTTCCTGCACCAAACCCTACACGGCAACGGGTGTCGCTATTTTGCAGGACGAAGGCAAATTGCAGTTCGAAGACCCCGTTAAGAAGCACCTGCCACGATTTGAATTGAGCGATGCGGAACTCGCGAACCGCGTGACCATTGCTGATTTGGCGAGCCATCGGTATGGCATCAATAACGCCGCCATCGTGTTTAACGATGCGTTTTCCGGCGAGATTACCGAGGAGCTGTACTATCGCCTGCTTCCGAAAGCGAATATTGCCAACCGAGTGGCCTATTCCAATGTGCACTTCACGTTGCTCGGACGGGTCATCGAATCCGCTTCCGGAAAAAGCTGGCGTGACTTCCTTGAGGAAAAGCTCTTCCTTCCGGCAGGCATGACGCGCACGACGGGTTATGCCAGTCGGATGTACGGCGACTCCAATACCGCCTCTCCTCTGGTGAGACAAAAAGGAGAATGGGTCATTTCACCCGTGGTCAAGAGCGATAAAACGATGCATGCGGCCGGCGGCATGGGTACGACGGCGCGCGATCTGGGACAGTGGATGCGCCTTAACTTAAACGGCGGAAAAGTCGACGGAAAGCAAATTGTATCCGAGAGAGCGATGAAGTCGCTGCACCAACGCCATTCGGACGCACCTCCGCGCGGAACGCTGCTTAAACTTGATGGATTCGGGCTGGCTTGGATGCTGGGCAATTACCATGACAAACCAATAATCGCGCATGGCGGCGGCTACCTCGCCGCAGCCGCCTACATAACCATGTTGCCGGAGGAAAAGGTCGGGGTCGCTGTCCTGGTTAACAGCAGCGTGCCGGGTGCGGGAATCATTGAGGTCATGACCAGTGATGTTCTGGATCGACTTCTTAATACCCCGGCGGAAAAGGATCCGCTTCCCAGTGCCGGGAAAAAAGCCAGGCAACTGATCGCGGCACGCAAGGAACGCGAATCCACAGCGATCGCGGTAACGGTCGATCGTCTGGTGCTGCCCATCGAGTCCTACGCGGGCACCTACAAGGATGCGGACTGGGGCACAATCACCCTTACGATTCAGGAGGGGCGGCTGCAGGGCCAAGCGGGCGACTTTCCGCTACTGCTGCATTCCCGCGGCACCGACGAAGTAGAAGCGCGCGCCTATCCGGGCGACGAAGGTCACCACGGCGCGTTTGAAGTAATCGACGCCCAGGTGGCTGCTTTCCGCTTCTCGCCCACGGGAGACGAGACTGTTCGATTCGTGCGAGAGTAGCCAGATCGACATTTGCAGAGGATCCACGCACAATATGGTCGATCATGAACGCTGGTCGGCCAACCATGAACGAAGGCAATTGGGCAACCTCGCAACTGTCCGCACTGAATGCCGACCTTGCGCGCTTTTTCCGCCGACCCCAGTTACGATTCACGCTGGGTGCGGAACAGGCGCTCGCGGATGATCTGGTCATTTGCGGCATTCTCGGCGGAAAGGACATCGGAAAATCCACGCTAATCAACGCACTCGCAGGGACGCGGGTGTCGGTGGATGAATCGGAAGTGGGAAGAGGGACTGATCGGCCGCGCGCTTACGTCCACCGCGCGCAGCGCAATATCTTACTGGAACGACTCGCGGATTCCGAATCCCACCACGATATCGATCTCGTGCTGCATGATGTTGAACGAATTGCCAATGTCGTGCTGGTCGATCTTCCTGACTTCGACAGTGAATTCCTCGACCATTTGCACGTCGTACAGCGTGTGGCACCACGCTTGGATCGAGTGCTCTGGGTACAATCACCGCGCAAATTAGGCGACCGCGCCTGGGTGCAGATGCTCCGCGATGTCATTAAGGACTTTGCCAATGTCCACCTCGTGTTGAACAAGGTGGACGAACTGCTGGCCGATGGGGATTTTCGACCTGGCGCAGGACCTGCAACCGGACAGCGGAGCACTGAGAACCAAGCCGCAGAGGAATTCTGGACGGCGCAGCGACAGTGGGTGAA
>CAZKIN010000012.1:18626-23002 GCA_964552515.1 uncultured Phycisphaeraceae bacterium
GCACTGAGAACCAAGCCGCAGAGGAATTCTGGACGGCGCAGCGACAGTGGGTGAACGCCGCGGTCCAGTCCTCCGGCTGCCATCTCCCCCCAGAACGTGTATTCCTGGTGGCCGGACTCTATCCCGATGCCGAGTCTTTTACGGCGCGGATCGCACATCGCTGGGATGATCCGCAGTGGCGGCGCTATGCCGGCGATCGTACGTTGGTCCATCAGGTTGCGACATTGGCCTCACATGACCTGGAGAAACTCCGCGCGGCCGTGATCGGTCCCGTCCAATTGAACCAAGCCCGACAGATCAAAACCGCAAACTGGATTGCGGAACAGCGTACTTGGGCATCGCGTCTTGATGAACACTTTGGATTGACCCGCACATCGACCCTTCTGGAAAGCGCGGTAGATCCCGATTACCACCAAGCCACGTTGAATTCCGCTTTTGGAGCTCCGTTCTGCCTTCATACGGCGGAGCGCGTCGCGGCTGAAGTGCGCGGCGACGCGGACTTGGCCGATGAATTGCTTGCTTCACGGATCGACCGTTGGCCGTTGCTGCGCCTTGCCTATTTCCCGTTGGGCTGGTTTTCCCGCATGATTGGTCGCCAATGGTCGCTGGTCCGGGGACTCGCATCTTCGCGCCGCGGAACTGATTGGGAACTGGCGTTGGAGGTCGATCATCGTCCGCTGGCTGATCGGGTCAGTCTTTATCGAGAACAACTAGTCGCCGACCACGGAATGGTGTGCAAGGATTTGGGCATTACGGAAGATCTCCCGCGCGGCGAACGTCTGGCGATTCAGTATGTCGAGTCTGTTCGCGCATTGCCGGGTCGACTGGAACGCGAGATTCTGGACACCCTTCAGACCCATGATCGCAAACCCTCGTTTGTGGCACGCGGATTCCTGTGGTTCGTCTTCCTGTGGTTCCCTCTAATGCAACCGCTTTCTGAGGGTCTGCTGGACATGTTGGCGGCAGGCGAATCGTGGGAGCTGGTCAAAGGTATGGCACGCATTGTGGCCGCGCTTAGCGCTGTTCACCTTCTTGCAGGATTTGCGGTCGTAGCCATCATATTTGCGCTGTTGATTGCAGGGATGTATGCGCGCTGCCTTAAAGATGTTCGGCGGCTGCGCAATGACCTTCTGGTATCGGATACTCTTTCGCAGCGTGTCGACGACTTGTTGTTGGAAGAAGTCGCCGCACCGCTTATCCGCCCACTGGTGGCGATGCGGGATGAAGTTCATGCGCTGGCAGACCGGCTGAACCGGTTCCATGACTCGCGCCATGCGGCGTAGCGCAACTTCCGGGGCGCGTTCGCGTTCATTCGACAATATCCAATTTCCAATCGACAATAACCAATATGGCCGATTCGCGCCCCGTCATCGCGGTAGTTCAATTGGTGCACCAACCGATCGGTGGCGTCCAATCCGTCATGCGCGAACTCCTGCCCCGACTGCGCAACCAATTTC
This sequence comes from uncultured Phycisphaeraceae bacterium, assembly GCA_964552515.1. Classification (GTDB taxonomy): domain Bacteria; phylum Planctomycetota; class Phycisphaerae; order UBA1845; family UBA1845; genus JACQXM01. The sequence continues at coordinate 20,084 of CAZKIN010000012.1, forward strand.
GCATCATCGTGATCGACCCCTATGTCAACACGCGATTTGCGGAACAATGCCAGGAGGTGGGACTGGAGACGGCGACTCTCGGCCCGCCGCCGCGAACGCCATATGTCGGCGGCAAAGGCAGCCTGCGCCGACCTCTGCTCTTGTTACGCCGCGCTCCGTGGATGGCCGTGACGCTTACGCGCTTTCGTCGCTGGGTGCGGAGAAACAATGTCGCGGCGGTCTGGTTCAATCAACTGCAGGCAATTCGATACTTTGGACGAGCACTTCCGGCGCGCGGCCCCGCAGTCATTTATCATGCCCACGGATTCACTTCGGCGGCAGAAATAGGTCCGCGCACCGCCCGCTGGTTGACCCGGCGCCCGGCGACGGTGGTGGCCGTTTCACACGACACCGCGCGATTTGTAACTGACGCTGGTGTGTCAGCGGAAAGAGTTCGTGTGGTTTACAACGCTGTGGATGCTGACCGTATTCGAACTCTCGCCCAACTGGAGGGCCCACCCCTTCCCGCAAAACCACCGGGCACCGTGGTGTTTCTTCATGCAGCGACATTGAATCGACACAAGAAGGCCCAGCATTTGGCCATTGAGGCGCTGGGACTCGTGAAGAATGCCAAGGCCCAACTCTGGATTTGTGGAGACGTGGGACCGGAAGGTGATCGCCGGTACGTCGATGAACTGCACCAGTTAACCACCAGGCTGAATGTGGCCGATCGCGTACATTTTCTGGGCTGGCGCAAGGATCTGGCGCGCGTTATCGCGTTTGCGGATGTCACGATGCTGACGTCCATTTGTCCATCGGAGAGCTTCGGCATGGTGCTGGTGGAAGCGATGGCGCTCGGCAAACCGTGCATCGCGACCAATATTGGCGGACCGCCCGAGGTAATCGCACACGGCGAAACGGGGCTCATTACCAGCAGCCATCCCGCCGCGATCGCGGAAGCCATGTCCGCTTTGACGGATTCCCAGGAGTTGCGGAAGAAATTCGGCGAGGCGGGTCGGGGCCGCGCGGAGTCGCTCTTTTCGCCTACGCGGCAGGCCCAGGAGTTTGCAACTGTTTTGAATGCCATCACATAGGCAGTAACCGGATGCGCCGGCTTTCGGCTCGCGTACACGCATTATTTGCCGCTGGCCGCCGAATCAAGCCGCGGCAGACCCGCGTGCGCTTGTTGTTGATTCAGATAAATGATCAGGCTGCCCAAGGCACGCCTCGTGAAATGCCATGATACGCGGGAACAGCACGTCGGTGCTGATTGGTCGCACCAGCTCGCGAACCGCCTGGGCCGCCGCCGCATGGCGCTGCGTATTTCGAACCAGCGCAACGCACCGCTCAGCCAGTGCGGGCAGATCCTCCCCTTCCATGACTTCCACTCCGCAATTCGCAGGAATATTCGCGGCGAAGCCTGGTCCACGGCGCACTACGGCGGGCAATCCGCAAGCCAGCGCTTCAACCAATGACAACCCAAATGTTTCGCTGGTGGAGAGTTGCACGAGGACATCGGCCTGCTGGTAAGCTGACAATAGCGCGTCACCATGCAGAAAACCGGTAACCCGGGCGTTCCATTTCCGCCGCAACACCTGCGCATAGGGTCCGTCACCAACAAAAACCAGATTAATCCGCGGGTCGGCTCCTAGAAGTTCACAAACCTGGTCCAGGTTCTTTTCCCGCGCCACCCGCCCCACCACAACCACCAGCACTCGGCCATCCGCATTGTACTTTCGCCGAAAATCACCGTCGCGAGTCAGGCCCGGCTGAAATCGATCCATGTCGAGCGGACAGGGGTTGATCACGATGGGTCCATCAAAAAACCTCTGGACCGTGGGCACCGAACTTTCGCTGGCCACATTGATCACCGCACAATTCCCATAGGAATATTTTTCACAGATAATTGACGCCCGTTCGCCGATGATTCCGCCGATACGACCCGCCAGCGACCCTAACCGCCCCATGATGCTTTGCCCATACAAACGTCCATAGGCTTGGAGGTCGGTGTGATACCAGCCCGCTTGCGGAACGTACAATCGTCGCCCGATAGCCGCTCCGGTCGCTCCCATCGCCCCGGCGGTTCCGATATGAATGACTTTCGGACCCGGAACACTTGCAACCTGCCGACATAACCGGCGCATCGGGAAGTACCCGGCGACGAGGTCTTTGTAGAACGGGTTGGGAAACTGGATACTGCCCCGAATCGGATGTACGTTTTCCGGGGCATCGCGCTCGCTGGCGATGTCCCGCCGTGGACAGAACACGCTCAGTCGATACTCCGGATGCCTGGCGCACCACCGAAGCATGGTGCGATAAAAAGTTCCCACTCCGTTGGTCTCAAAATAAGTATCGGTGAATACGATCACGTGCAGCCGGCAGCCCGTACTTCGGGCGTTCGCCGGATCAGAGTTTGCTTGAATTTGCGACACCAATCGATCCCCGCACCCACCTGGAACCATTATAGGTAGACTACATGAAAAAGTTGCAACGGGGAACGCATGTGCACGCGGCGTATTACAGATTGCCACTGAGCAACGACTTAACGCGGGACGGAATCGCGAAACATGAAATAGGCTGCCGCAACCAAACACAGACCTGCCCACAGGTAATCCAGTTTCAGCCGTTCGCCCATATACACCACGGCAAACAAGCCAAATATGCACATGGTCACGACCTCCTGCATGACCTTTAGCTGTGCCAATGACATGACCTGGTAGCCGATGCGGTTGGCCGGAACCTGAAGGCAGTACTCAAAGAAGGCGACACCCCAGCTGGCCAGAATCGCGTAAAAAATCGGTTTGCCTTTCATGTCACGCAAATGTCCATACCAGGCGTAGGTCATGAACACATTGGATGCCGCAAGCATGAGAATCGTTGTCAACACGCGCATGGCTGTCCCTTTACAATGGCCAGGTAGTTTTCCGGGAGGATATTACA
>CAZKIN010000012.1:23102-27047 GCA_964552515.1 uncultured Phycisphaeraceae bacterium
ACGCGCATGGCTGTCCCTTTACAATGGCCAGGTAGTTTTCCGGGAGGATATTACACGAATACGCGTTGAAGCAAGAAAGGACCTGAGAAAGGAAACCCGGCGTCGATGTCATGGCCCAAACGGCGGTCTATGCCACAACCATGGCACTATCACTGTGACCAACGCACGACGACCGCCGCTCCCCCGGCGCCGGCTAGGCAATTGATGACGCGGGAACATCTCGTCCGATGTGTCGGATGACTTCACGGATGAGCAAATCGCGCGGAATCGGCTTGGGAAGATAGGCATCGCAACCGGCTTGCGCGGTCCGCTCAATTTCGCCCTTCATGGCATGTGCGGTCAGCGCCACGATGGGCCGCGCATAGCCGCGCGCTCGAAGCAAGCGCGTGGCAGAATAGCCATCCATGATGGGCATCTGCATGTCCATAAGGATCAAGTCGAACGGACATCCGGACTCGAAAGCCTCCCAGGCAGCATCGACTCCCTCCTGACCGTTGGATGCAATCGTGACGACCGCACCCGCCGATCGCAGGATATGCGACACCAGACGCTGATTATCAGGACCATCTTCGACCAGAAGAATTCGCGCGAGCGGATCAATGACGATGCGCGCCGTCGGCTGGGCAATCACAGATTCCGGATTTCGGCCCATTGCGCTGATCCACGAAACTAGATCCGTTGAACCGGTGGCAACCGTGAGGGTAAATGTACTTCCCTGTCCGGGCGTGCTTTGCACTGTAACGTGCCCGCCCAACAACTCGCTTAGTGATCTGGTAATCGCCAGTCCCAGACCCGTCCCCCCGAACTTCCGAGTCGTGGTAACGTCAGACTGGGTGAACGGTTGGAACAGTCGGTCGCACTCTTCTGGCGTAAGTCCCGGCCCCGTGTCTACCACACGAAATACAAGCTGTTGCTCCGATTTCTCACCAGCGACTTCCAAAACAACCGAGCCGGCGCGCGTGAACTTGATCGCATTTCCGACCAGGTTGACAATCGCCTGTTTGAGGCGGACCGGATCACTCTTGATGCTACGTGGTATGGGCGCCCCCAGTCGAATGGCGAACTCAATCCCCTTGTCTCGAGCCCGAAACTGAAAGAGACCCTCAACGTCCTTCAGCAGTTCCTCGACATCACAGTCGGTGCGCTCCACTTCCATCCTACCCGCCTCGATCTTGGAGAGATCAAGGATGTCATTGATAATCGCCATGAGATGTTGACCATTGCGTTCGATGACATTCGCGGCATTAATGCGATCGGACGGATTGTCCTGATGCTGTTTCAAAATCTCCGCAAATCCCAGGATGGCCGTCATGGGCGTTCGAATCTCATGGCTCATGTTGGCCAGGAATGCGCTCTTGACCGCGGAAGCGTCGGCCGCTGCCTTGCTCGCCTCTTCGAGGGCCTTGTTCAGCCGTACATATTCTTGCTGTTTTTCCTTCAGTTCTTCGTTGACCATCTCCAATGTACCGGCAGTTTTCCGTGCTCGCGATTCACTTGCAGAGAGCTCCTCGGTGCGCCGGGCGACCCGCGCTTCAATCTCGGCATTCGCTTGTTCCAGTTCAGCGCGCTTGTCCGAAAGCTTGCGCATTTCACGCATGCCCACGGCACAGGACAACATCAGGATCACATCCTCAAAGATTACCCATCCCGCATGCTCAAGCCATCGCCATGATGTGTTTGCCAGCACCCCATAAACAGACTGTGGGAAATAAGCCCCGCGGAACCAATGATCTCCTGCTACAACAATGGTGGCGGTAACCAGCACTTTCCAATCCCGGTAAAACGCCAGAAACGCGAGGGACCCGAAAATATGGAAATGGGTTTCAATTCGACCACCGGAAAGGTGGATCAAAAGCGCCGAAGTAAGCATTTGCCCGATGGCCACCACATGTCGTGTCAGCTTCTCGCCGCGCCGATATATCGTAAACCAAACCGGCACTCCGGAGATCAGGCCTCCCACGACCACCGCCGCCCAAACGTGAACGTGCGGCGCACTGGTGGTTCCGACCCACGTGCGCGGCGAAATGACCAATGCCGCAACAATACCGGCGACAAACTGAAATGGCATTAACCACGTGAAAACTCGATCTGTTGATTCGTGGATATCACGACGGCTGATCGCCAACAGTTCGTTGGAACGGTTCTGCACGGCACTGGTTGCTTCGCGGTGAGTGAAACTCATCGGACTGGGACCTCCCCATTCTCAACCGATGTGCCCGCTTCGGCGGCGTCAAACAACGGACACCCAGTGACCGGCCAGGTGGATAATTCGGAGGAACCAGTCAATGCTAGTGACAGGATGGAGTCAATCCCTGGATTGTCGCCTTCATGACCGCGCAGCGGCGTGATCCCTCCTGCAAAGACACAGTCGCCGCCACTAACATAAAGATAGGTTTGGCCGGAAGTGAGCGCGCCGAAAAGCCGTGCCTCTCGACCATCTCGATCGATGTGCGTCGTCACGGTCGGAACTTCCTGCACAGCATCGTGCAATGCCCCAAGGACCCAGGACTCGTTCACACCGGGCGGAGCAACCAAAACCACAGAAATGCGCACACGATTGGCCAGCCGGGCAGCCATCCTCGCCAGATTGGCCACAGACGCGCGACTGCATGGACAATGCGGATGTAGAAACATCACCAAAGACGGCTGTTGTCGCGGTTGGGGCAATGAACTACCGACCGGCCAACGTGTCGCCACAACGCCCGATGCACCTGCCGTTCCAGTGAATCGCAATAAGGCGGTGCCGGAGATTCCGATTGCGGCAATCCACCCCGCGATCAGTAGAAGGGTCAAGAACGACGAAGGTTTTCCCAAACGACGACTCCCTGGTCATTGAACCAGTTCCTGAAAGGCTGGACGCGCTTCGACGCGTATCAGTTCGTCGGCCAAATACACGAAATGACTGCGGATTCGCTGTCGGGGCCGATAAATGCCCCTCATGGAAGCGGAATTCTTCGCACAATTCCGTTTGCGGGTCCAGCATTTCAACCGGACGTGGGACCCACGGACGCAAAGACGGTCAACAGGTGTTCCTCATGTTCATGATGTTCAAGGATGCCCAGAAAGCTTTCCATGCGGCGGCAGACGTCCTGCACCAGGAGTCGGTCGATGGCGGTGAGCGCCTGCAAATCGCGATGCACCGCGTCCAGCAACTGCACCAATTCCCGGTGTTCATGCACCAGCCGTTCAATCTCCGTCGCCAATGATGGTTGTTGTTCTGCCAGTGATTTGACGTAACCGTCATGCTCTTCTTGTGAGAAGTGGCGAATCAAATGGGCCCGAAAATGCTCGAACCGTTGCCGCGCCCCATCGATCCAATGAGCGAAATTGGCCCGCGGTACCACCGCCACCCACTCGCGCAGTCCGCGCGCCAGGCGGTCCACCACTGCGTGCTCCTCCTCCATTCGACGGGCCATGTCCGCGGTGAGCATGTCTGAATCCTCACTCTTGCTGTCACCTGCATATCGCTTATTTCGGCAGCGGATATTCTAATCGAAGGGAGAATACTTCACCAACAATCTTGGCTCGCGAGTGCGAATGCTCTGGAATCAGGATGGATAGGCCGCCGTCATGTCCAGCGCCGATCGGGAAATCGCCGTTTCAATGTCCGCCAAACGCAGTGGTTTGTTCCGACGCATCCACGAATGCGCGAACCGGGTGGATGCCGCGCGGATCCGCTCCGCCCAGCCACCGCGTCCTTCTCGCAATTCATGCCTATCGCTATGCGTCGATTTTCCCGCACCGATCAATAGGATTTTTTCAGCCGCCAGCGCCGTGAACTCCCCAGCCAATGCCAGTTCCGTCCAGTCGTCCCACATCCTTGCGTCGTGGTGACCCGAGTGCGAACTCACCAACTGTTGGTTCGCGAATACGGCCAGGGCTTCCGCGGCCCGCTGGAACTCTAATGCAGATTCACATGGCGGAATCGACAATTCCTGTGCCACA
>CAZKIN010000012.1:27147-33377 GCA_964552515.1 uncultured Phycisphaeraceae bacterium
CCCCAGAACTGTGTCGTACGCCCGTGCATGGCGCAATAATCCTGAACGCGTCGCAGATGGCCAAGATACAAATCAGCCTTGCCATCACGGCCACAGCGTTCCTTGTTTTTCCCCTCTCCCAAGTCCCACGGCTCATCGCCGCAGATATTCACGACCGGCGCGGAAAACGCCTCAAAAATGTCCGACCACATGCGTTCCACCAGCGACCACGCCTGCGGATTGGCCGCATCGAGGGTCAGCCCGCGCATCCGCTGTGGCCACGACATGCTTTCCCAGTCGGTGGTCGTCTCAATTTCGGCGAGATGACGATAACGTGGCATCGCCAGAATTCGCCCCATGTGTCCCAGATTAGCCAATGCCGGAACCAGCATGATAAAGCGGTCTCGACAATACTCATCAAGTTCGCGCACTTCATTCGCGGTCAGTCCTTCATCCGCACCACAAATCTCCGGATCGAACGCAAAGACAAAGGAATGTTCAATGTTGAGTTGCAGCTGGTTGATCTTGAGTGTCGCCAGCCGATCCACCAACATCTTCATCGTGTCGAGGGTGGGGACTTTCCCACGCGTCACATCAAAAAGCAGACCGCGCGTGGCGAAGTCCGGCCAGTCCTCGATCGAACAACAGGCAACCTCGCCCGTAAGGTCATCCGGGAGCTGCGCTATCGTCTGCAATCCGTGAAAACAGGCAGCCGCAGTGCGCCCGGTCAAAGTAATTCCCGCGGAGTCGACCTGAATCCGGTAGCCGTCACCCCGCAGATCCAAGGCTGAATCTTCGATGATCGAAACAATTGCTGCCTCAGTTCCGCGATGACGGGATACTCCATCTTGCAGCGAACAAACTGCGCCCGCAATTCTCGCGTCATTTGATCTGACGTTCCATCGCGTCCGCTGGTTCAGCCGGACTATTCCTGATGTAAATTCAACATGTCGCGGGACAGGCAGAAGTGCCAGAGTACTTTGTCGCATGGATCACGGCAGCATGAACATCAAGGGTCCCACCGGTGTAAGGACCGTATGCGGATTCTTGGGGTAGTCTACCTGTTACGATCGCCGCAGCACATATTGCATTTCCACCGGTTCGCCGGAGCCATGGTAAACCGCAAAATCGTGGCGGCACATCGGAGATAGCAGGGTTGTAAACAGTTCCACCCAATCCGCTTTGATCGCTGCGCGAGTGTCCACGTTAAGCGCGGCAACCATGCGCATCAACAGCGGCGCGATCGGCCGCAGACCGATGTTCCACATCAGGGCGTGCGCTCCCGTAACAAAAGGCTTCGCGTCATGAACTATCAATGCAGCGCGTTTGAAGCGCCCTTCCCATGTCGCGCGATCCGCGAGTCCCGGCCAGCACTCCAGGCGGTCGCCGTTTAAAATTTCCAGCACCTTCGGTCCCATGGGCAGTCGCAGCGAATCCGGCACATGGCGGCGCATCGCCTCCAGCTTGACCTGTAGAATCAAACTGCCTCCAGGACGCAGCAGGCGACGAAACTCCGCAAGCAGACTCTCGACATCCTTCATCCAATAGGCCGCATTGCAATAAATGGTTTGAAACGATTCCGCGGCAATGGGCAAGGCAAGGTCGTGATCGTGCTCCATCAGCTTGCGGTAGAATTCCAGTCGGCCGGCCTTGGCTAGTAGTGTCGCCTTGTGGTCACTTCCCACGTCGACCATTTCGGTGGGACGAACCGCAATTTGCGGTCGGTAATCTTCATTCCATGCATCGTACAGATCGCTTTGCGGTCTGGCGGTTACGGCATTCCGGTCCACCCCGCAATAAACATCGAATGACGGATCGAATTTGCCGCCCAAATGCAAGAATGTGAAAATGCCGTCCCCACAGCATGCATCCAGCGTCGGCCCCGCCCACGCGGCATCCTTCAACGCGGAACTGCGCAGTGTCATCCACAGGGCATTCTCCGGCCGCAGCCAATAGGCGGGCAGAAATCGATTGAGACGATCCATCATGGACGATATCTTCGTGGGCGGTTTGCGTAGCGCGGTCGCGCTCATCGCTGGGGACATGTCGACTCCTTGGTTATGTGGGTCGCGACGTGGATCGTATCCACCCGCGGCAGCGCCAGCAGGTCCAGCGGCTCTGTTACGGCGCGCGATTCCGTGGTGAACGCGTGGGCAAAGCCCGCCTGCCCGCACAGACTTTGTGCCATATTATTGACACCACCATACGGATATGAAAACGGCCGCAAATCCGGACCCAACCCCTCGCGCAGGACGGCGTCGACCCGTGCGACGTCCTGTCGGATTTCAGCCTCGGACATTCGCGCATAGGATTCGTGCGCAAACCCATGCCCGCCCACCGTATGCCCCAGGGACTCCAGGTCCTTCACCTGGTCCCATTGCATATACCATTGCCGCGCCCAGCGGGATGATGATCCGATGTGCTGCGCAAACATTTCCTCCACCACGACATCACGCAGCGCTGTCGGCAACACAATCGTCAGGAGATATTTCAGTCGCGCACGGACCGGTGTTTCATAATGATACAGCGCGCGGGCGTCCGCATCGCGGGCACTCACCCACCAGTTCTCCCGCGGTGTGTGCACCGCCAGCTTCTGGTTCAGCGCGGAAGCGAACTCTTCATCCCCAAGTGTCGCCAGGAGCAGGTGAATCGCATGTGCTGAAAGCAGATGCTGCCCCGTCAACACGCAGCCGGGCACGAAGAAAGTGCCGCGCAGTCCGCGTTTTTGCAGCAACGGAACCACATGGTGAAAATGGTCGGACAGTCCGTCGTCAAAGGTCGCCAGGAAGCAGCGTTCGGGGATCGCCGCACGATGCTGTGTCCACGCAAAAAGCCGCGGCCAGTCGATCGGCTCCATCACCGCACACAGTTCGTCGAGCTGGCTGCCAAAGTCTTCGGGCGTAAGCGCGGGCAGCGTTCCCAGCAGCAGCGAATCCGCGGGATGCACATAGTGGTACATGACCACCAGGCAGCGCGGTCCGTCCGTCGGTGCGCCTTCGCGACGGTTCATCGCCGCAATGGCGTGCCTGTTTGCCCTTTCGTCTTTCATCTTTCAACTTATCGGATTTGCTGGCGCGGTTGCTATAGGCGTGCAGGCATCACAGACCTTCACTTCGACGTGCCCATTGCAGGAATGCGGATCGCGATCGCGGATTCGCCACTTTTTCCTCTGCGCTTGGCCTGATGGGCTCGATGCTCCGCGCCGAATACAAGCCCGATTCCGCTCCGATTTCCAAAGCCTGCACCACCCGCTCATGTTCTCCGCTATGGAAACTGAGAATCCCGACTCGTCCTCCGGGCCGTAAACAATAAGGCGCCACTCGCAATAGCTGTTCCAACCCCCGCAATTCATCGTTGACCAGAATGCGCAGCGTCTGAAACGCGCGTGCGGCTGGATGCAGCGACGCCTCTCCTTCCCTCCGCGACTTTTTCCATTCCTTGTAGTCGATTCCCTTGGCCTCGAAGATCAACTGCACCAGTTCCTTCGTCCGGCGCAATGGAACAGTTGCCCGACGCGCAACGATGCGCCGCGCAATCGCCGCATGATCCGGCTCGTCCGCAAATCGCTCGAGCGCTCCTGCCAGCTCTTCTTTCGATGATGTCGCCAGCAGCTCCGCAGCTGTCCGTCGCAGGCCGCTGTTCATCCGCATATCTAAAGGACCGTCATGTTTGTATGAAAAACCCCGTGCCGGATCATCCAACTGCATGCTCGACACGCCAAGATCCGCAAACAGCACATCGCACGCACCCAGGCCCTCGGCCGCCAGCGCCTTGGGCATCCCCGCAAAGTGCATATGGTGGAAACACACATTCGTGCGCGGACGCCATACTCCTTGTGCGGACAAACTTGGTGTCTCCACGATGGCACGATCTTCCGAAAAACGCGCAGCCGTACGCCCCAATTGTTCCGCATCCAGATCTAGACCGATCAACCGACCCTCCGGGCCAATTTGCTCCAGGAATGCCAGTGCATGCCCGCCATATCCGACCGTACCATCGACCACCGTTTCCCCCCGCTGCGGCGCCAGCGCCTCCAAGACCTCCTTCAGCATGATGGGAACATGAGTTCCGGCCGGAGTCCGCCCCTGCGCGCGAATGTGCTCTTGCATTTCCGGAAACGCACCCGGATTCAGCTCCTTATATCGTTCCTCAAAACGCCGCGGGTGTTTGCCGCCGTAGCGCGGACGGCGACGTGGCGGTTCTCCCGGCGTTGGAATTGTGGGTTCATTGCTCACGCGGTTCATGCTAACGAGTCGGGCTACCCGAATCGAGTGCGCGGCGATAGACTTCGCCACCTATTGGAGGATTGACCTTGGATTCATCCACTTGGGCTTTCGCGTTCCTTGCCTTGATGTTGACCCTCGTACCCGGCCCGGACACGGCCCTCGTCACGCGAAACACGGTCACACGCGGCCGGCACGCCGCATTTTTCACCATTTTCGGTATCATCCTCGGGTGCGCGGTGCATGCCATCGCATCGTCACTCGGGCTATCCACCATACTTGCCCAATCCGCAGCGCTATACGACACCATCAAAATCATCGGGGCGCTCTATTTGATGTGGCTCGGAATCCAGGCTCTGCACGCTGCCTGGAATTGTCGAGAAATGGCCGAAAACTCTGCCGAGGCTCCCCCCGGCATTGCCGCCACCGCAACACTGGTCCTCGCGCCACACGCACGCAGTTTCCGCGAAGGGCTTTTCACCAACCTGCTGAACCCGAAGGTCTCTTTGTTCTATTTGATGGTACTTCCACAGTTTGTGTCGCCGACCCGATCTGTCATGCTCCAATCGATGCTGCTTGCCGGACTGCACATCGCCATGGGTTTGATTTGGTTGTCGATCTACGTGCTCTTCGTAGACGCATTGAAATCGGTACTTACCCGACCCACGGTCAAGCGATGGGTGGAATCCATAACCGGTTCTGCGTTGATATTGCTGGGTATTCGCGTCGCCCTGGAACGGGTTCCGCGTTCCGCCGGATGATCACCATCATTGAAACCGGCCGCGAAATTCATCCGCCGGATACTTCACCGCGTTCTTGAGCATCTTGTCGGCAAGTGCTGCGGAAAGGTCTATTTCCAACCGATGGGCAAACGAAAGCAAATAAGCGAGAACGTCGGCTGTTTCTTCCTTGATCTGCCGCATTTTCTCAGGATCGTTGAGCAGCGTATCCAGTTGATCACTTCGCAACCACTGGAAATGTTCCATCAATTCCGCCGCTTCTATGGCCAGCGACATCGATAGATTCTTGGCGTCGTGAAATGGCTGCCAATTTCGTTCGGCAACGAATTGCTGCACCAGCAACTTTAGTTCACGAACCGTGGTTACCTCGTCCGGCACTTGTCATACCTCTTGCGATGCCAAGTACCACTCCACGGATCCGCATGAACCTCAGCTCATCAGCGCGAAACCGGTATCGAAAAACAAAACCGGCCGCTCTTAGTCGTCCAGATCGCTGTCAAATTCTTCCTCTTCGTCGAGGTCGTCATCATCGTCAGGAACGAAGTCGTCGTCTTCTTCGTCCTCGTCATCGTCATCTTCATCTTCCTCGTCGTCATCATCGAGGAAGTCATCATCGTCATCATCGGCCTCATCCTCATCCCAATCCGCCCCGATCGCGTCCTTACAGGCAATGACTTCCGTCGCTGCCGTTTGCATTTCCGCCGGAACGAGAAGCGGTATGCCCGACCCCGCCCGCACTCCCTTGCGTGCTTCTCCCAGCATCGTCGATATTCCTTCGGACACCAGCATAACTCGATAGTGTTCCGCCTCTTCCGACGTCTGCGCGAAAAAAACCGGCGTCCAGTCCGCTTCGAGGGCAATCGCCGCGGCGCCCTGCTCTTTCATTTGTTTATCTGCCATGATTGTTGTGCCTCCCTCGAGCTTCCAATTCGCACAAACGCCCCGCGTTTGCCTCCGCCTTAATTTGCCCTACACTTCCCTCAGGACCGCGTTCACGAGTCGATCGCCAGCGGAACCGGCGAAAGTCTAGTCCCCGGAATTGACCCGTCAAGGGAATTCCGACGCGATTCCGGATCGGAATGTCCGGGCCGATTTTGCACCACGTTGCGGCTCGTATCAAGCCCCCCATAACGGGGCGAACGCTGCCCCCGCCCGCGACATTACGTCGATGACAGGATTAGCCCTGCGTCGAAAGGTGACCCGGTTCAAAAGTACCGGAAATTTGATCATGAGCGCTGACCCAAAAACGACCAACAGTACCTCGTCTGCTGCGGACCCCACGGCCACC
>CAZKIN010000013.1:0-4759 GCA_964552515.1 uncultured Phycisphaeraceae bacterium
TCGCATCCATGAACCAGACTCTCACTTCGCAACCCAGCCAAGCGCCGTCGATCAGTCCAGACTCCTACGAAGGGATTGCCACGCACGCGGACGCACAACGAGCCGATTCGTTTTACAACCGGTTTTATCGTGAAGGCGGCTGGAAGTACTCGTTCCTGCGGGAATACTGGTGGCATCGCAAGCATGTGGTGAAGCGGTTTCAACTGCGGCGCGGGATGCGCATGCTGGAAGTGGCGTGCGGCAACGGCTTTCACACCAATCTCTTTCGACGCATGGGTTTCGACTGCGTTGGCGTAGATCGATCGGAAGTGGGTATCGCCTGGGCGCGCACGCAGTTTCCACGCAGTAAGTATGTTCAATGCGACATCATGAGTGACATGCCGGTATCCAAGGGCAGCTTTGACGTGGTGCTTGCGCGGGGCCTAAGCCATTACCATTATGACCTGGCGAGCGAACAGGCGATGTCGACGACGCGACATCTCTTGCCGTACCTCGCTCCCGGTGGCGTGTTCGTCATGGCGATCGTCACCGACCTTTCGGGACGGCGGGAGCCCGGCAAGGTATGGCAGAACACGCGGCAGGACTTTCAAAAGCATTTCTCGTCTTTTGGACTGCGCTGGTCGGTCGACTGGCACGGCGGCATGGCGATTTGCGGATTGTGGCAAGACGTCTCCGGTTGAACCAACCTCCTCCCCCCAACACCCCCCACCACCCCTATAATCATGCGATGTACCCCAATCCCGAACCAACTTCGTACTGTGCAAAGTGCGGCTACGATCTGCGACTGCTCCCCGAGAACAGGTGTCCGGAATGTGGCACAACGTTTCGTGCTGACCGGTCTGCGCGCCATCAAGAAGAAGTGGCTATCCTGAATGCGGCCGAGCGCGCTACGGCGCGAGCGGTGGTTGGGCTACTTACCGCGACGATCCCTTGTCTCGTACTGGCGGTGATCCTTTGCGCCACCACGGGGGTGTTTCCCGACTCGGACGCCAGCTGGGCGGAGTTGAACAAGGGCATCGTCCTAGCGGTTTCATTGGTGTTCTACGGATTCTCGATCTTGTGGTTGGGTTGGCAACTGCTGCACGCGCTGCGGCTGGACAACTATTGCGGAGTGGTTGGGGCGCTGCTGGTCTTCGCCGTATGGTCTGCCGTCGGCATGGTCATCGAGTTCTTGCTTACCCTCATGGTCATTTCCATGCACACCGGTTTTTGACAGGAACGGCGCCGCTTGCGTCGTCTTTCCAAATTACGCATTCTCCAACAGAAACACTATCATCAGGAGCGCGGGAGATCATTGCGTAATCGTCGTGTCACAAAAGTGCGGCGGTGTCTTGACAGATTTCCGGGTGCTGTGTTACTAGAAATTGACACCGGCGAATCCAAGGCGGACGCTAGCGCGGCGCCCGACCCGGGAATAGGCCGGACAAGTGGGATTGCGATTCTTTAAGGTACTGTCATGATTGAAGTTACGAATCTCACCAAAGACTATGGGTCCTTTAAGGCGGTCGATGACATCTCGTTTGAGGTGAAACGGGGTGGCGTGGTCGGTTTCCTGGGCCCTAACGGCGCGGGCAAGACCACGACCATGCGAATCCTGACCTGCTATCATCCCGCCACCAGCGGACGGGCGGCGATCGCAGGGTTTGATGTGTTCACGCAATCCATGGAAGTGCGGCGGCGCATCGGATATTTGCCGGAGTCAACACCGCTCTATCCAGAAATGCGGGTACGCGAGTATTTGAACTTTCGCGGCAAGTTGCGCGGGATGGCCACCGCACCGCGCACCCAGGCCATTGAACGGGTCACGCAGCGCTGCTGGCTAGGCGAGTTTATCGATCGCCCGATCAGTCAACTGTCAAAGGGAATGAAGCAGCGCGTGGGCCTCGCCGACGCGATCATGCATGAACCGGAATTGCTCGTACTCGACGAGCCAACCATCGGACTGGATCCGACGCAGATTCGCGAGACACGAAGTTTGATTCGGGAACTCGGCGCACATCATACGGTGCTGCTCAGTTCGCACATTCTCAGCGAAGTAGAGCAAGTGTGCGATCGGGCGATCATCATCGCCGGCGGCAGGATAGTGGCCACCGGTTCGCTGCAGGAATTGCGGGATAAGCTCACGGCGGACGCTCGCGTAGTCGCGGAAATGCACGGTCCGCGCGAGGATATTGAGCGGGGCTTGCGCGGCTTGGGCGGCGTGCAACAGATAGAAGTGTCCGGCAACAACGGGTGGCATCGCCTGACCATGCAGGTCACCCCGCATCACGATATTCGGGAGGCCGTCTTCAAGATGGCCAAGGAGAAAAACTGGTCGCTGCGCGAGATTCGCCGCGACGCCGCGACTTTAGAGGATTTCTTCATTCAGGTGACCGCAAAGCAACGTGAACGGAAATAGCTGAAAATCCGGGATGCCAGCCGAAGTTAAAGCGTCGATTCCGCGCATTCCAAGGTTTTCCCGCAAGAGTGTTTGGCTCTGGAGAGCAACAAGCGATGAGTAACATTGTCACATTGGCCCAGCGTGAGTTCGGCGCTTTCTTTCTTTCGCCGATCGCTTACGCGGTCAACGCCATATTTCTATTCTCGGTGGGGCTGGCCTTCGGGTTGGGCAATTTCACGCCGGGCGGCGAAGCGTCGCTGCGACCCACATTCGACTTCTGGATCATGATGATCCTGTGCTTCGTGCTGCCCATGCTGACGATGCGTTTGATGAGTGATGAAATCCGCAGCGGCACGGTGGAGACTCTGCTCACGGTACCGGTCAGTGAAACCGACGTCATCGTCGGCAAGTACTTCGGCGCGGTGCTGTTTTACCTGGCCCTCCTGGCGACGATGCTGATTTATCCGCTAATCCTCAGCAGCTTCACACCATCGTTCGACTGGTCGCTGTTGTTCTGCAATTACGTCGGACTGGCTCTGTTGGGCGGCTTGTATATCGCGGTGGGACTCTTCTTCAGCACGCTGACGCGGCATCAGGTCATCGCAGTACTTGCCAGTGTCGCCATGCTGGCACTCATGACTTTTGCCTCCAGCGCGCTGGCACAACAGGTGTCGGGTTGGCCAAAAGTCATCATGCAGCAGATCTCGGTGCGATCGCATTACGAGGACTTCGTAAAAGGTGTGCTCGATGCGAACCATTTCATCTTTTTTGTCACCATGATTGGTCTGTTTCTGTTCCTCTCGGTTAAATTGCTGGAGACGCGGCGATGGAAGTAAATGCAAGACATGCACCCCCCCCCGCCAACCGCAAGCTGCTCATCGGGGGCAATGTGGCCATCGCGGTCGTGGTGGCTATTGCACTGGTAGGCGTGGTGCAGGCCTTTTCCTACAGGGCACTGTCATCCGCGCGGCATGATATGACCACCGGCGGCGTCAACAGCCTGAGTGAAGGGACGCTGGGACTGTTGCGCGGCTTGGACAAAAACATCCGGATTACTTCGCTATATTTTGAAACCGATCGCGAAGATGAAAGCCAGCCGCGCTATCGCCAAGCCGCGAAGAACCTGCTGGGGCTATTTGAAGCGGGAAACCGGTCCAAGGTCTCGATCGATGAAGTTAACCCGCTCAAGGACCGTGAGAAGTTTAACGCGGTGACCGCGCGACTTCGAAACCTGCCGGCCTACAAGGGTGATATCGACGCGCAAACGGTTCGAATCAATGAGTACAAGGATAAGCTGGACGGACAGATTCGCACTTTAGTCCAACAGGAACTCAATACCGTCAAAGAACTGAGCGTCGGACTTGGCGGCGCCGATCCCAACGTCGTAAAGGTCATTGCCCCGGTTGAGAATTTGTTCACGCAGGTGATGGCGGAGGCAGAGGCCGTTGGTGAGCAGGTGAATGCGCTTACCCAACCCGAGAACCTGCAATGTGCCGCGGCCACCACGGAAATTGCGGGGCTCTTACGGAAAATCAGCAAAGCATTCAAGGATACCGGCCTTTATGGTGCCAAAGAAGCGGCGCAGAATCCCGGCCTGCCACCCGAGGTAATGGCATTCCTGCAGGGCGCGGCCGGTCGCTATGGGGATCTGGTCATTGCGCTGGAGACAGAAACCACCAAGTTACAGGAACTGAAGCCGCCGCAGGTGGAGGAAGTGCTCGCACAGCTTGCTCCGACCAGCAACTCGATTTTGGTGGAAACGGAAAACGAAGCGCGAGTCGTCGACTTTGAGGCGATCTGGCCGCCGCTCGACCAGGGCATGGGTACCAAGGCGAAGTTTGAGCAGCGCGCATTCAAGGGCGAGGAAAAGCTTACGGCCGCCATTTTACGGGCCACGCACAAAGAGCAGAAGGCGGTAGTGTTGGTGCGATACGGCGGTCCGCCGCTGCTGCTGGGAGGCTTCATGCCGGGTCAGGCGCCCGCTCCCTACGCAGCGATGAAGCAACAGCTTGAGGATGCGAATTTCGTCGTGCATGAATGGGACTTGAAGACCAGCGATACGATGCCGGTCATCGATCCTCCACCGACCAAGACGGTGTTCGTCATAGTGAAACCAACACCGGCGGAACGCGGCCAATTTGGGCAGCCGTCGCAGGATCCACCATTCGGGGAGAGTCACAAGCAGGCATTGCTTACCGCGATGGGTGACACTGGTCGGGCACTGTTCATTGGCGGCTGGGCGCCCGGCCCCTTCGGCCCGATGCCTTCCAACTACGAGTACAATGATTATCTGAAAACCAATTGGGGCATGGAAGTGGACACTTCCGCGCTGCTTATCGAAACCGCTGAATTCGAGCCGGGCAAGCATACTGTCGGACG
>CAZKIN010000013.1:4859-19332 GCA_964552515.1 uncultured Phycisphaeraceae bacterium
GTCATGGCGTTTGGGCCGTCGGGGCTGGAGGTTCGTCTGGCCAATCCGGGCAATGTGACTTTGGTACTCAATTCGATCCACTGGCTGAGCGATAACACGCAGTTCATGAATATTGGAAAACCGATTGAGTCCGCAGTGTTGAAGATTGGTGATACGCGAAGCATCACAATGGTGCGAACACTGACGATCTTCGTCTGGCCCGTTCTCGCACTCGCCTGTGGTGGAATCGCGTGGTATGTGAGACGTAAGTAGCGTTGGGAAACGGCGACTCTGACATGCTTCGGCAGGGATGGGTCGCGTTACGCCAAACCGATTGATTGGGTGTAAGCAAAAGCCATGAACTTCAAAACGACTGGATTAATGCTCGCCGCGCTTGTCGCGTTTGTGATAGCCTATCTAGTTCTTGTTCCCAGAACCGGCCAAGATAACTTGCCGACGAAGGCACCCGCGACAACCGGCTCTGTCGCCGCGCAACCGGTTATAGAACCGAAGCTCGGCGACATTACCAAGATAGAGGCCAAAGTTGACGGCGAAGAATGGGTTTTCGAAAAATCGGCGGACGCCGCCGCCGGGGCCGCCGCGTGGAAAATGACCAAGCCGCTGGACCTAAAGGTGCAGGGTTTTGATGTTGATCGCATCGCTCGGCAGCTAACCGGTCTGCAATATGAGGTCAGTCTTGAGCCCGGCAGTGCGGGGGCAACTTCAGCGGCGCAAGCCGGGCTGGAGCCTGCAGGCACGACGGTCACGCTGACCGATTCAGAGGGAAAAAGTGCGACCGTGGAAATCGGCAAGGCCGCCTCAAGCAGCGAGACTTATGTACGGATTCCCGGACAAACGCGCATTCTGATCGGGAATGCGGCGCTGCGCAATCTGCTGAAGCCGCGTGCGATTGAGTATCGTGATCCGCAGCTTTGGAATCTTGCGGCCGACAAGATCACCAAAATTGAAATTGTTGATCGCAGTGCCCCGTCAGCTCCAGTCGAATATCGAATCGTGCGCGACGGCAGCCGATGGAATCTGGAATCCCCGGTGGTAGCGCGTGCTACGAGTAAAGTAGATGAATTGGTGCAGGCTATCAGCCGGATGCGCGTAACGAAGTGGGAGGATAGCCGGGCGGAGCGGGTGGTGGCGTATGGGTTGCAACCGGCGGCACTTACCGTAAAGGTCACGCTCGAAGAGGAAGTACCGGTCGAGGAAAAGACGGAGGAAGCGAAAGAGGGCGAATCGCCATCGGATGCACCGAAAGAACCGGCGAAACCGGTCAAGAAATTGACGGTCCATGAGTTGCATGTTTCCGCCTTGTCGCCTGTGGGTGAAGATACAAAGACCTATGTTCGTGTCGGGGAAGAGCCTTCTGTCGCTTCGATCATGAAGACCATGACAGAAAAGCTCAAACCGGTTTTGAACGAATTGCGTGACATGTCGGTATCGCAAACGGACGCCACTTTAGCTGCTCGCATTGAGTTCAATGCGTCGGGAAGCACCGCTGCCCTGGTCAAGAAGCCGGATGGCTGGTACTTCGACGATCCGAAGGGTACGCCTGCCCGTGCGGATGATGTCGCGACGACTTCCCTGCTCCAGCAAATCAAGGATTTGAAAGCAACGGCTTTCGTAGACGAGAGTATTGAAGTCCTTGCGGCGGCCGGCTTCAATCGTCCGGCTGCTGAACTGAAAGTTCACGTCGCCGGAACCGACGACGTGGAGCGCATTTTGATCGGCGGATTCAGCGATTCACAGACGAAGCGTCTACGTTACGTCCGCCGAAACGAGTCCAAGTCCATCGCCAAGGTAAAGGCGGATGATGTGGCCGCGCTGCTTGCCGGGCCGAAAGCCCTGCGTGATCGAACCATTCTTTCGCTACCAGTCGAAGCAATCAATCAACTGGCCTTTTCTGTTCGCAATCCCTGTCTTGATGGAAATCTGGATTACACGTTGAGTCGTGGTGACGAAGGTTGGTCACTCACCAACCCGATCAAACGACCTGTGCAGGTTGACCGCGTAGAGGCCTTTGTGGGATCGCTAAAGAGTTTATCCGCCACGGCGGTCGTGGGGGACGCGAAGGAACTAAGTGCATTCGGGTTGGATGAACCGTCAGCGACGGTCACCATCAGCTTCGGCAAAGATGACACTAAGCAGTCGGTTGTATTGGTGGCCGCCGTTCACGACGGAAAGCACTTCGCCCAGCGCTCCGATCTACCAACCGTCTTTGAAATATCGGCGGATACATATCAGTCACTGCTAACGGAATTTCGTCCAGCGGAAGTCTTACGATTTGATGCGCCGCAAGTAAAAAGATTTACAATCAGTACGGATGAACAGACACATTCCTTTGAGCGCTTGGGACCAAAGTGGGTCTATTCTGCGGAACATGACCTGCCACTTGACACCAAGAAGGTCGAGAACTTATTGCTGCAATTGAATGACTTGAAAACCGAACGTGTCGTTTCCTTCGGAGAGAGCGACTTGGACGGACTGGATTTCGCTACGGCGCGGGACAACATTACCATTGAATTGGAAGATGGAACGAAAAAGCAGCTCTTGATCTCAAAAAAACGTTGTGTCGAGGGAAATATTTCGGCGCGCTATGCCCGGGCAAACTACTCGCCTGAAGTTTTCCTCCTAACCGAGGAGATGGCTGCACGTTTTAAAGTTAATATAGCAGAATTGGAGTGACATTGCTAAACTGTTGCAATTTTGAGCTTTTAACAGACGTTAAAATTCGCGAACAGACCCCAATTTCCCGATCTGAAAGCATGCGAATTACCGCCCCAACCGTACATTGAAAAATAGTATGCACTGTTGCACTTGATTCAAATCCAGTCGAAAATCACATTTAGATTTTCGACTTGAGTTTCTTGGATTTCTCTCAGGTAAATCCCCTAGTCGATCTTGACGGCTCCTAGAACATATGGTGACATAGAGCTCCCGGAGGAACGCATCGCGTCAGGCGCGATATCGACCATCCTTAATTTGGAGATGTAACAAGCATGGCGGTTCGGCATCATATTAAAGTGTTAGTCATTGACGATGACCCCTCCATTTGCAAGACCGTTGGTCTGTTGTTGGAAGACCATGGTTACAGCCCTCGCACATTTACAGATCCTGATAGTGCAATCGAAGCGGCGGAAAACGAGTCTTTTCAAATTGCGCTCGTTGATTTGCGGATGCCCGCGATGGACGGGGTGGAAGTGGTTGAGAAGCTCAAGAAAATCGATCAGCGGATGAGCTGCATCGTGATGACTGCCTATCCGGATCTGGACAGCGCCACAGAGACCATGCGCCGCGGAACCTGCGATTACATCACCAAACCCTTCAAGCAGGAAGACTTGATCAAATCGGTCGATCGTGCATGCCAACATATGGGCATTATTTATACGGATGAAAGCGAATTGAATCGATTGATCGGCCAGCGAATTCGCAGCCATCGCCTTAATCAGAATCTGACGCTTCGACAACTTTCCGACCGCACGGATCTGACGACTTCGCAGTTATCGCAAGTGGAATTGGGAAAAAATGCGGCGTCCATCTGGGCATTGGCACGAATCAGCAATTCGCTTGGTCTGCAGGTTTCAGAGTTGCTTGAAGGACTCTAGGCCTGACAGTTCTGGCTCCCCACGAGATTTCACCGTGCATGCCGTCGCGCTGAATCTGCCGATAAACGGTAGGTGAGCCGACACGAATCAAATCGCACCAACCCGGAAGTCAGTTTTGTCATCGCGACGCATAATCGCCGCGAAGCGATTCTGCATACGCTGCGCAAACTCCACGAACTTAACCTGCCCCAAGGCTCATTCGAAATCATTGTCGTTGATAATGCATCGAATGATGGCACGACGGACGCCGCAAGACCACTGGCCGACGTTATCCTCCGCCGATCCTCCAATAAAGGCAGCTGTGCGAAAGCATGGGGAACGGACGCGGCAACGGGCCGAATCATCGTCTTTCTTGACGATGATTCCTATCCACGGCCGGGATCCATCGAACGCATGACTCAAATCTTTGCCGATGATCCCCAACTGGCCGCGGTTGGATTTGCCGTGCACCTTCCAGACGGACGCCGGGAAAGCAGCGCCCTTCCTGGCGTCAGTGTAGGTTGCGGCGCCGCGTATCGCGCCTGCGCACTTCAGGAAGTGGGAGGATTGGATCGCTCTTTCTTCATGCAGGCAGAAGAATACGATCTGGCATTCAAGCTGGTTACGGCTGACTGGAAAGTGTGCGTCCGCAGCGACTTGCATGTTGACCATCTCAAGACTCCTATTGCGCGGCAGAGCAGTCGCACGTGCTATTTTGATGTACGAAATAATCTGCGGATTATTGCGCGACATCTTTCGCCCCTTGCGGCTCCCATTTATCGCGAAGACTGGCTGCAGCGTTACCAATGGCTGGCGCAGCGTGACGGGAACGAATCCGCATTTCGTCGTGGTCGACGAAGCGGTCTACTGCGTGGGACCCTTGATCGCCTCGCGCATCGTCACAAATTTCTGTCGCTCGATGGGTTTGAGTATTTCTTTCGGTGGAATGAGTTGGAGTGGCGGTTCAGGGGACTTCGCGACATTGGAATTAGGCAGATCGTCGGAATTGACCTGGGAAAGAACATATATGCGTTCCATCGAGCCGCTGAACGTAGTGGAATTGCATTGGCAGCCATCGCCGATGATCGTTTTGCAATGCCAGGCCGCGAATACCGCGGAATTCCAATTGTGCAATATGAAAGGGGATTAGGTACCCCATGTGACGCATTCGTGGTCTGCAACATGGCCTCCGCGTATGCAGAAACGAGCAAAATGCGGTTTGAATCCGAAACTTCGCGGCCAGTGTTCGGCTGGTATGGCGACCCGACGTCTGAACGAGGAGAGTGTCCGAGCACCGAAATTAAGTCGATTCCAACGTCTCGATCAACGGATTCCGAAGTCCTGGGCGCGGTTGTCCGATAACAGCAATGGCGAATTGTCCTGGTTTGGCTATTTGGGGTCGTTGCGATTCGTCAATTGAAAGCGAGGTCAGGCCAATGGGAAGGATCGCACTCATATCCGGGATTACTGGTCAAGACGGTTCATACCTGTCCGAATTGCTCTTATCGAAGGGATATGAGGTCCACGGCATCATCCGGCGCGCGAGTGTTTTTCATACTGAACGCGTTGAACATTTGTACCGCGATCGCCACGACCCGGAGGTGCGCTTCTTTCTGCACTATGGGGATTTGCTCGATGCCATCAGCCTCAGGCGAATCATCAGCGAAGTAAAGCCGGACGAGGTTTACAACCTGGCCGCGCAGTCGCATGTGCGCACCAGTTTCGACCAACCAGTTTACACAGCCGAGGTTGTGGCCATCGGCACGATGCACTTGCTGGAGGCCATTCGCGATTATCGCGATTCGACCGGCCGCGAGGTTCGGTTCTACCAGGCATCCAGCAGTGAAATGTATGGCAAGGTACTGGAAACGCCGCAGAGCGAAACAACGCCATTTTACCCGCGCAGCCCCTACGCTTGTGCAAAAGTGCACGCGTTCTGGCAGACCGTGAACTACCGAGAAGCGTACGGGCTATTCGCATGCAATGGAATCTTGTTCAATCACGAATCTCCCCGCCGCGGCGAGACGTTTGTCACACGAAAGATTACCCGCGCCGCCACGCGTATTAAACTCGGCCTCCAGAAAACACTGTACCTTGGCAATTTGGACGCCAAGCGGGACTGGGGCTTCGCAGGTGACTACGTCCGTGCCATGTGGCTGATGCTTAACACGACCGCAGCACCTGATGATTATGTAGTGGCAACAGGACAGTGCCATAGCGTGCGTGAATTCCTGGAAGAAGCCTTTGGTTGCCTTAATCTGGATTGGCAAGATTTTGTGAAGTTTGATTCGCGATACCTCCGGCCAACCGAAGTTGACCTGCTCTGTGGTGATGCCACCCGCGCCCGAACCAACCTCGGATGGTCACCTACGGTCACTATGCAACAATTATGTCGGATGATGATCGATTCGGATTATGAACTGGCCGATCGCGAGCGGACCTTGCGGGACGCGGGACACATCGTTGCCGATTTCGGCAACGAAATCGTTGAAAGTCCCCGCAGCATTGCACTAGTCGGTACCTGATAACATTGGACTATGTGCTCGTACTGAATCGCGGGCGCCAAGCATTCGGCAAAAGATCATCGCCACGCATCTCAATAAAGACGGAACCCCCGGGAATAATTCCGGAGGTTCCGTTTAGACGATTCCTTCGCAATCACTAAATTACAACGGCCTATGGACAAGGCATCCGACAACCTGCAGCAGGAGGCAGGTTGCCAATTTGTTTGCGGTAATGATTCAATTGAATGGCCTGAACTACCTGCAACACGTCACTCGTATTAATAATGGGACCATTGGGAAGAGCCGTAACAATTTGACAAAGCGGATTACTTCCTAGATCTACATTGGATACCAATGATCCCGGATTCGACCCCGGGGGCTGGTGGTATGCACCCTGTACCGCCAGCACAACCAACAAGACGTCCTGAACGTTGATAAATGTGGTGTTATTCACGTCGCCCCAGATATCCATAACAATTGGCGTTGGCGGATTGCTGAACACACCACCTCCGCAGTCGACAGCGACCCTGTATGTTGATTCACGCAACGGCGGATTCACGCCAAAGTCATTACGATCTGTGGGGACTACATCAATGCCTGTTATCCACAACGAACCGCCTGGTACATTGCTTACCCATTGAGCCGGAGTCAGGAAAGCCGCCTGACCTGGATCATCCACCATTGTAGCGACAGCACCGTCAACTGAACCATTCTTGTCAATGTCGAAATTAACGGGGTTCCCTACATATTTTCCAAGGCAAGTCCAGTTGAGTGAATCCACATAAATGGCGAGAGGCTGGGTGCCGTCGGTGGGTTGCGGCTGAACCCGAATATAGCGGGCACCGGCACTGGAAGCCACTGGGGGAACGCAGCCGTTATCCACGACGCAGCCAAATCCGGCTACACAAACTTCGCCAGAGGCGCAAAGTCCGTTGTTCGGTACACCATCACAACGATTCAGCGCCTCGTTGCAAAAATCATTGGTCGTACAGGCAATGCCATCGCTGGCGCAATTAGGCGGCGCGCCATTCTGACAGCCGGAAACCATGTTGCAAGTCTCAACTCCGTCACAGTATTGGAAATTGTCGCATTGGTTGTTGTCAGGCGCGTGGTTACATTGATTAAGGTTCTCATCACACGTATCCAAGGTGCATGGGACGCTATCATTGCAACTGTTGGACAAGCCCCCGGCACAGGCCCCGAAACTGCAGACTTCGTTCACCGAGCAGAATTGACCGTCATTACACGGCGTATTATTCGCCTTGTTCGGGTGGGCACAAGTTCCAGACCCGTTGCACTGATCATTCGTACATTGGTTGCCGTCATCCGAACAGGCGATGCCATTCGCTTTGGGATTTGAACTGCAGATACCGGATTGGCAGACGTCGGGCTGGTCACATTCTCCTTGCGGTGTTTGATTGCCGCACGCCGTGCCGTTCGAAACGTTTGTATACACGCAGAATGCGTTTGACCCCGCGCCGGAACAAACCTCGGTCGTGCAAGCGTTGTTATCATTACATTGCGAACTATTGGTGCAGTTGATCTTGACTACAGCGGATACGAATCCACCGGTCACATCTTCTCCAGCACCCCGGATAACGCGAGAAAAAGTTCCCATAGGACCCTGGCATCGGGAAAACGTAACATTGGTACCCGCTGAACTTGTTGCTCGGTTGGCAGTAAACTTCAAGGTCGTGACGTGCAGGGGCTGTGCAACCGAAACTATCGGATCTGCACAAGGCATCGGAGGAATGCCGCACTGGACATTCTTATTTCCAGTCCAATGGTAATCCCCGTCTGCCAAGCTGTTGTTCAGTCCATCCGTGTCAAAAAGAGCTAGCAAGCCGGAAGAACCCCAATCATACTGACCGGCCGGACAATTCTGTGGATCGTCAAAATGGTTGGTGCATGGATCTAATGACACCGGATTCTGGACCACCAACTTTAGCGGATCGAAATTCACATTCGCCTCGACTGCGTCGATGGTATTCAATCCACCAGCTAGCGGTTTCGTCAGCCGAAAGGTAACATTGACTGTTGCACCAATCGCATACGGTGTTGCGAATTCCGGAATCAGGTTCATCTGAATGGGCCCGCTGTTTCCCAGTGGTTGTCCCGTGCAAATCCCGTTTACGCATCCATCGGTAACTGTACAACCATTGGAATCAGTGCATGCTTCAGTGGGTACGCAAGTGCTCGTAGGTCCGCAAAGAAAATTTTCGGGGCAGGGATTCTGTGGACTGCAATTGACCGTTTCAGCTGGCTGTGGAACACAAAGCCCGGAACTCGGGTTGCAAACGTCAATCGTACAGATATTTGGCTGCGAACAGTTGATGGGTGTGCCTGAGTTGCACGTTCCCAATACTTGGTTGCAGGTCTCGACGCCGTTGCAAGCATTGCCGTCATTGCAATGCGCACTTATCAGGCAATCAACGCAGATGTTCTCATTGGTGTTGCAAAACTGACCCATGGGACAATTGGACGTGTCGTTACATTCCACACAGGCATCCTGTGTCTCGTTACAAACGGTTCCGACCGGACATCCCGGATTGGGCGGGTTCGCCGGCTGACAGGTTCCAAAAACATCGCAAATCTCATCACCGTTACAGAATGAGGAATCGAAACAAAGTGCATCGTTTTGCACATTGACACACGTGTGCGTAAAGGGAGAGCAGTATCGGCTGACACATCCGGCGTCGGCGGCGCAGTTTACGCAAAAGCCGCTGGTACACGCTCGATTAGGAGGACAGTCTGCTTGCGTCATACAAGCTTTAGGCTCGGGCAAGCACCCCCAACAAACGAATCCCTTTGCACAATGACCCGATATACATGGCCCCTGAGGACCGCAATCCGAATCCTTGCCGCAAACCTCGTCTTCGATACAGAAAGGCGTAGCACCAGAGCACGCAACACCAGACTCAACACACTTACCATTGGTACACGATCCGGAACCACAACTCCCACTGCCGGCACCGGTGCAGCACGAATAGGGCATCCCCGCACTCGTACATGACAGGTTATTCGTGGAACAGGAAAGCCCATCCGAACAAGAGGTACCATTGGGAAGCGGATTTGTCCCAGTACACACGCCATTCAAACAACTGCTGGCCTGCGTGCACGAATCTCCATCATTACATGGAGCACCATTGCCCGTGTTGTTGCTCAAGCACACCCCTGCACCGTCACAAGTATCAGGATTGGTGCATGTGTTCTGGGCCGTACTGCCACATGATGAACCGATGGGAGTGTTACTATGGCTAACTTGACCCGTAAGAACGTTGCAAAAATCGTTGGTACAGGAATTCCCATCCGAAAGCACCATCAATTGCCCGTTGCTTGGATTACAACAATGCGAGAACTGCTGATAATTAGGTGCATGCGTGCAGACGCTATTCACGTTGCAGGAATCCGTAGTGCAGCTGTTTCCATCACTGCAGTTGATCGCAGACAGGCAGGCATTCAAGGTACGCGACACCGCAGGACCGACGGCACTGGGAACCACCACGCCTCCGCAACCCAACGCGGGCAACTTGTGCCAGACTCGGGTTTGGGTTCCGCTTAATGAGACGGGTATGGAGAATTGTCCGGTTCCAAACGGGGACGCATTGAATCCAGTATTGAACTCAATGGTGGCGACCTTCAGCCCCGCTGGCGTCGCCATTGCGGACGTACAGTCCGCTACGTTACAAGTGAAAAACGCGTCACCGTCCGTAAATGAAGTGTTCAACCCGCCCGATGGAAACCCCGCGGAAAACCAAGGGTGAGCCCCGCTGAGGTTGAAGCCGGCCAGTGCGAACTTCGTGGCGTCAAACTGCAAGATCACATTGATGACACCGACCTCTTCCATGGGATTGGCCACGGCAAAGAGCTCAACCGTCACCGTTTGACCGGCAAAAGTTGTCATGGATGCAGGCCGAAGTTCAAGTGTAATGACCGCCTGAGCCGGCATTACCACCAGCGCCCATCCAAGGAGTGCGGCACAACGAGTTACGATCCGGGAGGTAAACATCCTTCTTCTCCTCCGCGCCGTAGGCGCAGCAATTTTATTCCATCCGGCAATTGGCCGTCGTGTCGCGATCAAAATTTTGGATTTCAATCCGCAGCCAATCTGCAATCACGTTGGGGATCAAGCCGTTTCGACCCCATATGACCCAGTTTTGACATCCTGACGCCCCACCGGATAGAAATCGAAAAGCGATTTGCATTCCAAATCCTTCTCGATTTTCGGACATTATAACCAAAAATAACATCAGTCTCAAGGAAAATGACTGAAGCCAGCCAAGTCGATTGTAGGCGCGCAATTGCAGGCCTCTTCAATCCATCGGCATAACCACAAATTCGTTTCATTGCCTCGATTACGAAAACCGCAAATCGAGAAGCGACATATCGGAACCATCGAACAATTCGAATTTCGTGCGTGCATGGCCCTGATCGCATTGGCTCGGCGAGTGTATTCCGAACATCGTTCAATCGTGCAATATGGCAAATCGCCAAACGGACTTTTTCCATCACCGTCACCGTACATTTTCACAACAAATCCAAGATACGGTCATTCAAGTATGTCGTAATTGTCGCTTACACTTGAATCAGGCCACAGTAAGCAATTCGGATTTGGTCAAAGACCGCGGAATTGTCCTTCGCTGCAGGCCGATAATTCCCAGACATTCACGGCGATGTTGAAATGGGGCGGCTATTTGGTTATGATCGAAAGGTCTCAAGAAACGGTTTACGCCAATGGTCGCCCGCTGAACGAACTGTGTTAAAGAACTTCGTCTACCTGCGTTTTTGGCTAATCACCGGCCTTCTGGTCGGAGGCAGTGATGTTCATGCGCAAAGCATGAACTTCGACGATTTGCCTGGTGGAACGCTGTTTGGAGCGGCGGCCGGCGACTCACCCGCCGATGTTGTCTACACCCGTAATGGAATAGAGATGGCGGTGGATAGTTTTTTTCTGGGTTCCTTTGTCGGTTTTTATGACGCTGAAGTGGAAGGGACTTATGCCGGCGCGTTTGGCAGTCCCGCCTTGGGACTGGACAATATATCAGTTGTTTTTACTTTCCCCGGCCTTGGATTCAGTGTCAACGGATTGTCATTCGATTTTGTTGAGTTCGGGGGAGCAATGAATCTCTCGATAAACGACGGGCCGGTCCTGCAATTGGAAACACTCAATGATCTGCCGGTTTCAGTCGCTCCTGGCATTGTCGGGGAGGTTTCCTCTGGAACTGTGATCCTATCGGCGCCGGCGAGTCAAATAGTGAGTTTGCGTATCGGCGGACAGGAGCTCGTAATCGACAATTTAACGGTGGTTCCCGAACCTGTTTCAGCTGTGTTGCTGGCGATTGGTTCAGTGATGTTCATGCTCCGCCGTTACCCTAATCGTTCTAAGTAGCCTCGCAAGCCAGCCCATGCCCTTCGCTAACGGGCACACCTTCTCCCGTCGGTTCGCATAAACCCCCCGCTTTTTTAAAAAGTGGTTCGACTCCTATAGCTTCCCGACGCGAACCCGGGCTTCTTCGACAGTAGCGCAGAAATCGAACAACTTATCCAGTCGCGTAATTTCAAGCACTTCTCTCACGAAGGGTGAAGGGTTCACTAACACCACGTATCCACCCGCCAACCGCGACCGCGTATTGAGATGAATCAACGCAGACAGGCCGCTGGAGTTTATCGTTTTCAGGCCCGAGAGGTCGAGCGCGATCCCCGTACCACGACCAGCAATCAGCTCGTCCAATGCCTCTTTCAAATACTCCGAATCTTGATTGTTTGATTCACCGGATAGATATGCCACGCGGAGCGGCCCGTTACTTTCAATTCGAATGTCCATAGGATCGGTTTCCACGAAGGCAATTCAATTCATGTCGCAGGTGGAATTCATTTTCCAAGGTCGCCAGATGAGACTCGACGGGAGGCCGCACGGATTAACAAGTAGGGAATCCCCTCGAACTCCGTGATCTCTCCCGAGATGTTAAAGACCAACGGCACTGTACTTATGCTGGTGGCAGCAATCATGCGTTCCAAGTGCTGATTGGGCAATATTTTCAGCGGCGTCCCCAATGGCTGATCAACCGATGTTTCAAGAGTAAAGGTCCACGTCTCACCCTGGCCCCACAATCGCCCCGGTCTCTGCGTCATGGGAACATTCTCCACCGGGGACGCACCGGTCAGAGGTTTTGTGGGAGAGGGAACTGCGATATTGGAGCCCCCTAAGATCTCCTGCTCGGGCTGTTGTAAGCGTAACCGCGAAAGGACAGAATCGGTAGACGCATCGACGGGTACTGGCGGAGGTGGATCCGTCGGCAACGCGGACGAAGCAACGACCGCCGGAACATTCTGTCGTGTAGCCACTCGAGGAAACAGGAAGTTTTCGTTCTGAAAGACGGTCAACTCGCCGGAAACGGCAAACTGCACTCCCCCCGTCGTACCTGAAGAGGTATGAATCATCTGCTCCAAAATGCGATTAGGGAGCAATCGAATGCTCGTCATCGAAGTCTGCTCATTGGGATTCAGCCTCCACCAGTCACCGTCCTTGACTATTGTTCCTACAAGATTCAAAACCCGGAAGCCCTCCGGAAGCAATGGCTGCTGCTCACCATCCGCAGGTTGCTGTCGCTTGGAGTCCGACGGAATAACCTCATTGGATGGACGCGTCTGCCGCAGCGCGGCAAGTATTTCCTCGGCAGTCGCGCCGGCTTGAGCTTTTCGGGACTCCGCTGATCTTACAGGAAGCTGGGCGGTGACTGTCTGAATGATTATCAATTGCGCCAATACACATGAACCAACGATCGCTCGACACAATCGTGGCATCGAGCGGGCTGGAGTTTGGATTCTTGCGCGTGCTTGAGTCATGATTCAGCGCTATGATCTAACCGCCCGTCCCCTCCCGGTCAACGGAGCAGCTTTCGGAAAGACAAACATGCGGCCGAGCAACACCGGGTCAAAATAGATTACCACAAATCCGGACCTTTGGCTTAGTATTGCGTACACAGGAAGCGGGGCAAGGCATCCATTATCGGTATTCTATCCAGGCTTTACCATGCCAGCCACGAGACTCACCGAGGGTCAGCATTTCGACGATCATTAGAATAGTGCCATTCGATTACGGTTCTTAAAACTCGGGCTGGGGACTGTCGATTCGTGTTTCACCTCGCGGTCTATCTCAGGCTACGTTGAACACTGCCAGGGATGAATAGCCGCACAGTCATCAGAACCAAATGCGATCGGCCGCGAACGAGCGAAGCGGAGTGAAGAGTCAGTCATTGGCAACCGCCGAATCACGGAATGAGGTCACGTGGAACAACAAGATAAGATTCGCGCGCTGGTGGTAGATGACGACGATGCGTCGCGCCGACTCGTTGCCAACCATCTGAAGCGCGCGGGCTATCACGTCTTGACCGCATCTAACGGAACGGAAGCCATGGAGCTGCTTCTTTCCGAAGGACCTCCGATTGTCGTCACCGATTGGGTCATGCCGGGCATGGATGGCGTCGATCTCTGTAGAGCTATTCGGGCCCACGAAGGGATTCCGTTCACCTTTATCATCATCATGACGGCTCAGGAACGAAATGAGGACCATGTGGTCAAAGCGCTGGATGCCGGCGCGGATGACTTTGTGTGCAAGCCGGTCAATGAACGCGAACTTCTTGCCCGGTTACGCTCAGGCGAACGATTTCTGAGATTGCAAGGCGACTTGGATCGGCGCAGCCGCGAAGTTCATCGCTCCAATGCCGAAATGGCAATCGCATACGAACAACTGGGGCAATTGAATGAGAAACTGAAGAAAATCGCCACCACCGACGAATTGACCGGACTCACCAATCGCCGAGCCGCGATGGAGATGCTGGAGGAGCAGTGGGCTGCAGCCAAACGGCACGGCTGGCCATTATCGGTAATCGTGTTTGATATTGATTATTTCAAGAGCTTCAACGATGCGTATGGGCATGCCATTGGGGATCTTGTTCTGCGCGAGGTCGCCGACATATCACGACGCAATGCCCGTCGTGAAGAGCGCTGTTGCCGCATAGGCGGTGAGGAATTCCTGATCCTCTGCCCAAATTCCACGGAGGACAAAGCGGCGATCGGCGCGGAGAGAATCCGGCGGGCGGTCAGCGGCCAGGTGATTGAGCATGACGGACTAAAGCTCAATGTCAGCGTCAGTCTTGGTGTCGCCCAAATGTCATCTGACATGGAGGGCTCGGACGCATTCCTGCATGCCGCCGATACGGCCTTGTACGCGGCAAAAGATGGAGGACGCAACCTTGTAAAATGTGTAAGCCAAATGGGACAAGGGGCCGTTCGCCAGGATGGAAATGTCGACCGATTCGTTTCCCGGACATTCGCATGTGTACCGCAGGATTCAGCTGAAAAATCACTTGTCCTGATTGCGGACGACGACGAGCC
>CAZKIN010000013.1:19432-25467 GCA_964552515.1 uncultured Phycisphaeraceae bacterium
TACCGCAGGATTCAGCTGAAAAATCACTTGTCCTGATTGCGGACGACGACGAGCCGACGCGCCAGTTGCTCAAGCGTATGTTGGAATCGCAAGGTTATTGTGTGACCGAAGCCGCGAACGGATTCGAAGCATTGAAGGTGGCGGTGGACGTAAGGCCAGATGTCATTCTGATGGACGTGATGATGCCGCAGATGGGCGGGATCGAAGCCATTCAGCGACTCAAATCTGATACGGACACCAGCAGTATTCCGGTGGTCATGATATGTGCACGAACGGACGCCACTGACATCAACGCAGGCCTGGAGGCTGGCGCCGACGAATACCTGATCAAGCCGGTCAACCCGAAGGAACTGGCTGTCCGCGTTCGTACCATGATTCGCCTCCGAAAAGAGCTGAACTACAGCAACGATATGCGCGGGGAGCAATCGCGGGTACTTGGCTTGTTGCTCGATTTTTCGCATCGAATCGCGGATGCCGAATCGCTGGAAACATTATTGGAAAGCACGTCCGCCGCACTTCGTGAACTGACCTGTTGCCGGCATATCGAGGTATACCTCCCTGAGGACGGCGTTAAGAAGCTAGTGCCTGTGAAGTCCACGCGGGTACTCGAAGACTGTGCCCCACGCTCATCTGGCTTGCTCGACCCCGGAATCGTTCAGCAGGTTTTTCTAACCGGAGAGCGCCAGCTGGGGGTATGCAAGACCCATCGGAAACCTGTCGAAAGCGAAGCGAATGATTCCGATGCCCAACCATATCCTTCAATTTGTGCCCCATTGCTTGCGTCCGAACATTGCGTCGGTGTGGTTCTGATTGCGGATCATCAGCGAGCACTTCACTTTACCGCATTGGAACTCGAATATGTCGACCTTATCACCAACATTGCCGCGGCTGCCATTCACGATTTCCTGACGCGTCGCGCGCGCGACGACGCGCGCGACTCCATTGTGGTCGCCTTGGCCCGACTTGCGGAATCTCGAGATCTTGATACCGGACGACACCTCGACCGCGTGACGAAATTCTGCGTCACCCTGGCAAACCAACTGCGCGTCATGGAGGGACCTACTTCGGTCATCAATGATCAGTTTCAATATGATTTGGAGCGTGCCGTTCCGTTGCATGACATTGGAAAGGTCGCCGTACCGGATCGGATCCTCAGCAAGCCTGGCCCCCTGCGCCCCGATGAACTGGCGGTCATGCGTACCCATGCCGAAATCGGTGCCGCCACCATCCGTTCGGTCTTTACTCGCGCGCCAGGCGCAGATTTCCTTTTAATGGCGGAGCAGATCGCCCATGCTCACCATGAATGGCACAACGGACAAGGCTATCCGCGCGGATTGTCAGGCGACGAAATACCCTTGGCGGCCCGCATCGTCGCCGTGGCGGACGTTTACGACGCATTGACTTCCAAACGGGTCTATAAAGAAGCGATGTCGCATGAGCAGGCAGTGCGTATAATTCGCGCTGGTCGCGGCACCCAATTTGACCCCATAATCGTCGCCGCATTCGACAACTGTGCCAGTGAATTCAAGCGATTGTCCCTCGAATTGGCCGACGATGCTTCAGCTCAGCAACATGCCACGACATTCCCTGCCACACCGGTACAACCGACATTGGCCATGACCAGGTGAGTCCACCCGGTACACCTTTGAGCGGTTTTTCAACCACGTTGTTCAAGGCGGGCTGCGCGATTACACTGAGTGCATGCGTAATGGCCCACAATTGGCAATACTCTTCGCATGCCTTGCATCGACCTTGATGCAGATGGGATGCGCGACAACCCCACTGTGGCCGTATCCCAACTGGCACCATGATTTTGAAAGTGCCCAACTTCGGGCGCGCAAAACGGACACGGGAATGCTTGTTTACTACAGCGAGTCACGTCCCGGACGCCATGATCCATTGAAGGATGCTTTACGAAACGGAAACCTGACGGATCAGAGCGCTCGATTTGTCCGCTGCCGGCTCTATGTCTCGCACGAACCGGACCGGCGGTTTGTCGGGCAATACGGGGTTTCGCGGGCACCGGCATGGATAGTGATCCACCCAGATGGAACGTATCATGCCCAAATGGGTGCTGCCTCACCGGAAGAGGTTGCCGCATTCATAGGTGCGGCAACTCCACCGGGTACGGAACCCGCGCGCTACTCCTATCTTCCGACTTCAACCGTCGAATCGTGGTATTCCAGTATTCAAGAGGCCGAGTCGATTGCGCGCAACGAGAAGCGACCGTTGTTGATTGTGTATACACGCATGCTATCCCGGGATTGGGATAAACTTAAGCCATTTCTCGAAACGCTCGAAGTTCGGAGGGCGTCTTCTAATTTTGTGCGTTGTCACGAGGATATCGCAGGACCCTGGAGTGAGACCGTTGATTCACGGTTTGGGAACTTACGATTGCCCGCGCTGGTCGTACAACAAACAGGCGTGGACGCCGAAATAATTGAACAACCAAACTCCGCACGTGCGATTGTCGAACTCCTGCGCCGTGAAAAGTCGCACGCTCGGCAGGACTCGGCATCGGCTGACGGAGCGGAAGACGCCCCTCCCGCAAAGTTGACCACCACGGTAGATGATACTGCCCATGGTGGCAGTTGACCGGCGGATTTGAAGGTATTAGGCTCAATCCAGATGTGGGGGCTTTGAGCTTATTTTTATTATCGAGTTCGGATTGACCTACAAGGCGAGTAGCGCATGAACCAGGCGATCATCAGTCGAGATCACGCACGGCAATGGTGGTGTGCAGCAATTGTCATTATGCCACTGATTGTGTTTCCTGGCTGCCGCGAAACCGCCGCCCCACCCCACATGGCGCGCGACTTGGGCACCGAAGGTCAACCCCTTCCGCCAACCAGCAGCGTCTGGACGAACCCCGCGATAAACGACGGGCAGGCGGAATGGGTGCCATATCGAGCTCCAGGCACGCCCAAACGAAAGGAATCTGCCGAGGAAAATGAGGCGTCGGGTGCCGATGTGAATGCGCTCGACGACAAGACCGGTGACGCAGAATCCGAAGGCGTTTCTCCGGAAATTGCGGGACTCCTTGATGAATACAACAAACTTGCGGAAGCGAACAACATCGACGAAATGGTGAAATATTTCGTAGAGAGCCAGGAGGCGCAATTGCGAAGTGCGTTGGTAGGGCTTGCGGCTATTCGAGATTCCGCGGCTAAGTTAAGCGAGAAACTGCTTCAACAGGATGGCGCTGACGCTGAAGCCATCAAGTCCGCCACCGAAAAACTAAACGGTTTCGCTTCCGCCATACTTCGGGCGACCGAGACGCATGCGCACGAGGACGAAAAAGTGCATATCACATTCGATGCTGGAAATTACCTCGCCGGAGCCCATGCGACTCTCGACGGCAAAGATTGGTACTTGGAAGTGATTGCGTTGCCCACAGTTGATGAAATCAAAGGCAAGTTGACGCCATTCGCGGAGCGCCTCGCTTCCTTGAGCGAGAACACTCCAAACTTCGCCGAAGTGAAAACCGCCTTGGAATCCCTCGACCTACCGCCGTTGGGTAGTGCCGAACATGCGGAAGAACCGCCAACTCCCGCCGATTCAGTCACTCCCAGCACTAAGGAAGAACCCGAATAAGGGGCGTGTGTCGACATGGCGGATGCCACGCTACCCGCTCATAGCTTGGCCGAGGCGTTCTTCTACGTCATGGTCACGCGCTGTCCTGCATGCAAAGATGGCGGACTCAAAGCGGGAAATGCAAGCGTCTTGCCATCGACCGACGGCGTCGTCCTGCTGACAATTCCAGCCGAATGTTCGAAATGTAAATCTATGACCGATTTGCTTTTCACTTTGCCTGAAGCGCCGCCACCCGCCGGCAATCATTTGGCCACCGTCAATTCCACTGCCGACCCGTCCCGGATTATTGACCTGGCGCAATGGATCACATTGGCACATGTAATCATCGAAGCAGCCAGCAAGGAACCGAGTAAGCAGCAGGCACGACACCTGGGCATGGAAGCGGCTCAGTGCCTGGAGGAAGCCATTAAGTTTTTTCGAAATGACAATGACCTACCTGAACCGACCGCTTTCTTCAGTGCGGAATCTCGAGTGCGATTTGACCAAACGCCGCAGAAATTCTCGCGCCAGCGTCTCGTCAATCAGCGCGCGAAGCTCCCTACCATAGGCACTATGCGTACCTCCCTCGCAGCCGCACCCCGGAAAAAGAAATGGTGGTTTTGGTAGTTGATTGCCTTTCCGATCGGTGCTTGGCAAATCAGCTATCCTCGAGAATCAAAACCGCCGCCGCGACGCACGTCGTCCACAATCCCTTTTTGTCTCCCTCCACCGTTTGCACGACTGCCTTCGTCCGAACGACCAACCCTTCGGATCGGTAGATATTCTTGCGTTCAACGAATGCGCGATCCGGATCGAGGTCGATGCCTTGGGTGGTAGCGAGCATGGATGCGGCCATGTCTTCGACATAATCGCTGCATGCCTTTTCGGTCATTCCGAAGCCATGGTGCTCGGAGATATATCCATGCTGGTTTTTGTCCGCCGGAAGCGCAAGTCCGATGCCGGCGCATGCCAGGCGATTTGGCTCATTGGTTCGCGTCTCCGCAAGGACGCAAAAAACAATCTGGCCGGCCGAAAGCATTTTCAACCCTTTTTCTCGCGGGATGATTTTGCAATGCGGCGGGTAAATGCTGCTGACGCGGACAAGGTTATACGATGCGATGCCCGCATCGCGCAGCGCTTCTTCGAACGACTGCAGATTATTGCGGTGCTTTCCCCTGCCCTTGGTGAAAAACATCATCTTGGGAACCAGATTGTTCAACAAGGCTGCTATCTCCGACAAAAAAAGTCCTGAATGAATTCGCAACGAGTCGCGATTGTATCGACTCGCCCCCTGCGTTCAACTGACGGGGAATCGACAATTCGAATCCGCTAGCGGAGAATCCCTGAATGATCATTTCGCGCCGCGAATTGCCCATACTTTCTGCAAATCTGCTCTATGTTCCGTTCTTTACCATGCTCGCCTGGCGCAACGGGAACCATGAATTCCTGTTGTACGTCGTCGTAATCCTGCTCGTGGGCAGCCTGATCATTTGGAAGCAGAAGAAACTGCGATTCGACCACGTCATACTTTGGGGGCTAACGCTTTGGGGATTCTTGCACATGGCCGGCGGAAACGTACAAATCGGCGACGGCGTCCTGTATAACGTCATCTTGCTCCCGATTTCTCCACGCCACCAAATACTGCGCTTCGATCAAATGGTTCATTTTCTGGGGTTTGGCGTGGCGACGCTTGTCGCACACCACTTGTTGCGGCCATACCTGCGCCGAGGTCCTTCACCTGCACCTACGCTCGCGTTTCTGGTCGTACTTTTGGGCAGCGGTTTCGGCGCCTTGAACGAGATTATCGAATTCATCGCCGTGCTCGCGCTGCCCGAAACAGGCGTCGGCGGATACGAGAACACCTTGTGGGATTTGGTTTTCAATTTACTAGGGGCAATTACCGCGACCGCTTGGCTTTGGAGAAGCGGGCAACTCGGATCGGCCGCGAGCGCGCATTGAACGCTCGCGGCCTTGTTCCTCGTTTCAACTACCTTCGTCATGTCGCGGCTACTTCGCCGTCGCGCTCGAGATCATCGCGAAAATCGAATCTCGCCACTTTGCGATCGTTTTTTCACCGCCCGTCACCTTGATGAAATGCGGTCCCTGCGGATGATCGATGATGGCGGAGATCATTCGTTGCCCGGCGGTCGGCGTCCCGCCACCCATCATGCTGGTGGAGATCGCGCCCGTCGCATCCATGGTCGTCAGACGTACGTTTCCTTTTTCCTCGACCTTGAAATTTGCCGCTTCCTTTGTAACTGGCTTGCCATCCACCAGTACTTGTCCGAGCCAGCGCGTGATATTATCCCCATCCTTGCCTTTCATGGCCGGAAAGTGTGAGAATTTCAAAATGGCATCTTCAGAGTCACCTTCGGCTTTTGCCAAGCGATAAGAGGCTACAGTTCCCGCCATCGGATTGGGTTGAAACGGCTCAACCACCCAATCTGCTGGAATGGCAACGG
>CAZKIN010000013.1:25567-32423 GCA_964552515.1 uncultured Phycisphaeraceae bacterium
GCCATCGGATTGGGTTGAAACGGCTCAACCACCCAATCTGCTGGAATGGCAACGGCCAGTCCTTGGATCACCAGCTCTTTGCTGCTGGAGGGAGCAGTCTTGGCTGTCGTATCTGCTGGCGTGGGCTTGGTCGCTGGCGGCGCTGCAGCGGGAGTAGACGTTGTCGGAGCAGGCGCCGGCGTAGGCGCGGCCACCTTTTCTACAGCGGGAGGCGGAGTGGGTTCTTTCTTAGCCTCAGCCGGCTCAGCACTTGGTTTGGCTGCCGGCGCCACAGGCGCGGGAGCTGGTGTAGTCGCAGGCTGGCTAGGCGTCTTAGCCGCCTCGGGCGTTGTTTCCTTCTTGCATGCTACACCTGCAAGCATCACGCAAAGTGCTGCTACAATGGTCGGCGACTTCCGAGTTCTGAACATTGGCAATCTCCCGTCTAGTGATAATTTTCATTTCAAAGCACGCCAATTGTACGCGCCAAACTACGGCGTGCCAGCATTGCAGGCCCCGTGCATCGCGCTATACTGATCGTCCCATGGAAAATTAGGCGTGGGGCACGACCCGCCGTTAGGCTTGCAGGATAGGTAAGAGCAATCGGTATGGGACACACGCGCGATTATTATGAGGTATTGGGCGTTTCACGCGCAGCTTCTGCGGACGAGATTAAGCGTGCTTACCGCGCATTGGCCAAGAAGCACCATCCGGATCGCAACCCCAATGATCCCGACGCAGAGCGCCGGTTCAAGGAAGTCCAAACGGCTTACGAAACACTTAGCGACCCGGAACGACGTCAAAAATACGACCAGTTCGGTGCAGCGGGGGCGGGCCAATGGGCGAGCGGCCCGGGCGGGCAAAAAGTCTATCAATGGGGAACCGAATCCAGCATTAACGCTGAAGATCTCGAAGACCTCTTCTCCGCCTTTGGCAACCGTGGGTCAGGTCAACAAGGCGGGATTTTTGAACAGCTCTTTGGCGGCGGAAGACGCCGTGGCGGTGGCGGAGCGGCCCAGGTTGAAACTACCCGCGGACGCGATGAAGAACACCACATTGAGATTCCTTTCGAACAGGCGGTTCATGGCACGACGGTTGCCTTGAGAATCGAAGGCAGCCGAAACGGGCGCGCCGAGACCCTTGAGGTCAAGATTCCCCCAGGTGTCGAAGATGGACAGAAAATTCGACTGCGCGGCCGGGGTCAACCAGGCAGTGGACGCGGGGGTGCGGGAGACTTGTTCCTCGTGGTTTCGATCATGGCGCACCCCTTCTTTCGCCGAGACGGTGCCGACGTCTATTTGGATGTACCGGTCACGGTGTCAGAGGCTGCTCTCGGTGCGAAAGTTGAGGTTCCCTCCCTCGAAGGACGCACAACGGTTACATTACCTCCCGGAACATCTTCTGGTGCAAAACTCCGTCTCCGCGGGCATGGCATTCGCAAACAAGGCGGGGAAGAACGCGGCGACCAGTACGTGACGGTCAGAATCATGGTACCGAAGAAAATTACTGCGGCGCAGCGTGAGTTATTCGAAAAATTGCGGGAAATCGAGGGTCCGGACCCTCGCGCGACACTCGGTTGGTGGTAGTCTTTATGATGATGGGTGGATCAGAGTCTTCGGATCAGAATCGCCTGCGGATTGGCTTGGCCGTCCTTGTTGCCGGGGTGCTCCTCATGCTCTGGGCATGGGGAAGCTGGGCCTACCGTCTTTCGGCGGAACTGCCGGATACGCAGGTCGGGGGCAAGATTCTGACGGAACCTACAGGGGAACAGCTCCATGCCGCAAGCGCTATGCGCTGGTTTCTAGTAGTTGCCTTCGTGGTGGCACTGGTGGGACTCTTCGGAAGTTACATCCTGCTTCGCATTTCGCGTCGCTACCGCGATGCCGCTTCTCGCTCGCCTGCCACTCCCACCACTTACCAGGACGTTTGGTCCATGCACAAAGTCAGCGATGACGAAACTTGACTATCCCGACGTGTAACATGCTACAGGACTGCAATGTGCTGGTGACCGGATCCGCTAAACGCGTGGGCCGGGCAATCGCGCTGGAACTGGCCCGGGCAGGCTGTCATGTGGCCATCCACTATCGAAATTCGTCACGCGAAGCTGAAGAAGTCGCGCGCGATGTTCGGAACCTCGGTCGAAACGCCGCGACCATATGCGCCGATCTCAGCGCGCCGGAATCCCATCCGAATTTGATCGCACAGTCCGTAGCGGCGCTCGGCGGCTTGGATATTCTGATTAACAGCGCATCCCTGTTCCTGACACCCCGACCCGATACCGTGAATCAATTTTCCCTGGCGCAATGGGACGAGATGCTTCGCGTCAACCTGACTGCCCCCGCCGCGTTGTCACACCATGCGCAAAACTACCTCGCGGCCAAGGGTCATGGTCGCATCCTCAACCTCACTGATATTAGCGCGGTAAGACCGTGGAAGAACCATCTGGCCTATTGTGTGTCCAAAGCCGGTCTGGATGCATTGACCCGTGCGCTTGCGATATCATTCGCCCCGAATATTACGGTAAACGCCGTTGCACTCGGAATCGCTGTTTTTCCCGATGAATATGCACCCGAACTCCGCGCCCAGATCACGCGGCGCGTGCCGATGCAGCGCGAAAGCAACCCACCGGAAGTCGCCCGATTTGTGCGCATGGTTCTGGAAAGTCCCGACTATTTGACCGGTCAGGTCATTCCGTTCGATGGCGGCCGCAGCGTCGTGTAGATCGGGTTCTTCTACAAACAACTCACAAGCCCGGGCGCTGGCCAAGGGTTACGCCCGCAAATGATTTGAGAATTTGCCTTGAACGCCCGGTCCACCGGCTTAGAATTCAGACCGCATTCAACAGTCGTGGTGGGAGCAAAGATTCTTGTCAGACGGTGTACACCCATTCCCTGCCGGTCCCTCGCCGGAAGATTCCGGCATGGTGGCGCGTGCGCGCGGCCGCCGGGTCGATCGCTATTTTAAAGGTATGACCAAAACCAAGGCGTCGGACATGCACCTCAAAGCCGACACCGCTGCAAAATTTCGCATACGGGGCGAGATTCACCATGTGGAAAACACACCGCTGACCAACGACGACATTGAATCCATGATGACTGAAGTCATGGACGATCGACAGCGCGCCGTCTATGCCCAGAAGGGTTCGGTGGACTTTGCATACCAGATGGAAGGCGGCGATCGTTTTCGGATTAATGTCTTCCGCCAGCGCGGAAAAACTTCCGTCGCCGCGCGGCGCGTACCTCGCGAAATCAAAACATATAAGGAACTGAACCTCCCGGATTCGGTCAGCGATCTCGCCAAACTTCATCAGGGACTTGTGCTCTTCGCGGGCATTACCGGAAGTGGAAAAAGCACCAGCATCGCGGCCGTA
The DNA here is from genome assembly GCA_964552515.1 of uncultured Phycisphaeraceae bacterium. Lineage (GTDB taxonomy): Bacteria > Planctomycetota > Phycisphaerae > UBA1845 > UBA1845 > JACQXM01. The sequence continues at coordinate 28,917 of CAZKIN010000013.1, forward strand.
TTGGAACAGATCAATCTCACCAGACCGTGCCACATCATGACGCTCGAGGATCCCATAGAGTTCCTGTATGACGATAAAAAGGCATTCGTAAATCAGCGGGAAATCGGCTTGGATGTCGAAAATTTCTCTGAAGCGCTGAAGTATGTCCTGCGCGAAGACCCGGATGTGATTCTCATCGGCGAACTTCGCGACCAGGACACGTTTGCCGCCGCGCTTTCCGCCGCGGAAACCGGCCACCTCGTGTTCGCAACCATTCACGCCTCCAGCGCCGCCGGGACCATCGGACGCATTCTTGACTTGTTTCCCGAGGAAGCCCGGCCGCAGATTCGCATGTTGCTGGCCTTTAATCTTCAGGCCGTAGTCTGTTTGAAGCTTTTGCCGGGAATACGGCCAGACTTGCCTCGGTTGCCATGTTGTGAAATCATGCTTGCCAATTCGAGTATCCGGAAACTGATCGCCGAGCAGCGGGATGCTGAAATTGGCGCGGTGATTCGAAACTCGTACCATGAGGGGATGATTGATTTCACGGAGTCGCTGCGCCGGCTAACCGAGCAGGAACTGATCGCGGTCAAGACGGCGTACACTGTGGCGCCGAACCCCGACGAACTCAAGATGCGGCTCAAGGGGATTTCCGTCACCGGAGGGGGTATCATCGGTTGAGCGGGAAGTAAATCGCGCGGTTCGCTCGGGGCGATCGCGGAACCATCGGGCAAAACGACAGATTCACTATGGACTATACACCCACATGGGGATTGCTCGCCTCCGCCTCCGAGGTGGAACTCTACGTCAATCCAATCAAGGTCCTCGTCGTCGCAATGCTCCTTTTCGCCTGGGCCTATGCCGCCCAGTGGATTGATCGCGACACCGACACGGTAAAAACTAAGCGCGAACAGTGGAACTTGATTGTCCTAGCCGGGGCGGCTGTCGGCTTTCTGGTCCTCTTCGTCGGACCATGGTCGGGTGGGCTTTTTCTCGGCGGTGTCGTCGCGTGGTTGATGATTGCCGGCGGTGCAATGTTCTCCTATATCCTGCACCGCAACAGCCGTGTAGTACCCACGGCCCGCGTACTCACCATCGGCCATGTGAAACGCATTTTCTCGGGCGGAAACGAACAGAAAAAAGTTGCCGATAAAGGAATCCGTGTCAAACTTCAGGATCAAAAAGGAAATGCCCTGCCGCCCCCTGCCGATGCGGAAGCCGCGGCCATTTCGGAATTGGTTCAGGATTTCCTTTACGAGCTTCTATGGCGGCGCGCGTCTGACGCGGAATTGAATCTCGAAAAGGACCGCTACCGACTCACCTACCGCATCGACGGCGTGGCAGCCGAGAATAACGAAGGGATACCACTTGAAGATGGCGAGAAGATCATCAAGTATCTAAAGACGGCCGCCGGCTTGAATGTGGAGGAAATCCGCCGCCCTCAGACCGGGAAGATCCGCGCCGCGCTGCTTTCCCATACCGGCGAAATCGGGCACACCGAAGTGCAAACCTCCGGAACGACCGCCGGTGAGAAACTCCGCTTACGTATCGGTGCCGGAACCGCGCTGCTGCGACTGCACGAACTCGGCATGTCTCCCCCACGACTGGAAGTTCTGAAAAAGGACATCCTCGCCAAGCACACCGGGTTGTTCGTGATCAGCGCTCCGACCCAGAATGGCCTGACCACCACGCAATATGCCATCCTGCGCAGCCACGACGCCTACATGCACAACATCCACACTATCGAACGGCGCAAGCTGCTCGACTTGGACAACGTCACGCAGCAGATTTATGAAGGTACCAACACCGACGTGAACTTCGCGCGCATGCTGCAATCCATCCTCCGCCGCGAGCCGGACATCGTCATGGTTGGCGAATGCGAGGACCGCGAAACTGCGCAGATCGCCAGCCGCGCCGCCGCCGATGATCGCAAGATTTATCTCGGGATGCGGGCGAAGGATTGCTTTGACGCCCTTCAGAAATATCTCACCTACGTCGAAGACAACAAGATTGCTTCCAAGGCGCTCAAGGGCATTCTCAACCAGCGCCTGACGCGTATTCTTTGCGACCAATGCCGCGAAGCCTTCAAGCCCGACGAGGCCACGCTCAAGAAGCTGAATCTTCCCGTCGAAAAAATCGAAAAGTTCTATCGCCCACCGAGTGAACAGAAGCTTGATCGCAAGGGCAAGCCCATCGTCTGTTTGAAGTGCCAGGGAACCGGCTATGTGGGACGTACCGGCATTTTTGAGCTGCTGGTCGTGACTGATGATGTGGCCAAGTTGATTGCGGAAGGCGGCAGCATCGAACGTATCAAGGCCGAATGTCGCAAGGCCAAAATGTACTATTTGCAGGAAGAAGGACTGTTAAAAGTCATTGACGGCACCACCAGCATGAACGAAGTGCTGCGCTGCCTGAAAGTCGCGGAGAAATAATCGACGAATGTTCGGCGCACCGCGGGCGGTGCCATGGCCGCATTCCGGGAAAACTGCTTATGGTAGTCTCATTATCATTTCTGGTGCTCGTGCTGGGAATTGCGTATGTGCAATCCACCCACGGCTTCTATAACGCGCTGATCATGTGCGTACTGTCGCTCTGCTGTGCGGCGGCCGCATTCGGGACCCATGAATTTGTCGCCGTAAATTACATCGCCCCTTATTGGAAGCCGGACTATGCCTATGGTCTGGCACTCGGAGCGCTCTTTGGCCTGCCGCTTATCGTGCTTCGACTGCTCTTCGACAAGTTGATCCGCCGCAGTTGCCTGCTGTCACTCTGGCCGGATCGCATCGGTGCCGGCATGTGCGGCCTGGTGACTGGATTGGTCATGACCGGGGTGCTCGCGCATGGCGTCCAGGCGCTGCCCTTCGGCCCGTCCATTCTGGGTTTTGCGCGTATTGACGTTCCCTCCAAGGAAAAGAAGGAGGACTTCCCCGATCCCAAGCCTCCCAAGCTGGAAACCCCGCAAAGAGAACTCCTGCTCACCCCCGACCGTTTCGCCGTCGCCACCGCCTCATTGCTCTCGGCCGGCATCTTCAGCGGTGACGCGTTCCTGGCACTCGATCATCCGGACCTCGTGCAGTCGGTCGGCTGGGTCAATTCCGCCCCGGCGGACATCACCAGATTCTCGGAAAAGGGCGCCACTTCCATCGTGCGCACCAACACCGTCCCCTTTGTTTTCGACTTTACTCCCGGCGATGAACGCAGCAACAAACCCGCGCAATGGGATCCCATCAAGCCCCAGGCCGGCCACGAATTTCGAATGCTGCGCCTGCAATTGAAAGAACCCCGCCCGCGCGAAGTGAAGCATCCCAACTCGTTCACCCTGCGGCAGATTCACCTTGTCGGCAAGGACAATGGCCGCCTCAAGATCTTCTTCCCCCTCGCGATTCAGCAGGAAGATGCGCGGCAGCCGGTGAACCGCCACGTGCGCAGCAAGTTCACGCGCTGGGGACTCTGGCCCGTGGTTGACGATGTCATGACTCCGCGTGAAGGCAACGACGGGCAGATTGAAGTGGTGTTCGAAGTGCCGAC
>CAZKIN010000014.1:0-11888 GCA_964552515.1 uncultured Phycisphaeraceae bacterium
ACCTGGACCAGTTCGCGGCTCTTGGAGGAGAGCTGCTGTTTGAGTCGCCCGATGATCGCCGAGTGCATCTGCGAGACGCGGCTTTCGGAGAGATCGAGGGTGACGCCGATCTCCTTCATGGTCATTTCCTCGTAATAGTAAAGGATGAGGATGAGTCGTTCGGCGCGGGTGAGGCCGCGGGTCATGAGTTCGCGGAGGTCGCGGCGCTGGACTTCCATGAGGGGGCTGCGGCCGCGCTTGTCCTGAATGACGTCGATTTCGGAGACTTCCTTGTGCGAATCGGTTTCGCCGTATTTGCGGGAGAGCGACGTCTGGGTGACCGCGGTCGCCTCTTTAAGGAGTTTGACGAATTCGGGGATGGGCATTTTCATGCGTTCGGCCATTTCACGTTCGGTGGGCGCGCGGCCGAGGTTGAATTCGAGTTCGCGCCAGACGCGATCGACCTTGTGCGAACGGCTGCGGACGAGTCGGGGCACCCAGTCGAGGCTGCGGAGTTCGTCGAGAATGGCGCCGCGGATGCGCGGGGCGCAGTAGGTTTCGAACTTGACGCCGCGATCGAGGTCGAAGGATTCGATGGCGTCCATCAGGCCGAAAATGCCGGCGGAGACCAGATCGTCGCCCTCCACTTCGTCGGGGAGCTTGGCTCCGATCCGCTCGGCGTTGTACTTGACCAGGGGGAGGTACTGCTCCATGAGGGTGTTGCGCAGTTCACGGTCACCCGTTCTTTTGTACAAGCGCCATACGTTCTGCATATCCGCTTTCGGCGTCGTCCTCGTTCGCATGTGCAACGTCTCCTTCCGCATCCTTGCGTTTGGCACGCCCGCCGGGGAACCGGCGGACACTCACGATCACTTACGCACCGACCGAAACACCTTCGCGCGAGAGCACCGGGACAGAGTCGGAATCCGATTCCGCGGTGCCGGGTTCGCGATCAAACCGTTCACGAATTTCGGTCTCGCGGCGCATGCGGTATTCCCGCAGCACCAACTGGGCCGCGCCACCCAGGGCCAGACCGATGAAGAAAAATACGAACAGAGCGAGGATGCCGCGGGAGAGAATGGTGACCGGGGGGTTGCCCACGCTGAGTCCGGCAATGACCGCGACCGCGAAGGCAAACAAGGCGAGGCTGGCGCCGGCGTAACGAGCCACCATGAGCGCAACATCCGTGTCGCAACCGGTAAAGAAGCCCGCGGGTAGATAAGCAGGTCGGAAAGCAGAACGGAGGGTTTGCGACGAATCCATCCGCTGCGTATTTCCGACACGCGGGTCGGCGACCGGCATCCTTGCCGGGCGTCGTGCTTTTTCCTTTGCGTTGCAGGAAGCGCTACGCGTGCGACTTATGCGAAGAGCCCGACAACTTTTCGGAAGAAGCCACCGCCGCTATAGGCCAGCGAACTTGACCGCGCAAGGTCGTTCGCCGCCGCGGCGAGAGAAGAGCTGGCTTTGCACGCGGGATACTTCAACACAAACGGCTCCCGTTGCCGCACCGCCAACTCCACGGCTCTATCATGCAGCATGTAACCGCCGCTGGCAACAGAATAATTCAAAAATTTCTTGGCGACGCCGGCGATGCGGTCAAAAGTGGCGGAAGCTTCGGCGCGATTCTCGACCATGTTGACAAAGAGGCTGGTTTTGCCGGAGAACTTTTCACGGTCGAGTGACTTGATTGTGGCATAGGCGTCGGTGATGGCGGGCGGCTGCGGGGTGGTGACGACGAGGACTTCGTCGGCGGCGAGGGCGAAACTGAGGACGTTGCGCGAGATGCCGGCACCGCAATCAAAAACCACCATATCAGTACTGGTTTCAAGGGTTTGGAGTTGGGAGATGAGGTGCTGGCGGTCGAACTCGGAGAGGTTGGCGAGTTCGTTGAGGCCGGAGGCACCGGGGATGAACTGCACGCCGCCGGGGGCATTGACGGTCACTTCGGCGAGGGTGCGTACGCCGCTGAGCACGTGGGCGAGTGTAAATTTCGGCTGAACGTTCATGAGGAGGTCGGCGTTGGCGAGGCCGAGGTCGACATCGACGAGGGTGACGCGCAATCCCCGCGCTACGAGGCAGATGGACAGATTTACGGCGAGGTTGGACTTGCCGACGCCGCCTTTTCCGCTGGTGATGGCGATGGTGCGCGCGCAGCGTCCGCGGTTGCGCATGATTTGTCGTAAGCGAGTTGCCTGGTCCACGGTGGCTGCTTTCAAAACCGCAATGCTGCTTAGATTCCCACGATGCGTTCGGCCAGTTTGCGACCGTGGCCGACTTCGATGTCGTCGGGCACGTCCTGTCCGGTGGTTACGTATGAGAGTTTGGCCTTGGCCTTTTCGAGGCAGTTGAGGATCACGCCGAAACCGATGGCCTCGTCGAGCTTGGTAAAAATGAGGCGGTCGGCACCGAAGGCGCTGAACTGTTCGACGGTGTCTTTGAGTACGGCCTCGCCGCAGGTGCTGGAGAGAACGAGGTGTACTTCGTCGGGTCGGGCGCTGCGGAAATACTCCTGCAATTCGCCAAGTTTGTGGCGGTCGCGCTGGCTGCGTCCGGCGGTGTCGATCAGGATGACGTCGCGGTCGGAGAGGCGCGAGAGCGCTTCCGGGAGTTGGCGCGGGCCCATGACCACTTCGAGCGGAACGTCGATGATCTGGGCGTAGGTGCGGAGCTGCTCGACGGCGGCGATGCGGTAAGTGTCGATGGTGATGAGGCCGACCTTGAGCTGGTCGCGGAGGCGGAAGTTGGCGGCGAGCTTGGCGGTGGTGGTGGTCTTGCCGACGCCGGTCGGGCCGATGAGGGCGACGATGCGCGGGCCCTTACCCTTCTGGATGGCGATGGGTCCGGCGACCGGGATCATTTTTTCGACCACGGCGGCCAGGCGCTGGCGGACTTCCTTGCGATCGGCGTGGGCTTTTTCGGGGAGCGCGGTGCGGATGTCTTCGACCAACTGCTGGGCCATGTGCTCGGCGACGGCGTTGCTGATGAGGTGCTGGTAAGTTTCGTGGAGCGAGTCGGGCATGAGGCCGAGGCGACTGCGGCGGGTTTCGCGGACGAGGTCGCCGACCAGTGATTTCAACTCACCCATTTCTCCGAGGAGGGCCTCAGGCGGTGGTGTGGCGCGGGTCGCGGAAGCGGCGAGCGGTTCGGATCGACGCGCGGACATGGTGAGCGGCTGTTCGTCGCGCGGTTGCGCCGGCATCTGGCGCGTGGGTCGGGCGGCCATCGTGATTCCTCCACGGCGCAGCGCCGAGGGCAGGTCATCCACGCCCGGCGAAGCGGTAATTTCCACGTAATTGGACGCGCCGAGTCCGAGTAGTCCGCCGCGTGCGACGGTGCGGGTGGTCAGGATGACCGCTTCGCGACCGAACTGCTTTTTGACGGCGGCGAGCGCCTCGGCCATGGTGCGTCCCTGAAACGTCTTGACTTTCATGCGTTAGAACCCGTCTTTTTTATGCCTGATGAATGGCACTCTTGCTTCGTGCCGTTCGTCCTACGTCTGCTCTTTGTTTGGCGGCGCGTCGTCGGTGAGCACGACCATGCCATGCGAATCGACTTCGAAGCCGCGCAGTATTTCGTTATAGGAAAGCACGGCCACCGTGGGCAGTGCCGCTTCGATCAACTTGCGCATCCAGGCGCGAATCTGCGGAGGGACCAACAGGGCCGGGGTGCGTCCGTGACAGGCGGGCATGGCCTTCTCCACTTCGGCGCGGATGGCCTGCACGATGCGCTGCTGCAAACGGCCGGGCATGGTGAGCGTGGTGCCACGGTCGGAGCGTTCAAGGCTCTTGCCCATCAAATCTTCGATGGCAGGGTCAAGGGTGATGCAATGAATGCGCCCGTCATCGGCGCGGTGCTGGTGACAGAGGCCGCGCGCGAGGGCATGACGCGCGTATTCGGTAAGGATTTCAGGGTCCTTGGTGCGCGGGGCCCATTCGGCGATGGCTTCGAGGATGGTTTCCAGGTCGCGTATGGAAACGCGTTCGCGGAGGAGGGTTTGGAGCACGCGCTGGACTTCGCCCGGCTTGAGCACGTCGGGGATGACTTCCTCGACCAGCTTCGGCGAACGCTCTTTGAGAGTATCGAGCAGGCGGCTGACCTCCTGACGGGTGAGCAATTCGTCGGCGTGGCGGCGGATGATCTCGCTGAGGTAGGTGCTGATGACGCCGGTCGGTTCGACGACGGTGTAGTTCATGTGCTCGGCGCGGTGGCGCTGCTGTTCGTCGATCCACCAGGCTTTGAGTCCGAAGGCCGGTTCGCTGGTTTCGATGCCGTTGATGCGTTCGGTGGCGGCACCGGAATCGATGGCGAGGAGGTGTCCGGGGAGTACTTCGCCTTTTCCGATTTCGAGGCCTTTGATTTTTACGCGGAAGCCATTGGGCGGAAGTTGAATGTCGTCGCGGATGCGGATCGGGGGGACGACGAGGCCGAGTTCCTGGGCCATTTGTTTGCGCAAGTTGGTGATGCGGTCGAGGAGGTCGCCGCCCTGTTTGCGATCGACGAGGCGAATGAGGCCGTAGCCGACGTCGAATTCCATGGGGTCGGGGGCGATGTGCTTTTCGATTTTCTCGGCAGCGGCGGGTTTGGCTTTGGCGGCGGCGGCCTGAGCGACGGCGACCTGAGCGCGCTGCTTGAGCAAATAGGCTCCCACCACCGTTGAGATGACGAGCAGAATAAGGGGAGGCTTAGGCAGCGGGGTCAAGGCGAGGATCAGGAGAAACGCGCCGGTGAGTCCCAAGGCGATGGGCTGACTGAGGAGCTGGCCGAAGACTTCATCGCCGAGGTTTTTCCGCGAGGCGGAACGGGTGACGATCATGGCGGCGGCGACGGAGACGATGAAGGCGGGTATTTGCGACACCAGACCGTCACCGATGGTCAGGATGGTAAAGCGTTTGAGCGTTTCGCCGAGGGGTAAGTCGAGTTCGACCAGGCCGACATATACGCCGCCGAGGATGTTGATAAATGTGATGATGATGCCGGCTATGGCATCGCCACGGACAAACTTGCTGGCACCGTCCATCGCTCCGTAAAAGTCGGCCTCGCGGGTGATTTCGCTGCGGCGGCGTTTGGCCTCTTCGTCGGTGATTGAACCGGCGTTCAAATCCGCGTCCACGGCCATCTGTTTGCCGGGCATGCCATCGAGGGTGAAGCGCGCGGCCACTTCGGCGATGCGCGTCGCACCCTTGGTGATGACCACAAACTGGATGACCGAAAGAATGAGGAAGATGATAACGGCGACAACGAGCGAACCTTGGGCGACGAAACCGCCGAAAGTGGTGATGACGTCGCCAGCATTCCCGTTGGTCAGGATGAGGCGGGTGGTCGCGACGTTGAGGAGCAGCCTGAACAGGGTGAGGCCGAGCAGGAGCGACGGGAACGATGAGAAGTCGAGCGGTCCGCCCATGTACATCACGGTGAGCAGGACGATGCCCGAGAGGGTGATGTTCACCAAGAGCATCATGTCCATCAGATAGGTGGGCAGCGGAATGAGGATGACAAGGATAAGCGCGAGGGAGCCGATGGGCAGCAGCATCCCCTGATACCGCGCCACCGCATCACCAAATCTCGCCGTGGTTGTCCCGCTCTGCGCCATCCTGGCTTAGCACTCCGTCATCCATTGACTGCAAGGCACTGGCCGCTAACCAGTGCCACATAGTGTCATCGAACGCCTTTTCTTTGCAAGACCATCATCCCACTGCGCCGGCCACCCGTCGGTTGATCGGGGAGCGCCCGGTCAACTCGTAGATGTAGGCCAGGATTTCGGCGATTGCGCGATAGAACTTCTCCGGGATGTAGTGACCCACTTCGACGGTTTCATACAACGCGCGGGCGAGCGGACGGCGCTCCACGATGGGAATGCCGTGGTCGGCCGCGATCTGACGAATACGCAGGGCCATATAGTCCTGTCCCTTGGCCAGCACTTTGGGTGCGGGCATGGAATCAACATCGTATTGAATCGCGATGGCGAGGTGCGTGGGATTGGTCACGATCACATCAGCCTTGGGCACATCTTTTTTGAGTCGCTGCATGGCGAGTTGAAACTGCACCTGGCGGCGGCGGGCCTTCATCTTGGGATCGCCTTCCATGCTGCGCAGCTCGTCCTTCACTTCTTCCTTGGTCATGCGCAAATCGCGTTCGTGGCGATAACGCTGCCAGATGAGGTCCAGGAGGGCCAGTACGAGGAGCGCGCCGGCGATGCGCAGACCCAAAGAGAATACGGTGGCCGTGCCAAGGTGGAAGACGGAAAGGTAGTCCAACGTGAAAGCGTACAAGATCGCGGGTAACTGCGACCAGATGGACATATAGGCCACGAGAACCACCACGAGTAATTTCAATACGCTGATCACCGCGTGCATCGCGGAGCGGATAGAGAAAAGCCGCTGAAACCCGGCGAGCGGGTTGATTTTGGTGAGGCTCGGCTGGAGCGGATGAAGGGTAAGTAATGGGCCGACCTGTATGAACATGCTCAAGGCAACCACTCCCACCAGCACCAGCAGCAATGGAATCAGCCGCCAAGTCACTTCGCGCATCATGGCACCGGAGAGCGCCCAAAGGTCATTCAACTGAACCGGGGCACCGCTATCCAACCCGGCGCGGACGACCAGAATGAGTCCCTGCCACATGCGCGGACCGAAAAGTTCGAGTGACCAGAGACCGGCAAACAGCAGGAGCGCGGCGGGCAGGTCCTGGCTGCGCGCCACCTGACCCTTCGAGCGTGCCTCCTGCCGGCGTCTCGGGGTTGCCGGCTCTGTCTTGTCATCCGCGTAATTGGCCAATTTCGCTTACACCTTTGGGTTTCCGGCTGCGTCGAACAGCAGCCATTTGCCTTTCGATCAAATTACCAACCGATGCGCGGCCGGATTGAGACCCATTCCGGCGCGGATCATTTCCATTCCGTCCTGCACGGCACCGATCATCAGTTCCTGCGAGAGAGCCAACGATATGCCGGCCATACCTACGGCGAGCAGCACGCGCAGGGTAAATCCGACGGACATGACGTTGAGCTGCGGCATCGTTCGCGCGAGGAAGCCCAAGGCTGCCTCCGTCACAAACAGCGCGATAAGCACCGGACCGGCGAGGCGGATGCCCATGACCATCGCGGAGGCGAGAAGCTCCACCAGAAGGATCAAGTAAGATTCATTCATCGAAAACTTGAGAAGCGGAATGACTTGATAAGTGTCCAGCACGGCGGCAACCAAGGCGCGCAATCCGCCCGCGATGAGAAACATCAACATCAATACGATGGAATAGAGTTGCGAGACGACGGTCACCGGTTCTTCGAAGGCGGGATTGACGATTTCGCCGAGGGCGATGCCGGCCTGTTGACCAACCATGGTGCCCGCGACTTCCGCGCCGGTAAGGAGAATGGTGACACCGAGTCCTACGGTGAGCCCGATCAGGAACTCGCCAACTAATGCGGGCAGCAAGATGGCTAATCCCAAGTCGGCCGGTGCCTGCGAGCGAACCAAGGGAAAGGTAAGTCCGGCCAGTGCCAGAACCAAGGCAGCCCGAATGCGAATGGGGATTACGGTGCTGGAGAGCAGCGGTGCGCCGGCCACCAGTCCCGTCAAGCGGAAGAGGACCAGCGCGAACACCGGTAACCACATCGGAATATCCAGAATCTGCCAGGGCATTTATATACTTCTACCTAGTTGCTGATGTCAGTCGGTGCTTACCACGGCGACCCACCAAGCATGTCAATGGTGTAGGCCAGCACCTGTTCGGCGATCCACGGAATGAACACGACGCCCGCAATCACCATGGCAGCAATCTTCGGCACGAAGATCAGGGTTTGCTCCTGCAACTGCGTGACCGCCTGAAAGAGAGAAATCAAAAGACCGACCGCCAGACCGATCACAAGAATCGGGGCGGAAGCCACCAGGGCAATCCAAAAGGCGTTTCGTCCCAGTTCCATCGCGGCCGCAAATTCCATGGTTCTTGCCTCTTTACTCTTGTACTTCCTTTATTGCACAAAACTGGTGAGCAACGTCTCCACCACCAGATGCCATCCATCGGCCAGCACGAACAAAAGCAATTTGAACGGCAGCGAAATCAAGACGGGCGGCAGCATCATCATGCCCATCGAAATCAGGATGGTGGCGATCACCATGTCGATGACGAGGAAAGGCAGGTAGATGCGGAATCCCATGATGAAGGCGGTTTTCAGTTCACTCAGCATGAAGGCCGGGATGATCACGGTCATCGGCACTTCGGCCAGTTCGACGGTTTCGCCGGTCGCGATCTCGCGGTTTTCGGCATATTCCAGAAACATGTAGATGTCATCGAAATTGCCGGCTTCCTCGACCTGGCGATACATGAACTCCTTCATGCGCGATCCGGCCGTTTCGAGCGCGACGCGCTGGTCGATGCGATTTTCAAAGTACGGGGTCACCGCCTCGGCCTGCACTTTCTGCCATGTCGGTGCCATGATGAGTATGGTAACGAACAGGGAAAGCCCCAGCAGCACCTGCCCCGGCGGCAACTGAGGAGTGCCAATAGCTTGACGCAGGAGGCCCAGCACAATGATGACGCGAGGAAAGGCGGTCATCATCACGAGAATGGAGGGGACGAGTGTGAGGACAGTCAGCAGGACGAGGACTTGCAGTGAGGCGCTGACGCCCTGTGCGTCGGTCGCCGCAGGGGCGAGCTGTCGTATGTCGGGAATGTGCAGGCCGGAACTGCCGCCAGATGACGAAGGCGTACCTGCGGGGCCGGTGGCGCCTACGACGGGCGCGGACTGACCGAAAGCGCTCACCGTCAGCGCCAACACGATCAGCGCTGCTGCAGTGCAGCGCGCTGGGGTTCGGCTTCCATGCCTGGACATCCGTGCCTCTATGCTTCACCGGCATCCCACCGGCGTTTTCAACCTTCACAACCTCCGACGTCAAAATCCGTTCATGCGGTGATGCCATCCATCATTCAAGAAATGATCGAATGGTCATTGTGTCTGCATCGTACGTACTTTCTTCAGCAGCTCCGAGACGCCGCTCGGCCCGCGTTTGGGTGGCGCGGTGGTCTCACCGTCGGCCTCGACCTCATCGAACCGTTGACCTTCGCGGCCCAGCCATTCGGCAAATACGCCGTCGCCGCGACTGCTTCCCGAACGTGCGGCAAGCATCGCCGCTTCATCCGCATCTTCCACCACGTGCAAAGTGCGCATGTCGCCCGCGCTGACGCCGACGACCAGCACGCGCTGTCCGACCTGCACAAGCGCGAGTTGATGTTTCGGCGAGAGGCTCAGACGACCAAGCACGCGCATCGCACCGCTTGCATTCACCAGCGCCCCACCCCGATAGCGACGCACGACAATGTACAAGACTCCGATCAGCGCCGTGACGGCAAAGAGTGGCCACAATCCGCCAAGTCCGCCGGGATTCGGTCGAATCCCGGTGGTGGGTGCCTCGCGTTGTGCAGTGCGCAGGCGTTTTTCACCGCGCGGAGGAAGTTGCACCGCAGGCAGTGAATCAGTCGGGCTGGCAACGACTGGTTTGGAAAGGGCTTCGGTGTTTTTTTGCGTTACGTCGGACTGTGGCTGCGGCGGCGGGGGTTCCTCGATACCCACACTTTGGTTCGCCGCCGAGTGCGTCGCCGAAGAATCCTCGGGATCCTTGGGATCGCCCGCCATTGCGGCGGGGGCTGTAACCACGCTCACGAGGAGCATTGCAGTCCACAGCCTACGAGCATTCTCTTCGATTCGTGTGTACATGTGCGGTGTCCCCATCACACCGTCACCCGATGCGGGTTGTTCGAAAGTACTTCACTGACGCGTACGCAGAAGTTGTCGTTCAGTACCAATACTTCACCGCGCGCGATCAAGCGATCGTTCACCAGAATATCCACCGGATCGCCCGCGAGTTTGTCGAGTTCGACTACGCTTCCCTCGCCCAGCTTCAGGACTTCTTCGACCAGCATGCGGGTCTGACCGAGCTGTACTTTGACGCGCAGATTCACGTCGCCAAGCATGCTGACGCGCTTGGGATCGACTTGCGGGGACGACACGGAACCAAGTGGTTCAAATTCATAGGGTTGTACGAATGGTGCGGCCGACGCCGGGGAAGGCGGTACGCCCGGACCAACTCCGTAGCCCGCGAGTTCCGGCTCGGCGGATTGGTGATCCGAGTCGTTGGAAGTCGCGCCAGCCCCCGCATCCTCCGAAGCCATGCCGCCGGCCTTGAGCAGGGCGTCGATATCTTCCTGTTGGATAGCACCGACGGCGGCCGCGCTGTCCGCGCCACCGCTGGCCGCAGCATTCTGGAGTAATGCGTCGATCTCGGCCTGGCTGAAGCCGGAATCATCTCCACCTGTTACGTTGTTTGGTTGGTCACTCACAATGCCGATTCCATCGACGATGCGTTTCGCCGGAAAGCCGTTCCATGGCGCAATCCATGCGCCGGGCGGCGAAAACCGCTCGCTTACCCTTCCTAGCTATATCGGTGAATGACCCGGATAGGCGACAATCAAAGGCCGGGGCCGGATTGGAGGAATTCCGGAACGAGCACTTCCTTGATGATGTTCGGGTCTTCCAACACTCGGTCGAATTCGTACTTCATGCGCCGCTTAAGAGTATCCAAGCCGGGTTCGTTGATGTGCTCGGGCTCGGCACTGCGGACGACGAAGTTGATGCGATCACGCAGGCGGGACTCATTCATCGTGATCATCTCTTTCATTTTCTCGAGGTCTTCCTGCGTTACCAGTACTGATACGCTGAGTTGAAAGGTAACGAGCTTACCAGTGATCTTGTTGCTCGGCCGGCAATCTCCCAGTTTAACTTCCTCGAGCTTGCCTTTCTTGGCGATGTCGTCGACGGCGACTTTGGTCCCCTGTCCTCCGCCATTCGCTCCGTCTGAACCCTCCCCTTGACCTTCCATCGCTGTGGCTTCGGCCGGAGGTCCGGAGAGCATTTTGACGGCAAAGAAAACGCCTACACCCTCCACGGCCATGAGCAGGCCGATGATGATCATGAACTTCTTCTTGCCGGAGGCGGGTTTTGCGCCTTCGGCCTTGGTTGCGTTTTCATTTTCAGCCATCGAGAAACTCCTTTTTATTTGGAGCCAGCGCGGAACCGGAATATTCCTCGACCAGCTTCTCGGTTACGACAATCTCCACCCGCCGATTGGCGGCGCGCTGCTTATCCGTATAGGCCTGGCGTACGAGAGGTTCGTGGCTTCCGGCCGCTTCGAGAATCAGGCGGTCGGTTTCTATTCCCTGTAATTCCAATTCCAGCGCCACCGCCCGCGCCCGTGCGTAGGAGAGATCCCGAGCGTCTGAATAAAGACTGTCCGCTGGCATAGGGTCAAGCGTGGCGTGACCACGGATACGAATCTTGGTTCGGTAGCCGCGGAGAGTGTCACCGGTTTTGGCGATGAGGTCCCGGGCCTGGGGAAGAAGTACCGCACTGAATGGTTCGAAGGTGATGGTGCCCCCGATGACTACCTGCACGCCGTCGCGAATGTCTGTGACGCGGTACTTGCGCCCCTCTATCCCCACTTCATCCGCATCGCCTTTTTCGAGGTCGCTGGTTTGCATTTCCAGTTCAAGGAGTTTTGAGATGATCGAATTGATGGATTTGGAATCGAGCGGCATGGTGCCGGTCGACCCTTCGTATCCTCCGAAAGCCGCCTGAATCGATTCCATTACCTGCATGAAGCGGTCATCCTTCTTCACTTCACTCATCGAAAAGAGCACGATGAAAAAGCAAAGCAGCAGGCTCATGCAGTCGCCATACGTCACGACCCAGTCCGGCGCTCCCTGTGGTGCTTCTTCCTTCTTGGGCATCGGATTCTTCTTTTTCTAGGCTGCGACTGCGGCGACCGGCACCGAACTACGCTTGCGATATGGCAGAAATGCCTTGAGTTTCTGTTCGACGATGCGCGGGTTGTCGCCGGCCTGAATGGCCATGATGCCGCGGATGA
>CAZKIN010000014.1:11988-24285 GCA_964552515.1 uncultured Phycisphaeraceae bacterium
CGAATTTCCGGACGTTCAGCTTTCCGGCGTGGTTACGCGGAAGCCGTGGATCTGGCGCTGGTAGTCGATTGCTTTACGAACCACGTCGTCAACGGATTCTCGGACCGTCATGCTGTCACCATTTACAAACGTAATGATGGTGTCGGGGGATGACTCTATCATTTTGATGAGTTCCGCATTGACCACCATGACGCGCTGGTTCAACCTGGTGACCGTAATCATAAATCAACCCCTGGGGTGGTGCTCGCCATTCAAACCTTGTGCCTATTTTAGTACACCGTCACCCGTTACCTCGCGAGCAGCAGCAGTTCCTGCAACAGCTGATCGGCCACCCGCACGACGCGACTGGCGGAGGAAATGCCGGTCGAAGACTGGATGAGGTTCACGAACTCGCGGGCGATTTCCACATTCGCCTGTTCCAATGCACCGGCGCGAATCGCACCGGCCACACCGGTCTGGGCAGTTACGATGTTAACGGCACCGGAATTCGCGCCTTCGACGAAGTTGTTTTCATTGAGCGCAACCAGGCCGCCGTTGTTGCGGAAGGTCGCCAGGGGAATCTGGGCGAGCACCTGCGTCTGCTGGTTGGAGAAGGCGGCCGTCACGATACCCAGGTCGTCGATTGAGTAACCGGTCATGATGCCGGCGGGCGCGCCGTCCTGACTGGCCATGAGCAGTTCCGATTCGCCGTTCGCGCTTGCGAGACCGGTCAGGGTTGCGAGGTCCAGGGTAAAGGCGAGTGGGGTCGCCGAACCGCTGTTGGCGCGGTCAATGGCAATATCCGTTCCCGTGGCGGAGACGAATTGTCCGTTGGGGTCGAAGGAGATCGTACCGGTTCCAAGCAGTGGTGTCAGATCGCTGTCATTTTCCGATTCGGCAAAGAACCGCCAGGTTGTACCGGTATCGGATTTGGATTCCATCGAAGCGCGCAAGCGGACTTCCACCAGGTTGCCCAACGAATCAAACACGCCGAAGCTCGTGGTCACGCCCTCCCCTACCGCATCCTCCACGGTGGTGAAGCTGAACGGCGATGCCGACAGTCCGGTGATGTTGACGATGGACGAAGCGTTCAACTCCACGGCGTTGATTTCGCCCGGGTTGGAGCGCACGACCAGCGCGCCGGCCGGGGCATCGGTGCCATCGGAAACCGTGACGCCGGGCATATCGCCGAGTGCGGGATCAATGGCGATGCCCAGTACATCCTGCATATAGGTGGCCAGTTCACCGAGGGTGGAGCCGGTGGTGCCGACGATGAAAGATGACGGCTGAATGGCAATTCCGCCCTTGCTGGCGTTGATCTGCAATTCGTCTCCGGTGGCAAACAGGGGCACACCGGCCGCATCGACCAGGCTGGTAAGCTGCGAACCACCGTTCGCCGCGCCGGACGACGTGACCATGGCCTGCGAAGTCACTAGCGCGCCTTGCGTTGCCAAGCCGGTGTTGCTGTCGAGCTGGCCGTTCATTAGCACATTTTGGGTGGCGACGGCGGGGCTGGCGGTGCCGAGCGGAATCACCAGATTGGTGAGCGCGCCGGGTTGAATGACTCCGGCATCGTCGGCGTCGAATACCTGCAACGGGTTGCCGCCGGCGGTGACCATGGTCTGCGTTTCGTCGAGCCGGAACGAGCCGTCGCGCGTATAGACCTGGCCGTCGTCCGGGCCGTCGATCACGAAAAAACCGTCGCCTTCGATGGCGAGGTCACTGGGGAAACCGGTGGAATCGAGCCCGCCCTGGTTGAAATTGCGTTGCAACGAAGCGACGCCGGAACCTGCACCGATCTGCCGCGGGTTTGTTCCGCCGCTGGTGGCGCTGGGCGCTTCGCCTTCGCTGGTGGTCTGGTAGAGCAGCGTCTCGAAAAGCGCGCGCTGCGCCTTGAACGCGGTCGTGTTCACATTGGCGAGATTGTCGCCGACGGTATCCACACCGACGCTGTTGCTACGAATGCCGGTATAACCCACCAGCATGGCCGAAGTTAATGACACTGGACATCTCCCCGAGAGTCCGACCTCCGTGTCGTGGTTTCAACAGGCTCCGCCTGTCGGAAAAAATCGATTCATTATGCAGCGGCAACGGCCAGCACATCACGAAGCCGCAACGATCCACCCGTATCCAGCTCCAGGACGATATCCCCGGTCGCGCTGTCGGTCTGTACGCCTGATACCACGCCTTCCACTTCCTTGATTTCGCTGCGGTTGCGGCGATCGGTGCCGCGAACCATTTGTCCAACCAGCGACTCGGCCGCCTGTCGGGGTGACTGCACACCGCCGACCTGTTCGATGGGAACTTCGACGCCATTGGACAGTTGCAAAACAGCCGAATTGCCCTCAGCAAAGCGAACGCCAACCACCAGTCCGGATTGCGGAACGCCATCGGTTCCCGCGATGGAAGTCACATATTGCCCGATCAGCCCTGACGCCGACGCGAAAGATTGCCGGCCGGTCAATCCCTGCAGCGATTCGGACATGGACGTGGATAATTCAATGTCACGGATCGAAGAGATCTGCCGGAGCATTTCTTCGTTGCCCGTTGGCTCGAGTGGATCCTGATTGGTGAGCTGGGTAATGAGCAGTTGGAGAAATTCCTGGCTGCCCAGCGCGGAGAAAGAATTGGTGGGCGAAGCTGCTCCCTGGCTCGATTCGGTTAGTGCACCTATAGCGTCCATAATCGTCCCTTTGCTGGTAAGCCATCACCGACGGCTATTACGCGAAACATTAAACCCTTACATCGACACGTCGCACTTCACGGGCAAGTGCCAATGTGGAGACACTGGAAAGCTCTGTTCCGGTCACTCGTTCGAAGTCACCACGAACTTCGTTTGGCGGCACCGGCTTTTCCGGTTTGTCGTGCTGACGATGCGCATGGGCACCGCCCTGCTGCCGCGACCCGGTCTGCATCCACGTTCCCGCCAACCCGCGATGGTTCAGCCAATCGGGATCGACTGAAACGTTAATCTGTTGTACATCGATGCCGGCCGACTCCAGCGCGGACTTAAGCTGCATGGACTGTTCGTGAACGCGCCGTCGCGCTTCGTCGGTTTCCGTACGCACCTCAATGCGCATCTGGTCGCCTTCCAGACGCACATCGACTTCCATGTAACCCAGTCGCGGGGGCTGCAGTTGCAACCGTGCGGAAGTACTCTTCTCCCCGGCACGAACACGAATAGCTCGAATCAAATCGTCAAAGCGAGTGGGAGCAGGCTCATCCGGCGGAACATCCTGCGGTGACTGGTCGGTCGGATCCGCTTCAGAGCGCGAAGTCGACCCACCGCGGTTCGCCTGCAATTCCTTGGGCATGCCGTCGAGGCGCTGCGCGGTGGCTGATGCGTCCTGCCTGGTCATTACCCCATCGGTCGGCCGCGGCGCAGCCAGTTCCCGTCCGATCTGTCGTGCCAGATTATTGACACTTGCCTCCGGGATGCTGTTTGCCGGAAGCGCAGACGCAGACGTCGCCTGGGGCGCGATGACGGGCGCTGGGGCGGATTCATCGCTACTCTGCTGAATCTTGATCGCTGCGTTATTTGTCATGCCACGATACGTGCGGTTCGGATCAGCCGGTATTGTGCTGGTTGCATGAGTTGCTGATTGCCGGGCAGGCGAGCGTGTTGCATCCGGCGACGCTTTCGATTGCGGAAAGGCGGCCAGTTCATTGGCGATCGGCACTGCGGATTCCGCCGTTTCCACGTCGGATTCGGTGGAACGCGTATCCGCCTGTGGTTGTGGGCGGGATCGCGACTGTTCGCGGAGGACATCCAGCTTTTCATTGCCGCGCAGCGCATTCATACGCCGCGTGGACGCATCGACCGGCGTTTCAAACATTTCATCCGCCGCAAGCTGCGGGCTGGGAGTCGACCCGGCGTTTGCGGACCAACGCACTGAAGACATCACCGCACCGAACGGCGTCGCGCCATCAACCTGCGCCACACGCGGCGTGTTTTGACGCTCAGTGCGGGATGGGTCGGACTGTCTAATGGATGTCAATGCGTTCATGGAATCTGTTCCAGCGGGCCGCATAAATCGCCGGCCCACCGATCCGTCAGGGCTCTTCCTGATCAAGTTCTTCCGACTTCGCCGGGGCGACCTCGCGCACCCGTTGCAATATCACCATCATGCGGTCCATCTGGTCCCCGCGCTTGGCCGCTTCAACAATCTTGCGCGCCTTGCGCGGCTCCATGGCCATCAAGACTTTGGCGGCCTCCTCGGGTTCTTTGATCCCCAGCAAGTGTTGCGCCGCCAACTTCGGCGCCAGTCCTTCGTAAATCTCCACCTGCTTCACAAATCCGCCTTCGTGCCGCTCGGCTGCACGGGCCTCTTCCTGCTTCTTGACCATTTCCCGGTCTTTTTGAAAAGATTCGCGTTCCGTGGTCACGCGAAGCAGGATGCTGTTGTTCAATGCCAGACGCTGGCGCAATTCTTCCTTGATGCGTTCCGCCTCGCGGCGCATAATTTCCAGATCCATTTGCGATGTCACTGGAACGTCATCGCGCGCCGGCTGGGCTGCTTCGGCGGCGGCAGTGTCGTGTGGAATGACTTCCGCAGACTCAACCTTTCGATCCGGGTTCGCCATCTTCGCCGGCATCTCGTCACCGCGCAGTACGGCAATCACGCGCTGCATCTTCGCGCCGTCAATCAAGCCCGATGTCAGCGCGTAGCCGCCGGCACCTGCGAGCGCGAGCATGTTCAGCAGCGCCACGAGGGAAGCCAATTCGTACAATCTGCGAATAAGTGGAGAACGCATCATCCGTTACGACCCATTACTCCCATCCCGCCGCAAGACCCGGAAGGATCATCGCGAACTCATCCTGCTGCCTGCGATCAATCCGCCGCTGCTCGTCCTGATAGCGCTTCCATTGACGGTCGCGCAGTTTCTCGATCACTTTCACCCGCCGAGAGGCCGCAACCAGTTTCTGTCGCTGTGCCTCCATACTGTCATGCCGCTTCGCCAGCTCCTGCGCCGTCTGCTCCTGCATGCGCCGCAGCCACTGCTTTTGCAACTGTTCCGCCCGCAGTCCGGTCACATTGAGAAATTCACCGGCCAGGAGTCCGCGCCGTTCCGCGGCATTTTCCTCAATGCGCTGGGCAACCATGTCAGCCAGCTTCTGCGCTTCCAGTACCGCATTGACGCACGCCGCCATCGCGCGCTGCTCACGCTCCAAGTCCGCCTTGCGCAGGCGTTGCACAACCTCGAGACGAAAATGGAACGGACCCGGCACTTCTCATTCCTCCTAAGCCGCCCGGCGCGGCGCCGGCGTCAGCTTCTCGCGTGTACGCCGAATCTCGTCGCACAATTTCCCCAGCCGTTCCACGGTTTCAGGCCAGACCGCGCGCTCTTCCATGGTCTGCCGCAAAAACTCATCCACCCGCGGTTTCATCGCCACCGCCAGGTCATTATCCACATTCGCGCCGGGTACATAGGCACCGACACTGATCAAATCCGCAAGGTCACTGTACGTCGCCAGGATTTGGCGCACCGCCTGTGCCGCTTCGCGATGCGCCGATGCGACCAGATCCGGCATCAGTCGGCTGATACTGCCTAGTACCGCCACCGACGGATAGTGACCCCGGTCTGACAGTTCGCGCGACAACACGACGTGCCCATCCAGAATTCCGCGTATCGCGTCGGAAATGGGATCAGTCAGGTCATCGCCCTCCACCAGCACCGTATACAAGCCGGTAATGCTGCCCGTGGCCGTGCGTCCGCTGCGCTCCAGCAGACGCGGGAGCAAACTAAACACGCTGGGGGGATAACCCTTGCTCGTCGGAGGCTCGCCCGCCGCCAGCCCGAGCTGGCGCTGCGCCATCGCGATGCGCGTCGTCGAATCCATCAGCAGCAGAACATTCTTTCCCAAGTCGCGGAAGTACTCGGCGACGGCGGTCGCGGTGAATCCCGCGCGCACACGCATGACCGGTGATTCATCCGAAGTACTGATCACCATCACGCAGCGTGCGAAGCCCTCCGGTCCCAGGTCCTTCCGCAGAAAATCGCCCACTTCACGCCCACGTTCGCCAATGAGCGCCACCACAATGACATCCGCAGCGGTATACCGCGCCATCATGCCCAGCAGCACGCTCTTGCCCACGCCCGTACCGGCGAAAATGCCGAGTCTTTGTCCGCCGCCCACGGTGTGCATCGCGTCGATAGAGCGAATCCCCGTCGGCAACACTTCCTCAATGGGAGCGCGCGTCAGGGCCGCGGGTGGTGCGGCGAAGACGGGATAATGGTTTTCCACGGCAAAATCCGTCCGTCCGCCGATCGGCCTGCCCAATCCGTCCAGTACGCACCCCAGCATTTGCCGCCCCACCGCCACGGTCTGGCGACTCGGCGATGTCACCACACGATCGCCCGCAGCAACGCCCAAAGGCTCCTGGAGCGGCATGAGTACGACCCGACCCGCGGTAATTCCAACAATTTGTGCGTCGACCGGTGTCCCGCAGCTCCGTTCAATTCGGCACATCGCACCGACCGACGCACTGACACCCTCCGCGCGAATCGTCAGTCCGGTCACGTCTACCACGCGACCGCTGACACGGAGGAACTCTGCCGTGCTGACCAGTTCTTTCTGTGCGGCGAACAACTCAAACATGGGCCGTACCTGTCACTGCATGGGTCGCGGGGAGCTCTTTGCCGAGCAGAAGTCGCACCAGCTCTTCCGTTTGCGTCTCCAGCGTGGCATCCACATCCGAGTGGGGCGTATGCACCCGGCATCCTCCTGGTCCGATCGATTCGTCCACTTCCACGGTCACGCGCCCGGTCTCGCCCGATCGCTCCATCAATTGCGGCGCGAACAGCGTCATGGACTCCTGATCAGCCGCATTCACTCGAATGGTCACGTCGGTGCGCTGACCAACCAGACCCAGCGCACGCCGCAGATTCTCTTGCGCCGACTCTCGATGGAGTTCTCCGATCTCAAATGTCAACTTTCGTGCCAGCTTCACCGCAAACTCCAGTACATCCCGCTGCGCCGCTATCTCCAGATCCGCCTTCATGGCGCCCAAGGAATCGACGGCCGTCGACAGGGCGGCGATCAGCGATTCCTGCTTCAGCGTAAAAGCGGCGAGCGATTCGTCGTGGGCAGCGGCAAAGCCCTCGGCGCGGCCCTCCGCGCTGCCCTTCGCATGCCCTGCGGCAAATCCTTCCGACCGCGCGGCTTCGCGGATTCCGTCCGATTCGCGCTGCGCGTCGCGGACCATCGCCGCGGCACGGGCCCGCGCGGCGTCGATGACCGAATGCGCTTCGCGCAAATGATCCGCGAGATCGACCGTGGCGAGCCGACGCACCACTTTGCCCGCCTCGCCGGCTTTGATCACCGTCGCCATGTATCAGTTCCCGAACGCTTATCGCAGGAATCAAGTGCCACCATGTGGCATCAGACGATCATTTCCTTTTCGCCACCGCGACCGGAAATGATCACTTCGCCGGCTTCTTCCAGCCTGCGCACGACGTCCACAATTTTCTGCTGCGCGGATTCCACATCGCTCACCCGGACCGGACCCATGTATTCCATGTCCTCCTTGATGAGCTGGGCCGCACGTTCCGACATGTTGCGGAAAATCTTGTCCATAAGCTCGGTGCTCGCGGTCTTAAGCGCCAGCGACAACGTGTCGTTTTCGATTTCCTTGAGCACGGCCTGGATACCCTTGTCGTTGACCAGCATGATGTCCTCGAACACGAACATCAGGCGGCGGATTTGTTCCACCAGGTCGGGATCCTGCGCCTCCAGCGATTCCATGATGCCTTTTTCCGTGGTCCGATCCGCCAGGTTCAGCATCTCCGCGACGCTCTCCACGCCGCCCGCCTTCTGGTAGGTTTGCGACACCAGGCCGGACAGCCGCATTTCCAATCCCTGTTCGACTTCCTTGATGACTTCCGGGTTCGTGTTTTCCATCTTGGCGACCCGCGTCACCACCTCCACCTGCTTGGCCTGGGGGAGACTCACAAGAATTTCGCTCGCTTTGCTGCTGGGCAGGTGCGAGAGAATGAGCGCGATCGTCTGCGGATGTTCGTCCTGAATGAATGTCGTCAGGTTGCCTGCGTCCGTCTTGGCCAGAAACGAAAAGGGCTGCTTGTGTACCTGATGCTCAATGAGCCGCATGATGTGCGCCGCTTGATCCGGCGGCAGCACCTTCTCCAGCAATGACTTGGCATATCCGACCCCGCCCTGCTTCACATACTGATTCGCAAGCGCGAGATTATAAAACTCTTCAATAATCTGCCCGCGCGTTTCCGGCGTCACCCGGTCGATATGCGCGATTTCGCGTGATAACTCCTCAATCGTGTCCGGGTCCAACTGCCGCATCACCTGCGCGGACAAATCGCGGTCCAGCGAAAGCAGCAAAATGGCCGCTTTGGTAATACCGCGCATGGGTGCCGATGATTCCATGACGGCCGCATTGGTTTCATTACTAGGCATGTAGTGCGCTCGTCACGATTGTTCCTCGACCCACTGTCGAAGCAGAGTGGCCGCACCGCGCGGATCGCCTTCCACCATCTTGGTTACTTCCGTACCCAGTTCCTGATAGCGCAGGGTTCGCTCATCCACTTCCCGGCCCGCCAGGAAGCTCTCTGAAACGGCCGCTTGTCCGACGGTTCCCGTTCCGACCGCCAGCATCGGCTCATCTTCCATAAACTCGCCCACCATGGGCGACCGTCGCGTGGCCTCATCCGACGACTGCCGCACGATCCGCAGCATCATGAACAGACTCATTACCGCCAGGGTCCCCAGACCCGCTACCGGACCATAGTCCTTCAAGAGTCCCATCGTGTCCGTCGGCGACGCAACATCAACGATCGAAGCAACTTCCGTCGGCGACTGTGCCCACGATCCGCCGTTGGGCGACCAGCGCAGATCAGGATGGACGTCAACCTGCACATCGTCCGGATTTTTTGCCATAACGATTTTTTCGACGGCCATTTTCACGCGCTCAAGCTGCTCATTGCGAACCGCTACATACTTCGGGTCGTCGTCCTTGGGGTTCTGCGCTTCCGCGTCTTGCGCGGTGAGCAGTCCCACGATGAAACTGCGCGGCAGGCTGACCGTGGCGGTCACGCGTTTGGTGGTCAACGGACCTTGCTCAACCGTTTCCGTCTCCAGCAGCTTCGGTTCAAAATTCTCTATGTGCGTCTCTTCCTGCGACTGGCTTTGGCCCTCCGAGGCACCCGCCACCGCACTGCCTACATTCGCCTGCACGCCCGGCTCGCCCGAGTTTCCGCCCGAATTCTGCTCGTTTGAATTGGTGGTTTCGATGCGCGGCTGCGGTGCGTCATGAACCTGCTTTTGTTTCACTTTCTTGCTGGTATCCAGTTCCACGGTCACTTGCGCCTGCACTCCGGGAATGTGTGCGAGTTGGGTCTGGATCTTGGTCAACAGGTGCATTTCGCGCTGTTTCACTTCCGACAGGTAATCAAAACCGAGCGCATCATCCGGATGCGGTACGCTGAATGATCGCCCCGTTCGCGAATCGGTGATGTTGACACGATGCGGCTTGAGACCGGACACCGAGCCGGCCACCAGCTTCGCGAACCCGTCAACCATCTCGTGCGTCATTTCCTGGTTGGATGCAAGCGTGATCGCCACCGAAGCACTCGGCTCGTCGCCGGGCTGACCCAGCCGCCTCTTGCTCTTGGGATTCAGCAGTACCGATGCCTTGCGTACGAAGGGATAGGTGGCGATGATTTTCGCCAGCTCATTGCCCTTCGCATAGTTCTGCGCGTAATCCCGCGCTTCAGGTGATTGAAACGGATTGGGATCATTCACCACCGATGCCATGTCGAAGAGGCTGCCCTCCGGAAGCGCGTTGGCCGCATACACCACCCGCAGCGCGTTGTACCGATCCGCCGGCTTCACCAGGAATCGCGTACCGACCACTTGATAATCAATGCCTGACGTTTTCAGCGCGGCTTCCGCCGCATCGAGCGAATCATATGTAAACTCCGTCCCTACCAGCGGAACCATCTGCGGAGTCGTCGACCATTGCACCAGCCACAGCACCGAGAACGCGGCCAGCGCCGCGCATAAACCGATCGCCACGCGCTGAGAGACACTCAGCACGCTCATCTGCTGCATGATCTGATTCAGCAGTTGTCGCAATCGTTCCATGCCGTCAATCCTTCATGCGGGCCATCCACGCCGCCAGCGCTTCGTCGGATGATTGGGCGGACCTCCTTGTCCCTCCCACCACCCGACCAAATTTCATTGCGTGACTGGTTCCAGGGCCGCCTATCCTGAGCCCTACACGCGCATCTGCTTGATTTCGTCATAGGCGGTGACCAGTTTGTTCCGCACTTCCATGAGCAGATCAAACGCGATGCCCGCCTTGTTCACCGCAGTGAAAACTTCCGCCACATTGTCCGTCTCGCCGGTCATCAGCCGCTGCACACCTTTGTCCGCTTCCTGCTGCAGACGGTTCACTTCATCCAGGCTGTCCAGCAGGATCGATTTGAAGTCCTTCCCCTTTGGCGCCTCTACCGGCCCGGGTTGCGCGTTCGGAAGTGCTGCACCGATGCCGCCAATTCCCGGCATGAAATTCGCTATTTGAATCGGGTTCGACACGGGCTTCGTTCCTCACATTAGGCAATCAGACGCAGCGCCGTCGCCGCCATGGATTTCGCCATTTCCATCACTGTCACGTTCGCTTCATACGCCCGTGCCGCGGTCATGGCATTCACCATTTCCGTGTGCTCATCCACATTCGACACTCGCAGGTATCCCTTCTCCGGACCTTCCTTAGCCGCATCGACATGCATGGGATCCCACCGCAATCCAAACGGCGCCGGATCCTCCGCAATTCGGGACACGTGCACACCTGCCCTTTTCCCGCGGGTCCCATCTCCCATCTCAAAGAGCGGCACGCGCCGCCGATAGGGAACTGGATTTCCCGATTCGTCACGCGTAACGTCCTTCATCGCCATATTGCCCGCGATGACGTCGAGGTTCGTCCGTTGCGCGACGAGCGCCGATGTACTGATATCCAACGCACCAAACATGCCGCTATTCCTCTAGGCCTTATTTCGAGCCGCGATGGAACGACCAAATGTTACACCGTCCCGCGTATCGCCTTGGTCAATCCCTCGAACCGCCGCCGCAGCAGACTCGTCGCCAGCTCGTGGGTCATGCCCGTCTCGGCCAGTTCCGCCATTTCACGTTCGATGGACAGATTCGTACCATCATGAAACAGCACGTTTTCCAACGGTTTCTCGCGTGCCGTCACCGTCAGCGACCCATCTTTGGCACTCCGCACTTCTTTCCCGTTGAGCATCATCGGGCCCGAACCGCGCGGCCCCCGTTGCTCAATCGCATCCCGCAGCGAAGACTGGAACGCCTTCGCATCCAGTTGCTTCGCGCGATATCCCGGCGTTTGCCAGTTCGCGATATTCTCCGCGATCGTCTTCAACCGCGCCTGCGTGAAGGTGATCGTGTGAACCAGCGCCGGCGTCGGACCGCGATCGGTAAGCTCCGAAAGAAACATGAACGCCTTCCACCTTCCACTCACTGCGACATCAAAGAGCCACCGACAGCGCGGCCGCCGAGCCAACCGGCGAACATCTTGCCCGGTTCCACATGGCACGCGCCGTACCACGCCGAACCGCCCTCATTTCCAGCCTTCCACACGGCGGACGGGAACATCGCCGCCGCGCACTTTTCGCGCGACGGCAACTCCTGCCCACTCCTTAGGCCATGCCCATCCCTGCCGGAACCAGCTCGTGCATCGCGCTCGTCGAGGCCGCTTCCTCGCGCCACTGCTTGAGCTTCATGCCCAGCGTCCGCACGCCCATACCCAGCGCCTTCGCCGACTTTGCCCGGTGCCCATTGAAGCGTTGCAACGTCTTTTCAATCAGCTGCCGCTCCATGTCTTCCAGCATCCGACCTTCGCGCAGCGGCTTGAATCCCTCCACCGGCCGCGCTCCGCCACGCAGCCAGGGCTCAATCAGATCGGCCGTGAGCACTTCGCCGGTGCACAGCGCCGCCGCACGATGACACATGTTCTCCAGCTCGCGCACGTTGCCTGGCCACTGGTAGTCCACCATCACGCGCAGCGCTTCCGGCGACACGCGAATCGCTTTTGAAGATTCCGCGCCTGAAGCACGCCGCAGGAAATACTCGGCGAGTTCCGCAATGTCTTCACGTCGCTGGCGCAGCGCCGGCACTTGCACCGGCAACACATTCAATCGGTAATACAGATCCGCGCGGAAGCGTTTGCGTTCGATCCAGTCCTTCAAGTCACGGTTCGTCGTCGCTACCACCCGCACATTGACTTTTCGCGTGATGCTGCTGCCGACGCGCTCAAACTCGCCTTCCTGCAA
>CAZKIN010000014.1:24385-29178 GCA_964552515.1 uncultured Phycisphaeraceae bacterium
CATTGACTTTTCGCGTGATGCTGCTGCCGACGCGCTCAAACTCGCCTTCCTGCAATACACGCAGCAATTTCGCCTGCAACGGAACCGCCATTTCAGAAATTTCATCCAGCAGGAGCGTGCCGCCATCGGCCAGTTCAAAGCGGCCCTTGCGCATGCGATCCGCGCCGGTGAACGCCCCGCGCTCGTGACCAAACAGTTCGCTCTCCAGCAGGTTCGCCGACAGCGCCGCACAATTCAGGCACAGCATCGGACGGTCCGCCCGCGGCGACTTGCGATGGATATACGAAGCCACCAGCTCCTTGCCCGTGCCTGACTCGCCGGTGATCAGCACCGTCGAGTGATTGGCCGCCACCTTGTCCAGTTGCTCGCGCAGGCCGACCATCACGCTCGAAGTGCCCACCAGCGCACGGTGGCTCTGCAGGTCACTCACCGACGTCCGCAGCGCCTCGTTCTCGCGCTGCAACCGTCCATGCTCCAATGCGCGCTCGACGAGCACCGTGAGCGCATCGGCCTCGAAGGGCTTCTGCAGGTAATCAAACGCGCCCGCCTTCATCGCCTCCACTGCGGTGGAAACCGTCGCGAACGCCGTCATCATGATGATGGGAATATCGCTTCCGGCCGCGCGCACTTCGCGAATCAGCGTCAGGCCGTCCATCCGCGGCATCTTCAAATCCGCGATCAGCAGTTCAAACCCGCCGCGCCGAATCTCCGCCAGTGCCTCCACCGGGTCACCATAGGACGTGACCCGATGATCTTCGCGCGTCAGCGTCTCGCTGATCGATTCCCGCAGAATATCCTTGTCGTCCACCACGCAAACGTGAGCCATCACTCAAACTCCTAATTCATTGAATGTCCGCGCGGATTCCTCGGCCGCGGGAAGTACCAACACAAAAGACGCTCCACCCCCGTTACGCACGCCCGCGGTAATCCGCCCGCCGTGCGCCTCCACAATGCGATGCACAATCGACAGGCCCAACCCGGTCCCCGTTTCCTTCGTCGTGAAGAATGGGTGAAAAATGCGCTGGAGCATTTCCGGCGGGATGCCCGGGCCGTTGTCCTCCACGACGATCGCCGCCATGCGCTCCTCGCCGCGCATCTCGCCCAGCCGAATCCGGATACAACCACGCTTGCCGATCGCATCCAGCGCGTTGACCAGCAAATTCAACAACGCGCGTTCAATCTGCCCGCCGTCTACCTGCAGCTTGATCGCTGCCAGTCGCGGATCAATATCAAACTCCACTCCCTGTTCGTGTGCCCGCGGCGCCACTTGCGCCAGCACCGAACCCACCATTTCGCCTGCGGGCACACAGCGCCGATTCAGCACGCCGTCGCCGGCAAACGCCAGAATATCCCCGACGATCCCCTCCATGTTTCGCACGCCCGCGTTGATCCGCCGTGCGATGTCCTGCTGTCGCGGACGATCCGTCAGGTCGCGCTCAAGCAGCGACGCGTAAAGCCCGATGCCGCCCAATGGATTGCGAATCTCGTGCGCCACGCCCGCGGCCATTTCTCCCAGCGCCGCCAGCCGCTCGCGCCGCGCCAATTCCCGGTTCTTCTCCGTAAGTTCCTCGCGCAACCGGCACACTTCGCGCGCCAGTAGCTCATGCGATGCTTTCAACCGTTCCGTCACGTCATGATATGACTGGATCAGCACCGCCAGGTCTTCTTCATGTGTCAAATCGGTGGCATTCATCACGTTGCCTCGTCAAATCGCAGGGAGCGTCCGGAGTTCACCGCCGCCATCGGACGATACGCCGCGATTGCCGTGCCGCCCGCACGTGTCGTTTGCATCTCCCGGACCGTAAGTTGTCGCCGCGCTGACAATAGCCGCACGTCCTGCTCATCGCCTTCCATCACGCGCCGCAGACACGCCGCCGTCTCCGCGACCAGCCGGTCCACTTCGCCGCGTTCCTGTTCATCCAGCGCCCCGCGAAACACTTCCCAGTTCCGACGATACGGTGCGAGTCTTGCGCCCAGCTCCGACAACTCCGCCGACAACTTCTGCCGGTCGGCCAGAACCGCCAGCAGCGGCGCGGCGTCATCCGCACTCACCAGGTCACGCTGTCGCCGCGCGAAGTCCTCCAGCCGCGCATACAGCGCCGCCTGCCGGCGCAGCATGACCAGCACCACCCCCCCGTCATGGGAAGGTTGCATCGACCGCGTTGATCGCTCCGCCATCATCGCCATCCGTCACACTCCGACTCTTTCCTGATGCCTGGCGGATCTTCCCAACCCGCCATCTAAACATCCGCCGGGGACTTCGATCCGATGCCCTGGCCCGGATTGCCCGGCGCCAACTCGGATGTCGCCGGTTTCAAAACAGTTCCGATTTCCCCAACCACTCAAAATAGCGCTTCCAATCATCGCGGCCTTCCGGCGACACGTTCCGCGCCAGCGCCGCGTCCGGCATCACGTCCGTCAGAATCAGCGCCCGCGCCAGTGCCGCGCGCGCTTCCGCCTTCTCGCCGAGGAAGGTGTGGCAATTGATGATCTGCACATAGGCGGCCAGTGCCGAAACGGTGTCACCGTATGCGGCTGCCGCCGACTCATAGAGCTTCAGCGCCGTCGCATAGTCCTGCATTTCGAAATGGCAATCCGCCACATACAGACTCGCCAGCCGCAGATAAACCCTTTCCAGCGCGTTCAGCCGATCCGCGCCGCGCGCCTCGAATGTCGTAATCAGTGACTGATACAGTTCCCGCGCCCGCCGCAGCCGCGCCTCCATTTGCTTCCGCATGTCATCCCGATCACCCTCGATCTTCACCTCGGTCAGGTCGGTTTGAATGGCCAGCGCGCTTTGCCGATACGAATCCGCCAGCAGAAACAGCGCGCGCGGAAGACGCGGGTCGTCGGGATATCGCTGGACTACTTCCTCCAGCGTCGATACCGCCTCTTCGAATACGCCGCGACGGTTCTGCACCTCACCGAGTAGAAACAACGCATCGGCAAATTCCGGCGCCTGCGGCGTGAACACTTCCGAATCGTCCAGGATGAGCCGCAGCGACTTCTCCACCAAGTCCTCGTGGCCCGGCCCCATCGACAGGTAACATTCGGCCAGCGGAATCAGTGCCCGCGATCCTTCCAAGGTCCGTGGATAGCGACGGAAAACCTCCTGAAAGGCATTCGCGGCGGCCGTAAGATCGCCGCGCCCCTGATTCAACTGTCCCTGCCTGAGCAGCGAACGCGGCACCATCGGATGGCGCGGATGTTCCAGTGCAAATCCCTGGTACAGCTCGATCGCCCGGTTCCACCGCCCCGCCCGGGATGCCAGCTCCGCCGCATCCCACGCGTGATTGGCCGATTGTGTCTGCGCCAGCGTCGTCATGCGGGCCAGGGTGTGCGCTGTCTCTGATGCCGCCGCAAACAACTTGCGACTCCCCTCCGACGGGGCCACCGCAATGGCTTCCACTTCGCTGCGGACGGGCGACTCCACTGTACTTTCCTGCGCAGCCAGTTCCTCACCGCGCGCTTTTTGCAGTTCCAGCAGTTGTCGCAGTTGCGCCGTCGCCTGCTCGGTGTTCCGACGATCGATAAGCCCGGCCATCAGTTCCGCGTAATCCAGCGCCGACTTCAGGTCGCCCTTCAGCCGCATCGTTTCCGCCATGATGCTCAGCGACGCCCGCACCACTGTCGCATCTGCTAAATCCGCTTTGCGCGCCTTCTCCAGGTCCTCCAGCGCAATGCGATAACTCGACACCGCGTCATCATGACGATCCAGATAGGCGTAGGCCTCGGCCAATCCGATCCGGCTCGCCACCGCATAAGCGCTCTTCGCGTGATATTCGATCACGTCGCTGAAGAAGCTGATGGCCTCCTCCGGACGCTGCGGACCTCCATCATTCAGAATCGTTCGTCCCAGCAGCCAGCCGGTCCGCGCGTGCACCTCATCCGTCACCAGTACCCGGTTGCGAACCGCCCGCAACAGCCGCTCCGCGTCGTCGAATTGGCCGGTCTTATACAAAACCAGCGCTTGCAGGTACTCGAAACCCTCCATGTGCTTCGACTCGGCAAACGTCGGAAGCTCACGCATCAGCAGACCATTGGCTTCTTCCCACTGATCCTCCCGCGCCAGCGTCTCCAGTTTCTGCTCGACCGCCCACAGCCGTATGTCCAGTTCCGCGGGATCAAGTCCCATCAAGAACCTATCCAGCGCCGCGCTGTATTCTGCCGGGGTGGCCGCCAATTCCTCCTTGCGTAGCAGCAGCACATGGCGCTGCATCTCCGTGCGATCCGCCGCCCCCAGCGAGATTGCCTTCTCAAAATACTTGACCGCATCGTCGAATCGCCTGCGCCATTCGTGCGCTCGCCCCAGATTGGCAAAGTCCTCGCCGGTAAATGGGAGGTGCGCCGCACTTGCAACGCCATACGCTTCCACGATCCCATCACCCACTTTTTCCGACATGACCTTGCGCTCAACGGCCAGCGCCGAACTCGCCCGGGCCAGATGCAGGTGCAAAGTGGCGTTCACCTCATCCGGAAGCCCTTCCTTATGTAACGTCTCTTGTGCCACATGGAGGACTTGTTCGTGTGCTTGTTGGCCTTGCAGCGAGGTCAGCAGTTCTAAAGCTTCCGTCGGCGTCAGTTCCTGCGCTGCCTGCCGATAACGCAGCAGCGCTCCGCCCAACAGAACACTCGACACGAGCAGCAGCGGAATCTGCCACTTGCCGCTCGTTCGCTTACGTAGTGAGGTCCAATCCGCCATAGCCGACCATCCGCAACCGGCCTGTGAATTTTTTGCGCTGTGCCGGTGAAGCACATTCAATGTCGGCAGTTCTTGCCTCGCACCTTGACCC
>CAZKIN010000014.1:29278-32288 GCA_964552515.1 uncultured Phycisphaeraceae bacterium
GGCGGCGCGGAGTTTAGAACTCCGCACCGCCGCACTTCTTGCGTCAAATACGCCGGTATGAGAACGGCGCAAAAACCACCCCGTCGGGATGATTAGAAGTTCACGTTGATGTCCAGGTTCGACGCGACCATCTTGGCCTTGGTCAGCGTGATGAACGGATTGTCGCTGATCTTGGTCACGAACAACTGCTCCGGACCAATCACGTTGATGAGCGGCGAGCGACCCGGCGCGACGCCGTCTTCCGGCACGCGGAGAAGGTGGCCGCTCCAGTTGCAGATGTAGCAACCCGGCTCGTTGATGCTTTCGAAGGGCATACGGGCGCCGACCGGGGCGCAATTCTGATAGCTCGTCGCGCATGACGTGGCTGTGGTCATCTTGAATCTCCTTTGAATTCCAAAATCGAAACCGAGGTAACGAAACTGTCCTGGGACGGTGGATCCTTTTCCGTCCGAGTGGGGGATATGTCCACCCGACCGCGGCAACATTTCTATCGGTGGCTACGTATGCCCGGTTTAGGAAAAACCCTCATGAAGAATACGCGAAACAGCAGAGCCAATCACCGATAATATCCACTCCATCGGCGGGCAATCCCGCACTGGCCGTCGCGCCGCGCATCGTTTGCGCCGTAGCCCACCACTCCGCCGCCGAATCCGCCCCGAGATCCTTTTCAAGTAGCTCCGTACACTCAGCGCAGGGTGATTTCACTCTTGTGCTGGTCAGTGCCACATCTTTGACAGCATATCAGGTCGGTTCTATTCGCTGCGTCGTGGGAATATCAAACGCCAGCAATGCGTCACTTCCACACCGCAACGCAGCCAACTCAATGAATGTCGCCCTGCAGGGACTTATCGAGGAGTTGCACCAACCCGTTCATCGATAGCGCCGACAGAATCACTCCGGCGCAGATCAGGAACGGTATCAATATGTTGTTTAGCTTGTATAGCGCCACGACATACCATACATCGCTAAGCAAGCCGAATCCGTCACAGGCGATTACAAACAAATAAATGAAACTGCCTGCAAATCCAAGCGACAAGATCACGGTCGCAAACGATCGCAGCAAGTCGTCGTCTGCCAGTTCTGCGAGACTCCGCACCAACCACACACTGGCGGTCATCCATAGACTGTAAGTGGTCATCACATAACCAATCGCAAAGTCGACATGACGATTTGACTCCATAAGAAAAACCATCGGCCCCAGGAGTAATGTTACGGCACCGTAGCGAGTCCAGATGCGCGGCGCTGCAGGCCATTCAGGCTGACCAGGCACTGGAGTTCCCACTTGAAAGCTCCCAAAGATGACAAACCCGTGAACCACCATCGCGGCAACCAGGACTCCCCAGAATGGTCCGTGGACATGGATCGAGGACCGAAGGAAAATCTTCGTAAAAGCGAAAAGAAATACAGTTAACCCCATTCCCCCGATGGCCAACAACGGCAGCAACGCGAGCACCTTCGCCCCCGTGCGAATCGTCAACAGCACTTCCCTTGGTGCAATCAAAACTCCCTTGTGCGTGCTGTCACCTACGGCCCTTCCGCACTCGGGGCATTTTCCCGCATGCGGTAGTGTCCTCAGGTTGTAACCACATCCCACGCAGGGATGATCCTGGCGCAGGCGATGCACGCCATCGTCGAGACGCTCATGGCCTGTATGCTGCGGATCCATGTACTGCGCTCCGCTCTCCGTCGCTCGTTTGTGCCATCTATATGGCAGTAATTACGCGTGTCGCACCGTCAACGTCACCGCGCGCGGCCGGCTGAGCACCCGCGCCGCCGATCCGCCGTTCACTGCCACCTCCAGCAAGCCGCTGCTGCCGAAGTAGGCCACCAGTTCTCCGACCGCTACGTCGGCAAAAGTTCTGCTGATTTGCCGAATAGTCTTGCCACCCGCTCCAATCAGCACCTGCCCGCTATCCGACAATGCCTTCGGCAACTGATCGCGACGGATACTGGTCACCAGATTTCCAAAATGATCCACGTGCACGACCGCGCCCTTCAGCCCTCCATCCATGGGTTCGGCCACAAGGCGCACCGGCAAGCGTTCCCACGCGCCCGCTTCCGCTCCCAGTTTGGCAATGGTTGTGCCGTTCGCGAGGTGCGCCGCCACCGGCGCGAAAATGTCCCGGCCATGAAAGGTGGCCGAGCGCTGCGGCAGCAGGTGCCGTTCATCGGTCACTGCGCGTACTTCGTCCGCCGGCCACTCATCGAGTACAAAGGACAGCAATCCATTGTCCGGCGCGAGAATGACCTGCTGGTGACACCGCACCGCCAGTATCCGCCGCGCCGTCCCCACCCCCGGATCGACCACGGCCACATGAATTGTCCCGGTCGGAAAGTGCGGCAACACCTGCCACAACACAAACCCAGCATGCTGCACATCCTGCGGGGCGATATCGTGCGTGACATCCACGATCGTGGCCTGCGGCGCGATGCCGAGGATGACCCCCTTTAACGCGCCGACGTAGCCGTCGCTGGTGCCATAATCCGTGGTGAGTGCAATGAGTGCCATATATTCGTCACAGATCGCCGACGGCCTGTCCAAAGAAAATCCCGCCTTCGTACGCGCAGTACACATCCACCTTCCACTGCGTCGCATCCCTGCGCAGGTACATGATGCCGGTCACCGGCTTGGGCACCGGAGACGTCCCGTCCTCATAAATGCTCGGACCCGACAGCCCGCCGACCGCGGTGACCAGTCCGACGATGACTCCCTGATCGAGTCGCCGCACTTCGGTGGAATGCAGACCGCCGGCCAGCGTGATCAGGTCGCCGGTCATCGG
This sequence comes from uncultured Phycisphaeraceae bacterium, assembly GCA_964552515.1. Taxonomy (GTDB): domain Bacteria; phylum Planctomycetota; class Phycisphaerae; order UBA1845; family UBA1845; genus JACQXM01. The sequence continues at coordinate 32,059 of CAZKIN010000014.1, forward strand.
ATTCTCCAGGTCCTCGTTGATAAGTGACAAGGCAAAGACATTACCGAACGGACTGTAGGTCAGGCTGGCCATCGTGTTGACGTAGCCCGGAAATACGCTGAACGGCTGCCCGCTGTACAGCCCCGAACCCGCGATGATCTCACCGTCCGCAATGGCCACATCGCCGGGGGGCAACGGCGGATTCCACGGCGCATAGGATGAGAAGCTGTTTAGCTCAAACGTGGCGTTAG
>CAZKIN010000015.1:0-9655 GCA_964552515.1 uncultured Phycisphaeraceae bacterium
GTGTCCAATGACTGACATATCGCATGCACTGGTTCCGGTGATGGCTTGATCGCTCCGTCATCGCGCGTACGAATGAAATCCACGGCCAGACCGTGCGCCCGCAGGACATGATCCGTATTGACCCGCGAGTTCCGCGTCATGATCGCGACCGGATGGCCGGCGCGCCGGATGTGGTCGATGACTTCGCGCGCTCCCTCCTGCAACTCACTCGCCTCGGCGGCCTCACGCTCCCGCCGCTCCAGAATAACATGCGCCCGCGCCTGCTCGGCCGCGGTCAGGTGCGCTATGCCTTCCAGGATCGGACCCGCCGGCAGCCCGATTTCCGTTCGAATGGCATCGAAATTCAAGTAGGGACGGGTGATAGTCCCGTCGAGGTCGAAGATGATGGCCGAGCGGGATCGGAGCATGGGTCAAATTCCTATCAGGGCAGCTTGCGGGCGAGCACCGAGCCGCGCGACCGGTTGATGATAATCGGCATCAGGTCGCCAATGCCAGCGGGTCGTGGAGCGAACAGCGAGCGCGCTTCACGGGACGAAGAAACCTGTGGCGGAGCGTAGTTATAGGCCGATATCGCTTGAATCGACTGGCTTGGGTTTGTTATCATGCGAATTGAGTCAGCCTTCTCGAATTTTGTCGGTGCGGCTTCGCGATCATCCATTCAACGTGCGGCCGCGTGTTCCAATCTACCGGAGCGACTTGCTTCAGCGAGCAGAGGAGTGCATCCATGTATTTGCGTCATGGCAAATGGAATATCCTGCTGAGTGTGTTATGTCTGATGGCGGGCACTATTTTGACGGTGTCTTCGTGTGCGCCGGCGGGATCGGGTGGAAGCGGTGGCGAAACACTGGGGCTTTCCCACATGCGGGTCAACCCGGGGGAATTCGTGACTCTGTCGCACGATGGCATCAGTGCAAATAGTGAGCACACGGTTGAGTTCAAGGATGCCGCGGGAGTGACGGTGCGCGTTCTGGCATTCGCGGAGGGTGCTGGTGAGCTTGATGTGGCCGTGCCGGTTCATGTGGACGCTGCGGCCGGCACGATGGGGGCGGGACAATGGACCGTTTCCATACAGAATCTCTCCGGTGAGGCGACCATTGATGTGAATGATCTGCATACTCTTCCGGGCGTAGCGCCGGGAGCGATATTCAAGGCGTTCCTTGAGGTTTCCATCGCAGAGTATGAAAGGACGCTTGAAAACCTGAATACCATGGGTCAGCAATTTGGTCCCGAGGCGGGTGCGGAGGCGGTGGCCGCGCTAAATGCGCGGGTGGCGGAAGTGCAGTCGACGCTGGATGAGCTGGAATCAACCGGTGAGTTGCAGGTTGATCTTGGTGAACTGGGAGTGACAACGCTTTCGGGTGAGTCGCTAGTGATGGCTGATCGCCTGCTGGTGAACATGATTGCCGGGATTGATGAGAACAGCGGAGTCGCGGCGAAAGAGTCGGTGCGACGTCGCGGCGTGGACGAATGCATTCCCAATCCGCCATCAGGACTGACTATTGAAGAATGCATGCGGGAAGTGATCAACGATATTCTGCGGAGAACTCAATCGAGTGGAACCCGGTTGGCGGGATACCTGGCAACTGGCGTGGGTGTCACGATCACCATTTTTGGTTTGGTGACCGTTGCCACGCCCACGGTTGTGCTGACCGGCGTGCTGGTTTCGGTAGCGGGCGGTGCGGTGGCGGTCGCGGATGCGGGATTGCAGGGGCAGAACACTGATGCTTTCCTACAGAGCGTAGGCGATGACTTTGACATAGGGCTGGAGATCATGAGTCAATCCGGTCGGGTGCTTATTTCAGCCGTGAGTAGCGGCGCTTCGGCCTTGGAGAATGGATTTGCGACCGCGCTTGATGCGTTGGATAAGGGGGTCACCGCATTCGATGCGTACTCCGCGTTGAAGTGTGATGACGATGACGGCAATCAGAAAGGACTGGTGAGATCGCAATCGATTGAGGAAACCATCGAAGATATTCAATTCTGCACCATCGTCCGGCCACCGGGGTGTGAAAATTCCTGCGCGACGGCATTTAATGCGATCTGCGAGGACGGAGGGACGGGGTCCACCGCGTCGTCGTGTTCGTTGGGCACGGATTGCACGGACTGCGGCGCGCGGGGATCGGATAGCAATGGGGCGGATGCGGTGTGCTGTACATCGAACGGGGACTGCGGATTAATGTCCAGCACGGCGTGCCTGCTCATTGAAGGCACGGTGATGGAAAATGCAACCACCTGCACGCCGAACCCCTGCTTACAGCCGTCTACCGAGATGGGGGCGTGCTGCGTGTCGGGCGTCACTTGCACTGATGTGACGGCCGCGGCGTGCGCCAACATCAATGGAGGAGTTTATTCGGGCGACGGGTCGGACTGTACGAATGTGGTTTGTACGCCACCGGTTGAGTATGTCATCTGGTATACGGGGAATGTGTGCTGCTGGGGCGCTCCGCTGATGTACATCGGAACGCGGGAATCTTTTGAAGAACCCGGCTCGGCGTCATCTTATCCGGGGGGCGGCATCGATCCGAGTGTACCGGTGGTAAAAGTGGAATTCCAAGGCGGATTTGCATCGGTGGAGGAGGCGCGAGCCTGGGTATGTCCGCAGTTTGAGTCGAGCACATTTCATTTCTGGTGTACGAGGCACTACCAACTCGGCGGTCAGAATTGGCAACCGGGTTCGCTAGGGTGTGATTTGAACAGTTTGCCCGAGGCTTCGGTGTATCCGGAAGTGAATGGGTGCGAGTAGGTTGAGGGTGGAATCTATGGCTTGAGGTTCTGCTGGTCGCAATGCGGTGGTGTCGGGGAGGTTGCGGAAAGATCCAGATAGAACGCCTCGTCGCAGCGCATGGCGAAATGGGTCGCGCGGTACGAAGTGAATCCATATCGTCGGTACATGGCCGTCGCTTCAACCAGCTTGCTCGATGTTTCCAGTTCCATTCGCTTGAATCCGCGCTGTCGCGCTTCCATCAGCATCCGCTCCAGCAATTGCCGGCCGATGCCCTTACCGCGCATGTCGGGCAGCAGGTACATCTTGCGCAGTTCGCAAACTCCGTCCTCCTTGGCGAACAGCCCCACGCAGCCAACGATTCCGCGCTCGCCATCTTCGACCACTTCAAAGAGACCGCCACGCGCGAAGTAGTTCCCTGCAATGTCCTCCAGGTCGACGTCCACCCCGCGATGCTCGGTGGTAAGCCCATACTCCGCGAGCACGCCGAATACGACACGCCGGATCGCGTCCGCATCCTGATTGTTAGCTGGTCGAATTCGCATCCGTGCAATTGTAGCATCTGCCCGCTGTGGTGTGGAGCGGAACTTCGGTTGCCCGGACAGTGCGAAAGCGGTTCCGTTGTGATAGTCTTACCGGGGCGTTGGAGTATGGTGGGAATGGAAATCTGCCGATGACGACCGTATTGGCCATCGAAACTTCCTGTGACGAAACCTCCGCGGCGGTGGTGGAGGATGGAGTCCGCGTGCGCAGCAACATCGTCGCGTCGCAGGTGGACTTGCATCGCAAATACGGCGGCGTCGTTCCGGAGATCGCTTCACGGGCGCACATCGAGCGACTCGATTCCGTCATCGAGGAAGCCATGAGTGCGGCAGGTTGTTCGGCCGAAGGTGTTGATGCCATCGCAGTGACACATCGCCCCGGGCTCGTCCCCGCCCTGATCATCGGCCTCACCGCCGCAAAAACTCTCAGTTGGGCCTGGAACAAACCGCTCGTCGGCGTTGATCACATCCAGGCCCACGCTTACAGTCCCGCGCTCGGCGCGAGCGATGAATTCTGGCCGGCCATTGCGCTGATCGTTTCGGGCGGCCACACATCGTTGTTTCAAGTAAATGCGCCGACGGCAATCGATTTGCTCGGCGCGACGATCGACGACGCGGCTGGCGAGGCGTTCGATAAAGTCGCCACCATTTTGAATCTCCCTTATCCCGGCGGACCGGAAATCGAGAAACTCGCCCGCGAAGGAAATCCCAAGGCGATAGATTTTCCCCGCACCATGCTCGCCGGTGACTCTTTGGATTTTTCCTTTTCCGGAATCAAAACCGCGGTCCTCTATCATGTTCATGGAAATGGAAAGACCAGTGGCGGACTGCAGCGCCTGTCGCGCGCGCAACTGGCTGATATCGCCGCGAGTTTTCAGCAATCCGTCATTGACGTGCTGATTCGCAAGACCTTGCTCGCCGTAAGGCAAACTGGTCTGACGACCGTGGTGATGGGTGGCGGAGTCGCGGCGAATCGCACCCTGCGCACCGCGCTGGAGACGGCCTGCCATGATCGAAACTTCCGCTTTGTTGCGGCGCCGATGGCGTACTGCACCGACAATGCGGCGATGATCGCGGGTCTGGGATTTCACATCCTGAAGAACCGCGGACCGGCATCGCTTTCGCTCGATGCCGTCGCCAGCGGTGCGCTCATGACGCGCGATTCTGGGTGACTGATAACGCACACTCTCTGCGCGACGGCAGATCGACTTGGCGCCAAAAGGCCAATTGCTGTCACTCAGCGGACACCATCGCGGCGGAGTGCGGACAGGTGGCGTTTGGCACGCGGGCGGTGGCGCCCTGGGTGGTGGAGAAAAGGGGGCTGGAGGCGGCTGCGAGCGGGCACCTTCCCGAAAATCGCGGCTTGGTCATAGAATGGCAGAGCATGACCCATGAAGCGCTGCGACAACTTCTCGAACAGGTGCAATCCGGTCGGCAAAGCGTCGACGATGCGCTGACGCGGCTGCGGACGCTTCCCTTTGAAGACCTGGGTTTCGCCAAGGTCGATCACCATCGTGGGCTCCGCTGCGGATTTTCCGAGGTAATTTATGGTGAGGGCAAGACGCCGCAGCAGGTGATGGCGATCTTCGGCAGGCGCGCCGCGGCGGGGGGAAATGTCCTCATTACACGCACAACTCGCGCGATCTTTGACTTGATTGCGCGGGAGCATCCGTCCGCGGAGTTTCACGAAGCCGCGCGGATGATCACGCTGCGCCAAGTGCCCATCGTGCCGCAAGATGGCCCGATTGCGGTCCTTTGTGCGGGGACCAGCGATATTCCGGTGGCAGAAGAGTCGCGAATCACCGCGGAAATGATGGGGCAGGCAACGGCGACCTATTACGACGTGGGAGTTGCGGGATTGCATCGGTTGCTTACCCACGTGGAGAGTATCCGGTCGGCAAGTGTCGCAGTGGTGGTTGCCGGAATGGAAGGGGCGCTGGCGAGCGTGGTGGGGGGGCTGGTTGATTTTCCGGTCATCGCGGTGCCTACTAGCATTGGTTATGGTGCGAGCTTCGGCGGGATTGCGGCGCTGCTGGCGATGCTGAACAGTTGCGCGGCGGGAGTGACGGTCGTAAATATCGACAACGGATTCGGTGCGGGGTATGCGGCTGCGCTGATGAATCGCGGCCGCACAATCTTTCGAAAGTGACACATAGTGGCACCTAACGTGACGATCACCCGTGAAGTTTCTCCGCTGCCGACGCGAGCGGAAGACGCGCACAAGGGAAGTGTCGGGCGGATCGTCATCATCGGTGGCGGCTGCAACGAGGTGTGCATGGCCGGCGCGCCGGCACTGGCGGCAATGGCCGCGGCGCGCAGCGGTGCCGGCCTGGTGCAGATGTTTGTGCCGGAAGCAGTACGTGGAGCGGCGGTAACCATCTGTCCGGTAGCGACAGCGCGAACATTGCCCGTGACGATTGCGCGATTGCTCAAGGCGCTGAGTGATTACGCGCCGGACGTGGTGGCGCTCGGGCCGGGTTTGGGTGATGCTCTTTCGGCGGAAGTGGTTGTGCAGCTCCTACAGCAGTTCCCCGGACCGGTAGTCGTAGATGCCGATGGCTTGAATTTGCTGGCGACATTATCGCCCCCACCCATTTCAAATCCACAGCGGATCGTGCTCACTCCGCATCCGGGTGAAGCACGGCGTCTGCTGGCGGCGGCCGGAAAGAGCAGCGATTTTTCGGCGACTATGGAGAGTCGCAAGCAGGCAGCGCTGGATTTGGTGTCGGCCTATGGCTGTAACGTGGTACTTAAGGGCCATGGAACAATCGTGACCGATGGACAGCGGTTGTTCATCAATGCTACGGGAAACAGCGGCATGGCCACGGGCGGCGCGGGAGATGTGCTCACGGGTATTATCGCGGCGCTGATCGGGCAGAAGATGGTCCCGCTGGAAGCCGCGATCCTGGGCGTGCATCTGCATGGTTTGGCGGGGGATTTTGCGGCGGAAGAACTGGGGCGGCATTCACTGATGGCCATGGACTTGATTGATTATCTGCCGGAGGCGTTCTGCGAGCATGCCCTGGCGGAAGGGGGATAACGGCCGCCAAACACTAATGAACGGCGGACCTGGTGAAGCCGTGCTGGACTTCAATCAAGGTCCGAGAGTTCATTTCCTGTCAATCGCCTACCAGAAAACCGTTGCAATTTGCGCCATTTTTCCTTGTTTCGAGTCTGCACACTTCATTATAATCGGATTCACATTTCAACACGGATGGATCGGTGTTTCGGTGAGACAGGGATGGCACCGGGTCCAACGGCGAAGCCCTTCGTCATGGTTGTGCAGTTTGGCCGGTCACACGTGCGAGGAAACGCTGGAATGGCAGCTGCGAATCTTACAACCCGATCCGTGTTTCGCGCGGCTCCATGGGGATTATTTCAGTTTGTCGCGGTCGGCGCAGTATTTTGCATAGGGCACAGGGCTCATGCGGCGTCCGTGGTGACAGAGTATGTGCGCAACGCTCCCGGCTGGCGGTCGGCGCAGCCGCGCTATGTCGGGTTTGCGTTTGATCGGGCGTGGCCAAGTTCAGGCAATTCCTTTCTAGGCTGCACGGTGTCCGGCACTCCGGATAACAATGGACCACAGACGTTGCAACTGGTAGGGGGACAGGTCACGGTCACATCGCGCGACGCGTCGAACAACACGGTGTGCCCATTTCAGGATGGGACATCGAGCCTGAAGGCGACTGATGGGTACATACCCCATGGTGGCTCGGCGACCCTGGAATTCAGTCCATCGATCAGCGCGTTCTATGCCAATTATGGGTCACTGGCTATCGGGCAAACGTGTACGATGAGCTTGTATTCCGGCGGAAATCTCGTGGATACGATTGTTTCGGCGGCGAGCACGCACAGCGGGCACGCTGCCGGGCATGGCTTCGCGTCACCGGTGCTCATCGATGAAATCCGGTTTACGTGCACCGAGGCGGGCACGGTGCTGATAGGCGGCTTCACCGGCCTTGTCGACACCACCGACGACAACCTGCGATCAGTTTGTGTTCCGGCCTATGATTCGAATTGCAGTGGGCCGCATACGCTGATCGACTTCGCTTGTGTGTTCGAGGGCAACGAAATCACGATTCCCTTGCCGGGGGCGCAGGGCGCTGCGGATGATTTCATTGCCATACCGCGGGGACGCACTGTTTATGCCCTGCTGGTGAGCGGATACTCGCAGAACGCAAGTTTCGACCTTCTGCACTATTTCAACTTCGCAGACTATGTGCTCGAGCAGGGCGGCTATGTTCATTATGCGTGGTGGAACAATCTGCTGGCGCCGTATATGGAGAGGCCGCTGCACCTGCCGCAGTCGCAACCGGGAAACTTGGCCACCGAGCTCGGTGGGTTTGTTCCCAAGCCGGGAAACGACGGGCATTTCAGTCAAAAGGCGGAACCGGAGGAAGACAACCAGTTTCAGTCCGATGCGCTGAGGTTTGTGCGCGCGGTTCACCAAAACGAGCCGACGGCGCTGGTGGTCGTGGTGGGTCACAGCATGGGCGGCGGTTCGGTTTCCCGGCTGGGCAGTAACGTTGATTCCCCCATCCATTTACTTGCGCCCATTGACCCGGTAGGAAACCGCAGCCTGCCAGTCGGGCGCGTCGGGTATAAGGATTACAACTGGACGCGCTGGCGCGCCATTCACGGCGAGTTCAACGGATTCAGGGACCAGGACTGCGACCGCAATTTCCTCGGCTTCTGCAAGATCCCACTGGATTGCTTTCCCATCGGAAGCTATCGCGACGAGCCGCCGGGTTTGGGCACCAACTGGACTTTGACCGCGCCCACCTGCGGAGTTTTCGTGCACAATCCGGCGGCGCGCAAGTTGTCTTCCAACGTACACAACCTGCTCCACCGCTGGCAAACGGAGGCGGCATTCCCTTTTGATTTCAACACCGACCGCTACTTCAACTTTACGCCGCCCACCGGAGGTGAGAATGACCAAAAGGCGGTAGATACCTGCGCCACTGGAACTGATCCAATTGATTCGAGCATTTCCTGCGGCGTGAGCGATGGACATGGAGAAATTGTCGGATTCCGGCACGTCCCGACGCTGGAGGACGGCGTGAAAGCTACCAGTTGGAGCTCAAATGCGCAGACCCGCAAAGGATACCTGATGGACTGGGAAGCCGACGGTAGTTCGTGGGGGCACCGGCCGACCAAGCCACAATGGTGCATGGTTTCTGCGGACCTCATCAGCATGCTCAGTGGTTTAATATCCGGATCGGATGCGGCGGTGGTCAAGGAGCTGGAACGCAAGGCGACGCAGTGGAAGGGGGAGGTGCCCGGGCGTTGGGAAGCCTACGCATTTGATCAGGCGTGGCCGGGCCAGGGAAGTTCGTTTGCGGGATGCAACGTGGTGGGCGTGCCGGATGCCACGGCGCCGCAAGTATTGCAACTTGGCGGCGGGCAGGTAACAGTGAGCGCGCTGGATGCCACCGGCGCGCTGATCTGTCCCATTCGAGATGGTACGTCGGCGGAGTCGGCCTCGGAAGGGTATATCGTCGACGACGGCAAGCTGGTATTAGACTTCAACCCGCCAATCAGTGCGTTTTATGCCAATTACGGGTCACTTGCCGTGAATGACACGGTGCGCATGAACCTCCATGCGGGCGGACAACTCATCGACTTTGCGGTGTCACCGAAGAGTCCCTCGGCGACGAACGGTGTGGAGGCCGTCGGACATGGATTTATTTCGCCGCAGCTTATCGACCGCATCGAGTTTACGTCGACGGAAAATGGAACGGTGCTGCTCGGCGCGTTTCGCGGCGTACTCAGCGGGGTGGATGATCTTGGGGCGGTGTGTATCCCGGCCTACGACCCGACCTGCGCGGGACCATCGTATACGCCATACGATTTTGCCGTGGTCTTTGGCCCGGGGCCGATCGTCAACATGACGCAGGCGAACACACCTTATTACTTCACCATTGCGGGGGCTATTGAGGCGGCGCAGGATGGAGACGTACTGGAGGCCGCGCCGGGCACCTACAACGAGGCGATCAATTTCGAAGGAAAAGCCATTACTTTACGCGGGGCAGGAGCGCTCAATCGCGGCGGCGGACTGAGTGTCATTGATGCGACCGGACAGGAGGCAAGCGCGGTCACATGTGCGAGCGGCGAGGGGGCCGGAACCATACTGGAAGGATTCGTCATCACGGGTGGGGCGGGTACATTTGTCTCCGGCGAATGGCGGGGTGGCGGTATGTACAATGACGCCAGCGATCCGACAGTTCTGAACTGCACATTCATGAACAATCAGGCCGATCGCGGTGGTGGAATGTTCAACCTGGGGAGCCATCCGACGATCAGCGGTTGCCTTTTTCAGGATAATACTGCGACGATGAGCGGCGGCGGCATTCATAATGACGGCAGCGCGCCGGTCATTGATTCGACGACG
>CAZKIN010000015.1:9755-15821 GCA_964552515.1 uncultured Phycisphaeraceae bacterium
GGGGGATGGTTTGAGTTCGGCGGTGCGTCGGAAATGACCAATGTCCTGTTCGCGGGCAACGATGTGTCCGGCAATGGCGGGGCGATGTATGTGGACGGCGCGGGATGTCCGACAGTGTCGCACGGAACAATCAGCGAAAATTCGGCGGGTGGACTTGGTGGCGGCGTGTTTGTCGGTGGCCTGTCGTCGCTGATGACCGCGAATTCGATTTACTTTCAGAATTTGGCCGCAACCCCTTTGGCCGTCGATGCGCAAATTGACCTTTCGGCGGGCGGCTCGGTAAGCGCCACGTATTCGTTGATTGAAGACGACGATCCAGGTGCGGGAACAATTCCGTTTGGCGGAGCGGCGAGCGGAAATGCTGATTCCGATCCGCGCTTTGTGAATGCGGCGATGGGGGACTATCGGCTTCGGACGGTGTCGCCGTGTGTGGATGCGGGAAGCGACGGCGATGTGCCTGCCGATGTGGTTGATCTGAATAGTGACATGAACTTCGATGAGTTAACACCGCTGGACTTGGATGATAAGCCGCGCTTCTTTGATGCGGATGGCGGCGGCGCGGCCGTGAGGGTCGACATGGGCGCGTATGAATTCGCCGGATGTCGCGGAGACTTCAACGCGAGCGATTCGATCGAATTGCTGGATCATGTTGCGTTGGTGGTATGCATGGAACTGGGAGCGGGCGCGCCGACGGCCTGTCGTGATGCGTTTGATTTTGATGCGGACCAAATCATTTTGTTGCGGGACTTCAGTGTCCTGCAATTGAACTATGGTTGTGCAGAATGACCAAGGGCTAAGATTACTTCCGCAGTCTTCCCACCAATCCTGACGCCGAAGTCTTGATGCCCTTGACGGCCGAACCGAGGGATTCGCGGCTGGGGGCGAAGTCCATGGCCACGTCGTAGTGAACTTTTTCGGCATCGACGAGTTCGCAGAGCGAATCCGTGAATGAATGCATGCCGTCGTCCTTGGATTGGGCGATGATGGCGGGGATATCCTGGTCTTCCTCGCGGGAAATTTTGTCCTTGACCACGGTGTTGTTAACCAGAACCTCGGTGGCGGGGTACTGCGAGCCGGTGTTGATGCCGGGCAGCAACTTCTGGCACATGATGGATTTCAAGCTGTTGGCGAGTGACGAACGCACGAAGGCGTGCTCAGTGCGTGGAAAGAATTCCAATATACGCGAGAATGTCTGTTGAACGTCACTGCAGTGCAGGGTGCCGAAGACCAAATGGCCGGTCTCCGCGGCCTGCAGCGCGGCGGTCATGGTCTCCTTGTCGCGGAGTTCGCCGATCATGATGCAGTCGGGGTCCTGACGGACGACATAGCGCAATGCCTCTTGAAAGTCAGGGACGTCGATGCCAATTTCCCGCTGGGCGATGATTGCTTTTTTCGGCTGGAAGATGTACTCGACCGGGTCTTCGATGGTGATGATGTGCACGCTGCGGTGCTGGTTCACGTATTCGATCATCGCGGCGAGGGTGCTGCTCTTGCCGCTGCCCGTAACACCAGCCACAAGGATGAGCCCTTCATAGTATTTGGAAATGGCGTCCTCGTAGACCTTGGGCAGGTTGAGATCAGTAAAGTTTGGGATTTTGCTTTGCACACGGCGAATGGCGACGTGCATATCGCCGGAAGAGCGGAAGACGTTGATGCGGAAGCGGTCGCCGGTGCTGCCGCGGGCGGAGAAATCCAGGTCAGGGGCGGAATGGAACTCCTCGCGGCGGGCGTCGGGAACCAGGTCGGTCATCATGGCTTCGAGTTGCGCGCTGTCGGCAATGGGCGGCATGTCCACGCGGCGCAGGTTGCCGGCGATGCGATAAAAAGGTGAATAGCGGACCTTAAGATGCAGATCCGATGCCCCGAGCTGGCCCATGCTGACCAGCAATTTTTCCATCGCTTCTTTCGCCGCTGATTGTCCTTCTGCCACCCCGTGCTCCTTTTTTCGAATGGTGAGTGGCCGACGCACGCCGGCGGCGGCCCCATGGGCGAAGGCGCGGCCTTTTTCGAATCGCCGTTGCCCAATGGGCAATTCTAAGGAGGTGTCATCGTCCCGGCAACGCGTGTGCATTGACGGATGAGCCAGGCTTTCCTATACCCACGATGTTGTGCCGAGGACCTATTACTACAGGAACTTGCAATGTCACGACGTGAAAAACTTGAAGGACTGCTGGCGAAGTCGCCGGAAGACCCATTCCTGCATTTTGGCCTGGCGATGGAGTACGTGAAGGAGGGGAGGTTCGACGATGCGTGTGCACGGTTTGATCAGGCGGTTGCATTCGATCCCGTGTATACGGCGGCCTATCACCACAAGGGGTTCGCATTGATTGCGGCCGGTCGTCAGGCCGAGGCGGGAGAAATTCTGCAACGGGGAATTGCCGCCGCGCGGAAGTGCGGAAATGACCATGCGCTGTCGGAAATGCAGGAGCTGCTCAACTCGATCGCATGACGATCAGCCGCCGATCTGGAACATGGAGCGGCGGAGGGTGGAGACACCGTGGTCGAGTTCATGTCCGGTTGGTTTTTGCATCACGGCCTGTCGGAGTATTCGCTTGACCGCGTGAATGCCGCCGCCGGTACGGATGGCTCCTTTTACATCCAGTTCATCATCGTGCAGGAGGCAGAGATGGAATTTCCCATCGGCGGTAAGGCGCATGCGGTTGCAGGTGCCGCAGTAGGGTTCGCTGACGGGCGAGATAAAGCCGATGACGCCGGGTGCATCGGCGAACTTGAAATTGCGGGCTTCGTCGGAGCGGTCGCGCGGGGGCAATTCGGAAAGGGGGCCTATCGATTCTTCGATGCGTTTTTTCGTTTCCGGATTGGGGACATATTGGCTGAGCGAGAGGCCTGCACATTCCCCGCCGCCCAGGGGCATCAGTTCGATGAATCGAATGTGCCAATCGCGTGTCAGCGTCAGGCGTGCGAGGTCGACCACATCGTGCTCATTGTAATCGCGGACGACGACGGCGTTGAGTTTGATCGGCGTAAGTCCCGCCGCTTCGCACGCTTCGATTCCCGCCCACATTGACGCGAAATTTCCGAAGCGCATGACGCGCTGGAGTCGCTGTGGATTCAGGGTGTCCAGGTGAACATTTACGCGATCGAGGCCGGCTTCCTTTAGGGGTCTTGCGAGATCGGTCATGAGGATGGCGTTGGTGGTCAGGGTGATTTCGCGAATGCCGTCTACTCGGCGAATGCGGCGAACAATTTCGATTAGATCCGTGCGGAGTGTGGGTTCACCGCCGGTCAGTCGGATCTTGCCAAAGCCGACTTCGGCCGCCGCTCGGGCAACGAGTTCCAATTCATCGGCAGTGAGGAGTTCTTCCGACGGCGCAAAGGTGAGGCCGCGCAGCGGCATGCAATAAACGCAGCGCAGGTTGCAATGGTCAATCAGCGAAATCCGCAGGTAATTGATGTCCCGGCCGAATGAATCGAGAGGCATGGCCGCACCTCGCCTTCCGGATTCGCGTCACTGTTCAACCGGCGCACTGGCCGTTTTGAGCCGAACCAGCAGCGCCATCCAGAAGATCCAGATTCCCGCGAGCAGGAGTTTTATCTCCGAAAGCGGTGCGAAATAGAGGCTCAGGCCGAGCATCACGGTGAATGAGGCGCCGATGCGGATCTTCTGTGACCGGGTGAGTCCGGAGCGGTTGCGGAATGCGTGGATGTATGGCCCGAGGTGTTTGTGCGCCAGCAACCAGCCATGCAGGCGTTCGCTGCTTTGGGCGAAGAAATACGCAGCGAGGAGCAGGAATGGCGTGGTGGGCAACAGGGGGAGGAGTATCCCCGCGACGCCCAGCGCGACATTCGCGATCCCCAGGACGATGAAGATCTGGTTCTTCATGGCGGCAGCATCGCCGATTGATCACTTTTGTGCAACTGCGAGCGACTCCGTCGAAGCACCTTCGGGAAGGGGCTTGGAGTTCTTGCACTTGGGATAGGTACTGCAGCCCAAGAACGGCCCAGTGCGGCCCTGCCGGATAAGCATGGTCGACCCGCACTCCTCGCACGGTATGTCCGTGGGAACGGGTTTGGGCTTGGCCGGTGTTGGAGATTCCGCCTCGGCGCGTTTCTTGGCGTCGCCGCGCAGATTGGAGACAAAAGAACACTTGGGATAGCGCGTGCAACTGTAGTACGGCCCGTAGCGACCGTTCTTGAGCGTCATTTCACCTTTGCACTGCGGACAGTTTAAGTCGCCTTCCGGCCAAGTCTCGACGACCGGCCTTCCGGTCCGCGTCCAGGCGAAACCTTCCGGAGGAGGGCCCAGTGTGGAAATATCAACTTTGACCGCAGCGCCCTTGGCACCTTTTTTGCGCCCTTTGGCGCCGGCCGGCAAGTCGGGCGGGGCCTGGGGAATCTGACCCGAAGCCTCCAAAGCTTCGAGATGGCCCTTCTTTTCCATCGGCATGGCGTTACGGCACTTGGGAAAGCCGGAACAACTCAGGAATGGACCGCGCCGACCCTTCCGAATGAGCATCGCCCGTCCGCATTTGTCGCAGCGGACGCCGGCGTCCTCCGCCTTGGGTTTTTCAACGTAAATCCCGGCCGGCATTGGGATGGTCGCCTTACACTTGGGATAGGCGCTGCATCCCAGAAACGCGCGTCCGCGCGCGAACTTCACGCTCATGGGCGAATTGCAATCCGGGCATAGCTCCTTGATGTCTTCGGCCGCGACCTTGCGAAGTGCCACGCCATTGTCATCGCTGGGCATCGTCTGGCTGCAATCGGGATAACCGGAGCATCCCAGGAACGGGCCCAGTCGACTCTTGCGCAGAATCATCGGTTTGCCGCAGGTCGGGCATGGCTCGGCGCCGACGACTTCCTTGATCGGCTTGCCTTCGGCATCAATGTTCATCGAGACTTTGCAGTCGGGATAGTCACTGCATGACAGGAAGCGTCCGTTTTTCCCCACGCGGTAGACCATCATTTTTCCGCAGGTGGGGCAGCTGTAGGTACTTGGTTCGGGTTTCGCCCGCTCCATACCCGATCGCGCCTTGTCCAGCGAAATGCGGAACGGTTCGTAGAATTCATTAAGAACGTGAACCCAGTCCAGGTTGGCATCCTCGATCTTGTCGAGTTCTTCTTCCATGTAAGAAGTGAACTTGTAGTCCATGATCTGCGGAAAGTGATCGACCAGCCGATCGGTGACCATTTCGCCGCGGTGCGTCGGCTGCAATCGCTTTTCAACCAGGTCGACGTAACTGCGATCCTGAATCGTCTGAATAATAGCTGCGTAAGTGCTGGGTCGGCCGATCCCTTCCGCTTCGAGTTTCTTCACCAGTGCGGCTTCCGAATAGCGCGGGGGCGGCGAAGTGTAATGTTGCCTGGGATCCAGATGCAGCGGCGCAACTTCCTGTCCGGCGGCCAGATTCGGCAGCACCACTTCTTCGCTGTCCGGCAATCCCATCACCCGCAGGAATCCGTCGAAAACCAGCCGTCGACCGCTAGAACGGAACAGCGCCTGACCGCGCGACGTCGTCGCGTCGATCTGTACGGTGGTCGCATCCCATTGTGCCGGGGTCATCTGACAGGCCACGAAACGTCGCCAGATCAGGTCGTACAACCGGAACTGCTCGGCGGAAAGTGACGACTTCACGTCAGCCGGCTTACGGTTGGCGTCGGAGGGACGTATCGCTTCGTGGGCTTCCTGCGCGCGTTTGGCATTACCGAACACGTTTGGTTTTTCGGGCAGATAATTTGCGCCAAATTCGGCATGGATCAGCTTTCGTGCCGCCTCCACTGAATCAACACTGAGGTTGGTGGAGTCGGTTCGCATGTACGTAATAAGACCGACCGGACCTTCACCCGCCCCAAGTTCCACGCCTTCATAAAGCTGCTGGGCTACGCGCATAGTCCGCGACGGTGAGAACCCCAGTTCACTTGATGCCGCCTGTTGCAGGGCGGCAGTAGTGAACGGTGCGTTTGGACGTGAAAGTGAACGGCGTGTCTGCACGTCGCGAATGGTAAAACGCGGAGCCGCGGCGCGATTCAGCTTGCCATGCAAATTGACCAATTGCAGGTTCTTGCCGGGATAAGCCGCCCAATCTTCTTTCTTCAGATCAGCGA
>CAZKIN010000015.1:15921-20915 GCA_964552515.1 uncultured Phycisphaeraceae bacterium
GCACGGATTTCGCGCTCACGATCCACGATCAGGCGTACCGCGACCGACTGGACTCGTCCGGCGGACAGACCGCGGCCCATTTTTTCCTGGAGCAGGGGACTAAGTTGGTAGCCAACAATGCGATCCAGCAGACGCCGGGCCTGTTGGGCGTTCACCTTGTCCATGTTTACCTGGTTGGGGTGGGAAAACGCCGCCTGGATGGCCGATTTGGTGATTTCGTTGAAGACCACGCGCTTGGTCTGATCCAAAGGTAGATTCAGAGCGTGGGCCAAGTGCCATGCAATGGCCTCACCCTCGCGGTCCAAGTCGGTTGCCAGATAGACGGTATCGGCGTTCTCGGCGGCCTTACGCATCGACTGTATGACCTTCTTGCGGGACGCAAGAATTTCATACGTAGGCTGAAATCCGTCGTCGATGTCGATTCCGAGATCGCGTTCCGGCAAATCGCGGACGTGGCCCATGCTGGCCATCACTTCGTATCCGGAACCCAGATACTTATTAATGGTCTTGGCTTTCGCCGGGGATTCCACGATAACCAACGATTTTTCCGAACGTTGTGCTTTTTTAGCCACGTTTTGACCAATCTAACCTGGGTTCCGGCCCTAGCGGGGTTGAGCAACGAAGAGTAATATCGACCCCGGCAATGCTTGACTGCACCGGAACATTATAGCCCCCACCGGATGGGAGGCTGGGCGGTTTAGCAGGATTGCCCCCCGGTGTCAAACCGAAAGAAATAAAATGAAGTCGCCCTCTGTTGCTGAAAAGCGGCGATTGGCTATACTGGTCACCCTTTCGCCGGTTTTCTTTAACCTACGGCGACGAAAGGATTTACAGCGTTATGATTAAGTTTTTTCGCAAGTACGACCGCGTCATGTTGGCGGTCCTGCTTTCTTTGTTGATGGTTGTTTTTATCGGTGGTGTGGCTCTGGAGAGTGCGCTGCAGCCGGATCCCAACTTCAAGGTGGCCAACACTGAATTGGGACCTATCGGCAACCGCGACCAGATGCATGCCGCGTCCACGACCGAAGTGCTGCAGCGCTTGGGAATGAACTGGAACAAACCGGTGGCGGGTTCTTATCGGCCATTGGACATTGTCGACTGGATCATGCTGACGCGGGAAGCGCGCCGCTATGCCACACCCATTGACGAACGGGCCGCGCGGGCGTGGATGGGAGCGGGTGGCGAGGACACGATCAATCGTATGGCACGGAATCTGCGCGTCAAGCCAGAAGTCATTCTGGAGGCCATTTCTGACCTGCGTTCGATTCAACAGGCCACCCAGTCAATTGGTGCGGCAGCTGTCCCCAGTACCGCGCAGGTTCGCTCGGCGGCCAAGGAAGTACTCGACCGTGCGAAAGTGAACGCGGTTGTCCTGCCGGCAGCGGCGTTTGTTGACAAGTCGTTGACATTCACGGATGCGGAAATCGAAGCGCAGTGGACTCCCTATAAGGATGTTCCGCAGGGTGAAGGACTGAACTTCGGGTATTACATGCCGTTGCGTGTCGAAGCGCAATTCATCGTGATCGACAGCAACAAGATTGCCGAGCAACTGGGCGTGCCGAATCTCGAAAAGAAAGCAAGGAAGTACTACGACGAGAATAAGGGTCAGTTCACCAAGTTGAGTCTTGGTCTGGCGGCCGACCCGGTGGATCCCGGTGCTTCAGCAACATGGGAAGAAGCCAAGACGCGTGCGATGGACGCGGTACGCAAACAGGTGGCGAAAGAATCGGCGGCGCGTATCGCAGATTGGCTCGTTCAATCCGCGGCCGAACCTTTCGTTGATGCCGAACGCCTCAAGACTGGATACCGGAAAGCGCCGGTCGAGGTCGCCGTGGAAAATTATTACGATCGCCTGGTTGCCAATATTCCCGCATCCATCAATTATCCCGCCGCCATTGAGACGGGTGTGGCGTTGGCATTCACGGAAACCGAGGCGGATATTGTTATTGGTCTTGGACAGTCGACTCACCGGGCAGTCAGTGGTGAAATCCATACGCTCCGGTCGCTCGCGTTTCGCAGCGAACCTGCGGTTCCCGTGGTGCCACAAAATGATGGCGCGGGGCGTTCCGAATATTTGTCGTTATGGCAAACCTGTCCATACCCGCTCACCAATGACGATGAGGGCAAGGTCTTCGTGTTCCGCATTACGAAATCAGCGGATGGTCGGCCCTCCCTGGGGCACCAAGAGGTGAAGACACGTATTATCGAAGACCTGCGCCTGCTCCGGGCGATGGATTCCGCACGCATGAAGGCCAAGGGGCTCATCGCTTGCGTCGGTGATTCCACCCTCAAGGATGCATTCGATGCCGATGCCGAATTGCAGGCACGCCAGAAGGATCCCGGAGGCGGCGAGATCGGATATTTTACGACGCCGCCAGTGGCGCGGGCTGAGCAGTTTCAAGTGGGCAGCGATTCCCCCAATCAAACCGTGTATGCCGGTCCGGGAGTGGAAATCGTGCCACGCAACCTGATTGATGAGTGGTTTGCCCTGGCGAATGCTCCGGAGAAGATGACCGTTCAGGAAATCAAGAATCGAGCTGCCGTGATGGTCGTTGAATTGGCGGAAATCAAGGAAGCGACAACCGAACAATTCGCCGGTCTGCGTGAACTTTTGTCGTCTCAAATTTCCTCGAAACGTTCGCAGGAAGCGATCAGCTCTTGGATGAACCCGGACAACATTCGGGCACGCAATGGATTTGCCCTTATCGGCGCGGAACAGAGCAACTAGGCATTCGCATTCTGGCGGATACTTCGTACGTAGACATCGCGGGACGCACCGGGCGGTGTGATGGTGACGAATTTCTGACATTCGAACAGCTGCGGAACCCCGGTCCATGCAAATGCGGCCGGGATTTTCCCCTCGCCGTAGGGCTTGACCGGATACCCCTCCAGGCGATTCGCTCCGTTTGCTTTCGCAACACGAACCGCTTCCGTGAGGAGCTTAGTGGCCACGCTTCGTCCGCGCCAAGCGGATTTGATGTAAAAGCAAGTCACTGACCATGTGCGTTCGTCCCATTCCGTCTGCAATGCCTTGATGGTGGTGAGTCGCGGAAAGTCTGACCGCGGTCCGACGCAGCACCAGCCAATGGGCTCCTCCGCACTGAATGCCAGGCAACCGAAGACTCTGCCGGCGCGCAACAGCCGCCGAAATGCCTGCCGGTTCGGCTCGCCCTTACTTTCTTCCCAAAGCTTCCCGCCGCGCGGCACGCGCCAGGACATGCACCAGCATCCTCCACATGCGCCGTTGTTCCCGAAGAGCATCTCAATGTTCGACCAGTCGTCGCGGGTAAGTGGTCGTACCGTGAGTGGTCCATCGGCTCGCGATGGAAATTTCGCACGCGGTCGCGCCGACGTAGATTTTCCTCTGGGCATGGCTGACTCCGGGCGATGACTGAAACTAATTATGTTCTTGGCGATGGCCCCATGTTTCCGGTACGATACTCCCATCGACCGGAGTATGCCACGGCGACCGGTCGGTGAACGTGCGCGATGGTTTGCCATAATTTTAACATAAATAATGGGAGCCCTTCATGTCCGTACTCGACCCTTCATCGATTCGTAACATCGTTTTGGTAGGCCACACCGGAGCCGGCAAGACGTCGCTGGCCGAGGCGCTGCTGTTCAAGGCCGGAATGACCAACCGACTCGGGAGCATCCCCGAAAAGACGTCGATCCTCGATCATACGGAGGAAGAGCGAGAGAAACTTTCTTCGCACGATTCACATGTTGCGTACCTGACCCACAAGGGCATTCACGTCAATCTGGTGGACACGCCCGGCGTCACATCTTTCTGCGGTCCCGCGATCGCCTCGCTGGCGGCAGCTGAATGTGCCCTGCTGGTTATCTCCGCGTCCGCCGGAATTCAAGTGAACACGCGGAAAATGATGGATCGCGCCAAGCAATTCGGGCTGGGCGTGTGGATCGTGATCAACCACATTGATGCGGCCAATGTGGATCTGCCTCGTTTGATGGACCAGATCCAGGAGAGCTTCGGTACGTCCTGCGTTGCGGTGAACCTGCCGGCCAGGGGCGGCAAGGCGGTCGTTAACGTCTCTACGACGGACAAAGGCGAGACGGATTTCTCAGATCCCGCAACGGCGCAAACCTCGCTGATCGAAGCGATTGTCAGCGTAGACGACGCCTTGATGGAGCAGTACCTGGGAGGCACTCTTAACCGGGATGATGCATGGAAAGTGGGAGCCAAGGCTGTGGCGGCGGGGTCCGTGATGCCGGTGTTTTTCACCAACTCGCACGCCGACGTGGGCATTGCGGAAATTCTCGACGCATTGCAAACGATGTGCCCCAGTCCCGTCACCGGCAAGAAACGCGTGCTCGTCGATGGTGACAAGAAAACCGAATTGAAGGCGACGCTGGATGGCCCGTTTGTCGGAAAGGTCTTTAAGATTTCTACCGACATCAAGAGCCATATCAAGTACCTCAGCATTCGCGTGTATTCCGGAAAACTCACGTCGGACATGACCATCAAGACCGCCAAGGAAACCAAGGGCATTCGTCCCGGGCAGATCATGCGTTTCCTCGGGCCCGACCATAAGGAACTTGAGGCTGCAGTGGCCGGGGATGTTGTCGCGCTCGCCAAGCTTGACCTGCATATTGGCGACACCGTTTACGCGACCCAAAGCGGTGCGGTGGATATGCCCGTGCTGCCCAAGCCCATGTTTGCACTGGCCCTCGAATCCAAGACGCGCGGCGACGAAGACAAGATCGGCATGGCGCTCAAACGATTCGCAGAGGAGGATCCCTGCTTTGCCACCGAACGCGGTACCGGCGGCGAACTGGTCATCCGCGGCATGGGCGAGGCGCAGCTTCGAACTTATCTGCACCGCATGAACAAACACTACAAGCTGCATGTCGAAACGAAACCACCCCGCATTCCTTATCGTGAAACCATTCTCGGCACCGCCACCAACATCGAATGTACGCACAAGAAACAGTCGGGTGGAGCCGGCCAGTATGGCAAGGTGGTGATCAACGTG
>CAZKIN010000015.1:21015-31912 GCA_964552515.1 uncultured Phycisphaeraceae bacterium
CCCGTTTTGCTGGAGCCAATCGTCCATGTCGAAGTGATTGTCCCGGCGGAAAACGTCGGCGACATCCAAGGCGACCTCGCCTCGCGGCGCGGTCGTCCCCAGGGTCAGGATGTCCTTCCCGGCAACATGGCCTCCATCAAAGCCATTGTTCCGCTCGCGGAGCTCGCTGACTATAACTCGCGGCTCTCCAGCATCACCGGCGGCCAGGGCAGTTATTCGATGGAATTCTCACACTATGAAGTAGTTCCCGGAAACGTGCAGGGGCAGATCGTCGAGGCGGCCAAAAAGGAAGGCCACGGCGCGCCGGAGCATCATTAGTCGCGTTATTACTGGCGCTAGGTTGGCATTTCCAGCGGTCCCGATCGGGCTGCCGATAGTTCTCCCGGGCACGCGGCGGATTGTTTTCGCTGCGCGATTCCGGGAGAATTCAACATGAGCACTGCCACCGCCGTCATGCGCACGCGCGAGTCCCTCGCCGTGGGTGATTCAGGAATCTTCACGAAGGTCATCAGCGAAGCCGACGTCTTCGCATTCGCCGGCGTCTCCGGGGACTTCAATCCCCTGCACATCGACGAAGAATACGCCCAAAAAACCCAGTTCGGTCGCCGTATCGCCCATGGCATTCTCACCGCAGGAATTATTTCAACCGTGCTCGGCGGAGAAATTCCCGGAGTCGGAACCATCTTCGTCGAACTGCACACCCGCTTCCTCAAACCCGTCTTCTTTGGTGACATCATGACGGCACGCGCCACCGTAATGGAAATTGTGAACCCCAAGCGTGTGCGTTTGCTGGTTGCCTGTGTGAATCAGCATGGCGAAGATGTGGCCGTCGGTAATGCCCTTGTCGTGCCGCCGCGCGAAACGCGCATCATTCTTTGAATCGTTCGCAGCCCGACTTAATCGGTTCGATGGCTTTCGTTCGTCCCTTCCGAATCCACCTGGTTGCGGCGTGATAATCGCGTCACCAGCAGCTTGTCCACGCGGTGTCGGTCCATGTCCACAATCTCAAAATGCAGTTCGTCCGCCTCCAGGGTGTCGCCGATCTTCGGAATTCGCCCCAGCTCGGCCATGACAAACCCAGCCAGCGTGCTGTAGTCGCCCTTGGGATTTTCGTCAAAGCTACTCAGCCGCAGCGCACGCCGGAATTCCGCAATGCCAATGTAACCGTCCACCAGCCACGATCCATCTTGCCGGGGGACCGCGACCGGATCGTCCGGGGTAACCCCGGGCAGATCGCCGACCAGCGCCGACAGCGCATCCGAATAGGTGATCATCCCTTCAATCCCGCCGTGCTCATCGGCCACGATCGCCACATGGATCGGCGAGGCCTTCAGTTTTTCCAATAGCTGCAAACCCGTCGTACTTTCGGGAATCAATAGCGGCTGCACCAGGCAATCCTTGATGGACGGTTTGTGCCCCATCACACACCGCGCGGCCAGTTCCCGCGTGTCGAAAATTCCTACCAGGTGATCCAGATTTCCCCGCGCGACCGGGTATCGCCGAAACTTGCTCTCGGCCACTTTCTTGAAGTTCTCTGCTTCCGGATCGTCGAGGTCCAGCCAGACCAGATCGGAGCGTGGCGTCATCAGCGTGTTCACCGGGCGCTCATGCAGTTCCAGGGCGCTCTTCACCAATTCCCGCTCGGAACTCTGCACGCCGCCGTGGTACGCACCCTCGTCCACCAGAATCTTGATGTCTTCCGCACTGACTTTCACCGTATGAACTTTCGGTATGCCGAGGAATCGCAGGACGGCATCGGTGGACGCGGTAAGCAGCCATACGGCAGGATATCCGACCAGCGCGAAAAACTGCATCGGTGGCGCGAGAAAACAGGCCAGGCTCTCCGCATGCCGCAGCGCTATGCGCTTGGGCACAATTTCTCCAAACGTCACCGAAACATAGGTGATGCCTGTCACGAGGACCGCAAAGGCCAGAAAATGCGCATACGGCGCCAGCAGCGGAATCCGCAGGATGACTTCCGCCAGCTCGTCCACCAGCGTGGCTTCACCGATCGCACCCGTCAGAATCGCCACCAGCGTGATTCCCACCTGCACTGTGGACAGGAACGCCGTGGGATGATCCAGAATGCCCAATGCCGCTCGCGCGCCATGACTCCCGTCTGCAGCCAGTTGTTGCAGCCTCGTCCGGCGTGACGAAAAAACGGCGAGTTCCGTCATGGACAAGACGCCATTGACCAGAACAAGCAGCAGAATGATAACGACATCGGCCATGCTGAAAGAAATCCCGTCAGATACTGGATGCGTGAATCATCGTGAAGTGATGTGCCGCGTCAACCGCGCCACGGAGCGCGCGCACGGTCGGGGGTTGGTGCGTCTGCATCAACTCAGCGTGACCAGCAGTGATTTGGAGTGATCCCCGTCCATGGCGAAATCCGGCGGCAATGTCAACTGTTCAATACTCGAAACCTTGCGCGCGCTCAGCCCCCCGCGCACGCGTTCCCGAAATGCCCGCCACGACATCCGCCGCAAGTTCATCGAAACCAGCAATCGCCCCCCCGCGCGGAGCAGCGGTACGATCGCCGCGACCAGTCCCGTAAGATCGCGCTCCACCGAAAAATCCTGCCCTGACTTTCGCCCGTGCGCAAAGCTCGGTGGATCGACCACGATAAAATCATACTTCTCGGCATCCTTGGTGCCGCGCTTCAGAAACTGCGCCACGTGCGCCGCCAGGAATAGGTGACCCTCAACTGGCAGCTCATTGAGCGCGAAATTGGCCTGACCCCACTCGATGTTCTTCGGTGAAAGATCGACGCTGACCACCCGCTTTGCTCCGCCCACCGCGGCGGCGACGGAAAATCCACAGGTGTACGCAAACAAATTCAGCACGTCCTTGTTGGCTGCCGACGCATTCACCAGTTGCCGATTGTCCCGCTGATCCAGGAACAGCCCCTGCGCAGCCACCGATTGCGGCCGCACCAGGAATTTCAGCCCGTTCTCCACCACCACAATTTCTTCCGGCAACGATTTTCCCAGCAGCATCTTGTCCGGTGCCGGTTCGCCTTCGGCCCCCTCGCTTCCGGCCTTTCCCTTTCGTGCCGCGTAACGCAGACAAACCGTTTTCACGTCCAGCCATTCGCGATACCACTCCGCCATCGCTCGAAATTGACCTTCCCCCATGTCCGCGTCCGCCTCGGCGCGAATGATCACCACGTCGCCGAAACGTTCAATCGTGACGCCGCGCATGTCCTCCACATGTCCCGATAGCAGTCGATAGGCATTCGTCCGGTCATCCGTCAGCACGGGAAGCCGCCGCACCAGCGCCGCATGAACTGCCCGCGACCAGTCCACCTTCTTTTGCAGATGGGCATCCAGCGCCGTGGGTGTGGGACAACTGATTGTCACCTTCACGCCGCGATCCGGATGCTGCAGCGTCACCTTCGCCAGATGCAGGCACGTTTCCGAATACTTGGGCTCGCGCTGATACTTCCCCGGCGTGCGATCACCCAGCAGCCGAAGTCCGGCCGCGCGCAACTGGGCCCGCATCGCGTGGGTATTGTCCAGGCTCGTTCGACAGCGGATCATTACTCGATCACCCACCGTCCGGTTCACTTCGACGGATGTCGCTTCCCGCGCCATCGTCGGTGCCTCCGTCTTGCTCTTGGCTCGCTCCTTTTTCGGACGTGAATGTCCGCGCGAGGTACCGTGTGACGAATCGATGACCAATTTGCGAACCTTCACCTCGCCCTTGGCGACGGCCACGAACTCCTGGGTGATCTCGCCCTTGCGCAGCGCAGTTTTCATCACCCGCCCAAAACCCTCCGCCTTCGCAAAAAGGAGGATGCCTGATTCGTAGCGGCTCAGTCGGTTGATCGGAACCAGCCGCACCTTGTCGCCCATTTCTCTGCGCAGAAGCTCCTGTACGCCCAGCGTGGTCAGCCCAGCGTAGGAGCCCGTGTCGATGCCCGCCGGCTTGACGACAGCCAGGAGCTGCCCGTCGTCGTGAACAACCGGTAGTAGTCGTCTGGTCCAGGATATCTTTGCCATGTCCGCTTCGCTCCGCGCAATTAAGGATCGGTAACTTAGTCTTTTCGCGGACCTGTGCCTAGCCTTTGCCGAACGAATCGTGAACTTATGTATCTTCCCGCGCCGCTGAGTTGGAAACGACACACGGTTGGCGCTACGATCAAAGGACGGATCGCCGATAACTCCAGCGGGCCAAAAAGGGCCGCAAATGCCGATAGGACGGCAGAAACGTATAATGTACGGGAAACCCAGACTTGGCGATTGACGCATAGCTTGGGACCTCTTTTTCCAGTGGTGTGAACAAAGCATGGATTGGCTAGCCTTACGTGACGAGTTTCCGGTCACCCGGAATTACAACTTTCTAAACCACGCTTCGGTCGCCCCGCTCTGCCGACGTGCTGCAGATGCCGCGCGCCGTTATCTCACTCATGCCGAGGAAAACGCCTACCTCCGCGGTGGCTTCGTAAAAACCGTCGATCGGGTGCGCACCCAGGCCGCTGCGCTCATCAATGCCCAGCCGGACGAAGTCGCATTTGTAAAAAACACCAGCGAAGGGCTCAGTTTCGTCGCCAACGGTTTGTCCTGGCAAAGCGGAGACAATGTCGTCATCAGCAGCGCCGAGTTCGCCGCCAATGTGTACCCGTGGCAGGCGCTGCGCTCCCGCGGGGTACAGGTTCGTACGGTATTGGAAGAAGAGGGTCGTGTTCCCCTCGAACGCATCCTCGAAACCATCAACGCCCGCACGCGCGTCGTTTCAATTTCCTCCGTCCAGTACGCGAGCGGCTTCCGCACCGACCTCGCCGCCCTCGGAGAATTCTGCCAGGCCAAAGGCGTATTCCTTTGCGTCGACGCGATTCAGTCTCTCGGCGCTTTCCCGATCGACGTCGAAGCCATGCACATCGACTTCCTCGCCGCTGACGGCCACAAGTGGCTGTGTGCTCCGGAAGGCGCCGGAATCTTCTATGTCCGCAAGGAAGTGCAGGGCCATCTGCACCCGACCACCATCGGTTGGCTCAGCATGAAGGACCCGTTCCATTTCGGGAAGCACCAGTTTGAATTTCAGGACTCCGCCCGCCGCTACGAAGCGGGTAGCTGGAACCTCCCCGGCATCTTCGCCTTGGGTGGTGCGATCGAGTTGCTTCAGGAAATTGGTGTTCCGCAAATCGCGAAACGATTGATGGAACTGACCGACCGCCTGACCGTCGGACTTCGCGAAAAAGGCTATCGTGTCATCAGCTCGCGCCGTCCGCCTGAAGCCAGCGGTATCGTCGCGTTCCTCTCCGACGTGCATAACCACGAGCAGTTGCAGCGCCATCTGGAGACGGAGCATCGCATCGTCATCGCCGTCCGCAACGGCCGCCTCCGCGCCAGTCCGCACTGCTACAACACCGAACGCGAAATCGATCAGTTGATTGAAGCACTGCCCAGGCACTAGAGCCAGGC
This sequence comes from uncultured Phycisphaeraceae bacterium, assembly GCA_964552515.1. Taxonomy (GTDB): domain Bacteria; phylum Planctomycetota; class Phycisphaerae; order UBA1845; family UBA1845; genus JACQXM01. The sequence continues at coordinate 26,442 of CAZKIN010000015.1, forward strand.
AACGGAAAGCGAACTGCGGGCTTTAGCCTGCGCGGGCGCTCGATCTCAGATGGGTTTGTCTTGGTGGGACACTCAAACTTGATTGGATTTCGTTCCTACTCTTATTTTCGATAGTTAGACTTCCCACGCATCGCTTGCCCCTATTCTCTCCAACCAACTTTCCTGACATCTCCTTACCTCTTCCCGCTTTCCTTCCTGCCCACTCTGTGATAACTCTATCCCTTCTGGCCTAATTGGTTTGGTTTGGTCTTTGGGAGTCTTCCGATGCGTGTTCGCCTGTTCACACTTTGCATGATCGCTGCCGCTGTCACCATGCTGGCATCCACCGTCCGTGCCGACGAAGGCATGTGGCTCTTCGAACGCCCGCCGACCAAGATCCTGAAGGAACGCTACGGCTTCGAGCCCACGCCGCAATGGCTTGAACACGTCCAGCGCTCCTGCGTTAAATTTGGCGATGGCGGTTCCGGCTCGCTGGTCTCACCGCGCGGCTTGGTCATGACCAACCACCACGTCGGCTCCGACGACATCGAGAAGCTCAGCACTGCCGAGCACAACTACCTCCGCGACGGCTTCCTCGCCCAGACTCTCGCTGAGGAACTCCCCTGCAAGGACCTGGAGCTTCGCATCCTCTGGACGGTCGAGGATGTCACCGAACGCGTCAGCGGTGCCGCCAAGCCTGACGCATCAGCTGCGGAACTCGGTGCCGCCCAGCGCGGAGCCATTGCCGCCATTGAAAAGGAATGCGAGGACGCCACCAAGCTCGATTGCAACGTCGTCAAGCTCTACCACGGCGCGCGTTACCACCTTTATCGCTACAAGCGCTTTACCGATGTCCGCCTTGTCATGGCCCCCGAACAGTCCATCGCGTTTTTCGGCGGTGACACCGACAACTTCGAATATCCCCGCTACAACCTCGACGTCTCATTCTTCCGCATCTACGAAAACGGCGAACCGCTGAAGAACGAACACTACCTGAAATGGAGCGCCAGTGGTCCGAAGGAAGGTGACCTCGTCTTCCTCACCGGCCACCCCGCGCGCACCCAGCGACTCTTCACCATGGACCATCTCGCGTTTCTGCGCGACACCGCGTACCCCGAAATCCTCCGCCGCTTGTGGCGCCGCGAGGTGCAGTTGCAAACTTTCTCCGGCCGCAGTGCCGAGAACGCCCGCGTCGCAACTGGTGAACTCCACGGCATTGAAAATTCACGTAAGGCGTTTACAGGCATGATGGGCGGGTTGTTGGATCCCCAGTTGCTCGCCGGAAAGCAGAAATCCGAGAAAGACCTGCGCGCCCAGGTTGCCGCCAATCCAGAATATAAGAAGAAGTGGGGCGATGCCTGGGATCGCGTTGCCGCCGCACAGGCCTCTTACCGTGAGATTTTCCCGCGCTACTCCGCCATCGACGGCCGGCGCGAGGTCATTCGTTCCGACCTCTACCGTATCGCCCGCCACATCGTGCTCCTCACCGAGGAACGCACCAAGCCCAACGAAGAGCGCTGGGAAGAATACTCTGACGCCTCGCTCGATTCGCTCCTCGTGAAGATTTACGCCGAAGCGACCATTTACGACGCCCTCGAGCGCGATGCCATTTCCAGTGGCCTATCCTTCTTCGCCGAATCCTTCGGTGCTGATGATCCGCTCGTCCGCGCCGTCCTTGCGGGAAAATCGCCGCGCAGTCGCGCTGACGAACTGGTCCGCGGCACCAAGCTCAAGGACATCGCCTACCGCAAGCAACTCGTCGACGGCGGAACCGCCGCCCTCGCCGCCTGCGATGATCCGCTCATCAAACTGGCCCAGGCCATTGCTCCCGAGCTTCGCAAATTGCGCAAGCGCTATCAGGACGAAGTGGAGAGTGTCGAACGCGAAGCTTACGCCCGTATCGCCGCCGCACAGTTCGCCATCCAGGGCGACAACGTTTCTCCGGACGCCACTTTTTCCCTGCGCATCGCCTTCGGCACTGTCATGGGCTATGAAGACGAAGGCCAGCGCGTACCTGCCTTTACCGAGTACGCCGGACTGTACGAACGCTTCCGCCAGCGCGAAGGCAAACCGCCATTTAACTTGGCGCAGCGTTGGATTGATGCCGAAAAGAAGTTGAACCTCAAGGAGATGTTCAACTACATCAGCACCACCGACTGCATCGGCGGAAACTCCGGCAGCCCGACCATCAACCGCGAGGGCGAAGTAGTCGGCATCGTGTTCGACGGCAACATCGCAGGTCTCGTGTGGGATACCGTGTTTACTCAGGTGCAGGGTCGCTCGGTCCACGTCGATTCGCGTGCCATTATCGAGGCACTGAAAAAAGTCTACGCGGCCGATGCCCTCGCCAGCGAAATCCAGGGTAAGTAGGGTACGCCAATCAGTACCGCGCCCGTGAGGAAGCGGACTCGCTAAGTTGGCGTGTCTCACGCGCCATCCTTAAGTGGAATACGAAGGCCTTTCCTTTGTGGCTTTTTCCTTTGTCATTGGCCCAGACTCCTGAAGTGCGCTCATGAACAATAACTGGCACGCCGATCGCCTATCCAAGCTCCCACCCTATCTCTTTGTCGAGACCGACCGCCGCAAGCGCGAAGCCCTCGCCGCTGGCCGCGATATCATCGACTTCGGAGTCGGCGATCCTGACTTGCCTACGCCCGCCTTCATCATCGACCGCATGGCCGAAGCCATTCGCAATCCCGCCAACCACCGCTATGCTCAGGGCGTTGGCATGCCCGAATTTCGACAGACTGCCGCAACCTACTTTGAAAAACGATTCGGCGTACGCCTCGATCCGCAAACCGAGGTTCTTTCGCTGCTGGGCTCCAAAGAAGGCATCGGCCACCTCCCGACCGCCATCGTCAATCCCGGCGAAGTCGTCCTCGTTCCCCAGCCCGGCTACCCCGTTTATGAAGCCGGGGCGATCTTCGCGGGTGCCGAGTGCCACACCATGGCACTTCACGAGGACAATGGCTGGCTCCCGCGTCTGGACAAGATCCCACCCGACGTCCGCCGTCGCGCCCGCCTCATGTTTCTCAACTATCCCAACAACCCGACCGGTGCCGTTGCCCCGCGCGCTTTTCTGGAAGAGGCCGTCGCTTTCGCCCGGGAATACGGAATCCTCATCGCGCAGGACGCGCCATACAGCGAACTCTCCTTCGAAGCCCGCCCCGAAAGTATCCTTCAAGTGGAAGGAGCCACGGACGTCGCCATCGAATTCCATTCGCTTTCCAAGACCTTCAACATGACTGGCTGGCGCGTCGGATTCGCCGTGGGCAATCGCGACGTTCTTGCCGCCCTCGCCAAGGTGAAGAGCAATCTCGATTCCGGCATTTTTCAGGCCATTCAAGAATCTGCCATTACCGGTTTGCAGAACATCGAACGCCCCGAAGTGCGCGGCCTCGTCGAGACCTATCGCCGCCGCCGCGACATTCTGGTGACCGGTCTCCGCGCTGCCGGCTGGCCCGTCACATCCCCGCCGGCTACTTTTTTCCTCTGGGCCAAGTGTCCGCGCGGCGCGGATTCAGCGACCGTCGCCCGCCGGCTCCTCGACGACGCCAATGTGGTGGCCATCCCCGGCGCCGGATTCGGCGCGTGCGGTGAGGGGTTCGTGCGTTTTGCCCTCACCGTTCCAGAGCCGCGTGCCGCGGAAGCTGTGCGCCGCATTCAGGCTCTCTCTTGGTAGGTGTCAGCGTGCCGTCAGCCACTGCCTACGTTGCACTCGGTGCCAACCTCGGCGACCGACTGCACACCCTGCGCGAAGCTGTCCGGTTGATCCGGCAGCTACCCGGCACCATGCTCGATGATGCCAAAGACGTGTCATCACTTTACGAAACCAGCCCGCACGAGGTGGCCGACCCGCAGCCACCGTATCTCAATGCCGTCGTCCGCATTGCCACCGCCTTGCCGCCGCGCGAATTGCTCGCCGGGCTAAGTGCCATCGAACAGTCGCTCGGTCGCACCCGCACTCACCGCGGCGCATCCCGCATCATCGACCTCGATCTTCTGCTCTACGACGACTTGGTGATCGATACCCCGGACCTGATCCTGCCGCACCCGCGCCTGCACCTTCGCCGCTTTGTTCTGGAACCCCTCGCCGAAATTGCTCCCACCCTGCGCCATCCCGTCACTGGCTTTACGATCGCCCGGCAATTTGCTGACATGGATATGGCACAAGTCGGCCAGCAGGCGGAGCTATTCCGACCCGCACCCTGGCATGCAAGGGACAACGGATGAATCGCAGCGACGCTGTAGCGATTTGATGATTATCGGACTCAAATGCGCGTAACCACCCGGAATCTCAGACCCTCCGAATATCTCCGGCACTTCAGGCTGCGTTCAGAGGCGCCCAGGCGGTTGTTAGTGGCGCTGGCGGTGGTGGAATTGCGCGCACCATCCGGTGTCACAACGAACAGGGTGAACCCAAATCACGAAATGAACGGCAGAACAATGGAAATGGCAATGAGAATGATGATGATCCACTCGAGGATTTCCATGCGACGGGCGCTTTGTTCGTTGGAAAGTTTCTGATAGGTACTGTCGAGAGTCTGAAGTTTCCTCAGGATATTCGTGTCCCATGCGTCGAGATGCAGGCGCTGCGAGGCCAGACGGTAGACGCGGGCCAGATACTGATCGCCGAGGAGTTTCAACGCGTTATTGACGCCTTCAAAGAGCAATGCGGCGTCGAGTTGCAGTCGCGCGACATGACGCAAGTCCGTCGCGTGCGGGCGCAGTCTTCCGCCGCGCGGCCAGCGGCGGCGGTTGAACATGTCATAGGCTTCCTCCAGCGCGGTATCGAGTTGCCCGTCGAGGAAGCGCATCTCGAGTAATTCCACGTTGGCATATTCCAACACGGCGCGCACCGCTGCCGCATCCGTGTCACGAACTAACGCGGCGTTCCAATCGATGATGGTTACATCGTCGGCACCGTAGGAAACCTGGCAGGCGAGGGCTTCGGCGATTTCCTGTGCGGAAAAGGGGCCGCGCTCGGCGCGAAGCAATTGGGCGATGGTGGTGGCGTGCGCACGGAGCGGGTCCACATGCGCGGCGGGGCTGGTGAGATCGTGGCCGCTAAGCTCCTCGAGTTGATAGACGACGTAATCCTCGACGAGGTCGTAGATGAAGGGTTTCACCACGGCAGGCCGGATGGCATCGAGCAGACGGGTGACGCCCGCGCGGGAGGCCGCAAGCAGGGCGGCGTTGTCATAAAGCGCATCGCCAAGCGGAAGTAGGTCGGCGAGGTTTCCGCCAAGAGGAATGCGATGGGTTACGGATACGGCACCGAAATCATAAAGCACAAAGTCGACTGACGCATCGGTGGCGAAGTCGGCGATGCGAATGGGATCTGCAGCCGCACAGTAGCGCAGCGGCGGCTGGTCGAACTGAAAGTATGGCGGGGCGGGTCGCTTGTGGCGGATGAGTTCGCGCTGCGTGGCGGCGGCGATGTGACGCTCGGCCTGTTCGAGGTCGATCGACTGGCCGATGTCGAACGCGAA
>CAZKIN010000016.1:0-4408 GCA_964552515.1 uncultured Phycisphaeraceae bacterium
CGCCTAATACTCGTCCGCGTCCGACTCCATCGTCTCTTTCCAGCTGCTCAGATTCTCGAGGTACACGCTCGTTCCGCGGGCCACGCAGGAAAGCGGATCATCCACCACCCGCACGGGAAGGCCCGTCGCCGTCGCGATGATCTTATCCAACCCCCGCAACAGCGCGCCGCCGCCCGCCAGATGGATACCATTCTCGACCAGGTCCGCCGCCAGTTCCGGCTCCGCGGTTTCCAGCGTACGAATCACGCAGTCCACGATCTGCTGCACCGGCTCATGCAGTGCCTCGCGCACTTCCGCGCTGGTAATCACGCACTTTCTCGGCAGTCCGCCGATCAAATCGCGCCCGCGCACCTCTTTGCTCAACTCCTGGCCGAACTCCGCCGCCGAGCCAATTTCAATTTTGATCGCTTCCGACGTCTGCTGTCCAATCATCAGTTCATACTTCCGCCGCATGTACCCAATGATTGCCGCATCCAGTTCATCGCCCGCCACCCGGATGCTGTTGCTCACCGCGATATCCGCCAGCGACATGATCGCCACTTCCGTCGTACCGCCACCGATGTCCACGATCATCGACGCCGTCGGCTCCGCAATGGGCAGCCCCGCACCGATCCCCGCCGCCATCGGCTCCTGCACCAGGTACACCCGCCGCGCGCCCGCGCGCTCCGCGGAGTTGTACACCGCGCGCTTCTCCACCGCCGTAATGCCCGACGGCACCGCGATGACCACCCGCGGCTTCACGAACCGGCTGCGCCCGTGCACCTTGCGAATAAAATAACCCAGCATCGCCTCGGTGATATCAAAATCCGCAATCACGCCGTCCTTCAGCGGACGAATCGCCGCGATCGAACCCGGCGTCTTGCCGAGCATTTCCTTCGCAACCAAACCCACCGCGTTGCCGTTGCGCAGCACCTGGTTCGTGCCCTTGCGCACCGCCACCACCGAAGGCTCGTTCAGCACGATGCCTTCACCCTTCACGCACACCAGCGTGTTGCATGTACCCAGGTCGATGCCCATATCGACGCTGAACATGCCAAGTAGAGAATCAAATATCACCGACGAATCCTTTCGGCTGTAGGCGCGCTGTCACCAATGGTGCCACCTGCATCGTGAAGGGAGTATTGTGCGAGCCGAGAGCGAATAAGAAAAGATCGAAATTCAACCGCGCAAAAAAAATGCCGCGCGTGCGGCCACAACGCCCGATAACCAACCCGCGCCGCCGACCTCTTGATCACGCTCCCGTAAACGGGTTCAGCGTCCCGAACAACTGCTGATGCCGAATGCCCACGTACACCGTCGCACCGATCATCACCACCGTCGCGATGATCAGCAAAATCGTATACACGTTGCTATCCGCACGACCGACACCCGGACCTTCAGCCATGATCCACCACCCTCGTCCGTAGGGTGGGTGCTCGGCACCCACCTTCTTACCCATCCAAGTCTCTAACCGCGCGGCGACCCGAACCCTATCGCATCCACCACCTGATCGCCCGACTGCGGCGTAAATGCCGCACCCACCGGCCGACCCGCCGCACGCTCCGGATCAACCATCGTAATCTGCAAATCCCCGATGTATTGGTTATTCCGGTGTACGACGAAAACCATGTCTTTCTTCACACCGTCCGACGCCCCGACACTGATCGTGACCACATTCCCCGCGACGTCGACCACCGTGCCATTAATCCCGCTGGCCACCGCGGAGGTCGCCGCATTCACGCCCGGCATCGCCGCTGACGCCGGATCTTCGGACGGCATTCCCGACATCCGCGTCCCGCCGCGCAGCATGTTGATCTGCTGCTCATACTGCCGCTTCTGCTCCATGAGCACCGCGATGCGTGCGGTCTGCTCATTCACCCGATCGTTCAAATCGATGTTGCGGCGTTCCAGATCAATGCTCCGCCGCTCCAGGTCATCTCGCTGGGACTGAAAATTCCCCCGCGCCTTTTCCGTGCTCTCCAGTTGCGCCAAGAGCGCCGAATTCATCGCATCCGCGCTGCCCTTTTCCGCCGCCGCACGCGCCAGATTCGCTTCCATCTCGGCCAGCGACGTGGAATGCTTGGACGCCTGTGCTTCCAGTTCCGTAATCTTGCTCAGATGGCTTTGGATGACTTCCTGCGCCGTCGCCAGTTCGGCCGCGCTGGCCGCGATATGATGCCGCAGATTCGTATCCGCGATATTCCGCTGTTCCTGATACCGTTCCGCCAGCGTCCGCCAGTTCGTCTGCTGCGCCACCATCGATACCGTCATCGTGGTAAACGCGATGCTGAAAATCACCAGCAGTACGATGAAAACCTTAGTCAGCGTGCTCACGCACCATCCTCCTTACGCTGTAGGGTACGCTTCAGCGGACCAACCCCTGTAGTACCGGCCTCCACACGCCGATTCCCACTACTCCAGGTGCGCTCCAGCACACCACCCCACCTAACTCTATCGCGACTTCCCCGCCGCTTCCACCCCTGCCCCGAAATCCGGCCCGAAACCGCAGCCGCCCCAATCCTACCCGCCCCCCTTGGCGCGTCCAGTACCCTTTTCATCAGTCCGACAAGCGTAAGCGACCCAGCCCGTCTTCACTTCCGATCAGTACGGCAAGCGTAAGCGACCCGTCCAGTTCTCACCTGCGATCGGAACGGCAAGCGCCAGCGACCCGTCAAACTTTGAAACTGGTCGCCACTTTATACCCCTTCGCCCCAAATCTCAGAACCGCAAGCGTCAGCGACCGTTCCCGTTAACTCGTCCCATCAGAACCGCAAGCGTCAGCGACCCGTGCGGTTCCCAATTCCTACTCCCGCTTCTCCCCATTTTTTGTAATTCGTAATTCGTAATTTCTTTCTTCCCTTCGTGGCTTCTTCTTCGCCTTACGCCTTACGCCTTGTCTTTTCCTCCCTTCGTGCCTTCTCCCCCGCCTTCCCCGACCATCTTGCACCGGCTATCCTGGTTCTTAACCTCAACAGCTTTTTCGCAGGAACCGTTCGGGCATGGCGCCTTCACAACCAATCACCATGAATCGTGCGTATTACTCCGACACCGTAACCAGCTTTCTCGGCCACGACTCCGATGTGATTCTCGGTCGTCTTGTTCAAAAATGCGCCTTCCCAGTGGAGACTACCCAGCGCGATGCATGGATGACCCAGATCACGATTCTGCAGCGCGAGTTGGCACCTTTTACCTCGCGCGGCGCAATCTACTTCGAATATGGCGTACCCAGACTTGGAAAACGCATCGATGTCTTGGCAATCATCGGCCCAGTGATTTTCGTGTTGGAATTCAAGGCCGGTGAACACGATTTCTCCGCCCATGCAATTGATCAGGTTTACGATTACGCCCTGGATCTCAAGAACTTCCACGAAAGCAGCCACGAGCAATATGTCGCGCCAATCTTGATCGCTACAGAGGCACGCTCGCGCGAGGCCATGATCGCGGCCACGCCGCACCATGATCGACTCCTTCAGCCGATCCTAAGCTCGGCCAGCGCCATCGGCGATGTAATTCGCAGCGTCCTTGCATTCGTCGCGGGACCGGAAATCGACGCCGCTGCCTGGGAGCGCGGCCGCTACTGCCCCACTCCAACCATCATTGAAGCGGCCTGTGCACTCTATGGCGGACACAGCGTGACCGACATTTCTCGTAGCGATGCCAGCGCGATTAATCTCAGTCAAACATCAGATGCCATTTCACATATCATTCATGATGCAAAGGCCCATTCACAAAAAGCAATTTGTTTCGTGACCGGTGTCCCCGGCGCTGGCAAAACGTTGGTCGGATTGAATATCGCAACACGCCACTTCGACAAGTCCAATGACCTCTATAGCGTTTTCCTGTCGGGCAATGATCCACTAGTAAAAGTTCTGCGTGAAGCATTGGCGCGTGACCGGGTTAGACGTGAAGCCGAGCAAGGTAAAAAGGTAAAAAAGGGGGAGGCCCGCAGCGAAACGAAAGTGTTCATCCAGAATGTGCATCACTTTCGCGACGAATGCTTGATCGATTCGTCTCGTGCACCGATTGAGCATGTCGCACTCTTTGATGAAGCCCAGCGTGCATGGAATCTCGAGCAGACTGCAAAGTTCATGCGACAAAAAAAGGGCACACCACACTTCAGTCAATCAGAACCCGAGTTCCTTATCAGTTGTTTGAATCGCCATGAGGATTGGGCGGTGGTCGTCTGCCTCGTCGGTGGCGGACAGGAAATCAATACGGGTGAGGCGGGTATCAGTGAGTGGATCGAATCGCTGTTAAGGTCATTCCCGAGTTGGAACCTGCACATTTCATCCCGCCTGACTGACAGTGAGTACGGTGCTGGACAAGTGATCGCGCAGGTCAAGACTTTGCCGAATGTGACTATTCGTGATGAGCTGCATCTGAGTGTATCTATGCGCTCGTTTCGCGCCGAGAATGTTTCGCTTCTCGT
>CAZKIN010000016.1:4508-9748 GCA_964552515.1 uncultured Phycisphaeraceae bacterium
GTGAGTATTATGACCCCACCTATAAATACTTGTCCCGAATCGGAATCGAATCAATCTGACTCGCGCCAATCTAACTGACCATCGCCCAACCACGCACACAAGTTGCATTGACAAGTCACTGTCGTATTGGGTACCGACCACCACCATCTCACCCCACCCTCACGCTTTAAGTGCCAAATAGTTGTCACTCCCAACATCTCTTCACACAACTGCCGAGATTTCACGTCCGATAATATGCCCGTTTTCCACCAACCCCAAACCTGTGATTTGTTGTCCAACCGCACCGAATTGTTCCCCCACCTTCAGCATACTGCAGCTTGCGGACAGCATTCTTTTGGTAGTGCCCGGGGTGGTGGAAATGGGATACCCCAGACCACCGCTTGACACTCATCTGTCACCCAGAGGTGCCCCGCCGACCGCCCCATTCTTCAGCGGACTCGCCTTTCCGTTCGCCCGTAACTCCTTATGGTCACGTAGTTTACGCACTCCCTGACGAACCGCATCTTCACACCCTCACCGCCAACCTACCCGTGGCTTTGGGGCAAAAACCAAAAAGTGCAACAACATTCAAAACGCAAATGACGGCCGAATTCTACATCGCGGAAAACGCTGCATTTCCAGCCTTTTTTGGGTGTCCCGCACTTGTCATAATCGGCCGTCGCGCAGAGAGTGTGCGTTAACAGTCACCTTCAATCCCCCCGCCCGTGCCACATAATGGTCACGCAATTCCCCGCGACATGGGATTGAGCATGCCAGATGTTTGGCACTTTCCGCAGCGGTGGAGAAATCACGACATGCGTGACAGCTTACTTCCACGGATTGGTCACGTGACACGCGCGGCCCGTCTTTTCCACGTAGTCCTGATGATAATCCTCCGCGGGGAAGAACGTCCGCGCCTTGTCCACCTGCGTGGCGATCTTGCGGCCGCCGAATTTCCGGCTGTTTTCCAGCTCCGCAATGTAGGCACCAGCTTCGCGCTTCTGCTCGTCGTTCACATACCACACGCCGCTGCGGTACTGCGTGCCCACGTCCGGACCCTGTCGGTCCTTCTGCGTCGGGTCGTGCATCGTAAAGAACGCCTCGAGCAGCCGGCGAAAACTGATCTTCGATGGATCGTAGACCACCTTCACCGTCTCCGCGTGGCCGGTCATGCCGCTGCATACATCCTTGTAGCTGGGATGGTCCGACTCGCCCTGCATGTATCCGCTGACCGCATCAATAACGCCGGGCCCTTTCTGAAAATAATGTTCGACGCCCCAGAAACATCCGGCCGCAAAATACGCGGTTTCCTGCCTGCTAGCCGGCTGACTCTGCGGTGGCAGCACTTCGCCTTTCTCGTGGAACACCATCGACGCGGAGTTCAGGCAATGCCGCTGGCCCGTCGGGGCCGGACCATCGTCGAACACATGCCCCAGGTGTGACGCGCAACGGGCACAGTTGATTTCCGTGCGGCGCATACCGTGACTGCTGTCGACGTGCCGCGACACATGCGCGGGATCAAACTCGCGATAGAAACTCGGCCAGCCGGTTCCGGAATTGAACTTATGTTCGCTCGAAAAAAGCGGCAATCCGCACACCACGCAGTAGTAGACACCGTCCTTCTTGTTCTCGAGCAGACCGCCGCAGAATGCCGGTTCCGTTCCGGCCTTCTGGGTGATGCGATAAGTTTCCGGATCAAGCCCCTTGGCCAGTTCGGCCACATGCTCACGGGTCAGCGGCGTGACATCATAGCCCGACTGCGACAGCTTCGGTTTCATCTCCTGCTCTCCCTGGTTGTACTTCGCGAAAATTCGTTCGACATCGCGCAGGCGGGTGCCGGATTCCTGTTCAACCGCCGGCGAAGCGGCCGGGCGACATCCGGCGACCATCAACAGACACCAAATGACCCCTTGAAGGCGACCCGCTCGCCGCATACTCCCGCACTCTGCTTGATTCATAGATTCAGCCCCATTCAACCGGACATTATTGCGCGCCGCTCTGCGGCGGCAACCGCCAGACACTTCGATGCCTTGCGGAGGCCAGCAGTTACGGTGCCAACCATACGCAGGCTATGGCGAAGTGCGCTCCCCGACCCAATCATCGAGCATCGCCTTGCGGATGCGCGCGGCGTTACCGCCGTGTTGCGCCAGCACCATCTGCAATTTGATGACGGCCGCTTCCGTGGTCATGTCCCCGCCACTGATGGCCCCAAGTTCGCGCAAACGGGCACTGCCTTCGTACAGACCTTCCTCCACGCGTCCGCGCGGGCACTGCGTGACGTTGACCACCGCCACGCCACGCCGCACCGCTTCTCCGAGGGTATCGGCAAGTCCGCTGTCCACCGGCACGTTGCCCGCGCCGAAACTCTGCAGCACGATACCGCGCGCTCCGCCACCGGTGGACAGGTGCCGTACCATTTGCGGATCCAGGCCCGGCGTGACGCGCAGCACAACCACGGCGGGATCAAAATCCGCGCGCAGCCGCAAACGACCTTTGGCCTTGGCGCGCACGCGTTCCTTGAAGATGGTGATTTTCTGATCGACCTGCCCGAGCGGCGGATGGTTCGGCGACTCGAATGCGTCGAAACCATTGGCGCTGATTTTTGTCGCGCGACAGCCGCGCAAGAGATTATCACGAAAATAAAGGCAGACCTCCGGCACCAGTTCCACTCCGGCGCGCGGACCAGCGGCGATGCGGAGCGCGTTCACCAGGTTCTGCACCGCATCGGTACCCGGAGTGGAGATCGGCAATTGAGCACCGGTGACCACCACGGGAATTGGAAGATTCTCAAGCATGAAGCCCAGGGCGGTCGTGGTGTAGGCCATGGTGTCAGTGCCGTGCAGAACCACAACGCCGCAACAGGCGCGATGCTCGCGGGCGATGATCTCCGCCATTTCCCGCCACACGCCGGGCGTTACCTCGGAGGAATCCACCGGACGGCGGATGGAGACATGGCGGATGTCAAAACCGAGTCGCGCCGACTGCGGAATCCAGCGGGCGAGCTGTCGCCAGCCGCGAACCGCCAGCGGGCTTTGCGGATCGTTCGGCCGGCGCGGGGTCATGCCAATCGTTCCGCCGGTGTAAATCACGAGCACGGGCCGTGCAGCAGCGCCCTGGGACATTGGAATTTTCTCTGTGCATCCGGCTCCAGCCGCCGCCGGACCGTCCGGAACATGGCGGAGGAGTGAGCGCATTGTGGATGGAGAATCGACAGTTGTCGAATGATGACAGATCGAGCGGGAATATGGTTTCGCCGGTCATGCCCCTGCGTACGCGTGACAACTTTATCGTGCCATATGGTGGCACTTGGTAACACGAAACCTCACGCGGAGCCGCGAGTTCTATCTCAGTGTTTCGCGCGAAGAAAAAAAAAGACCCGGAGACGAATCTCCGGGCCTTGTGAAGAACATCAGATTACTTCGGGTCGGTCGTTATGCCACTTGTGCACGGCGACCGAAACCTACCTTGGCGACCACCATGAGCAGCAGCGCCAGAACCAACAGACCCCACTGCGACACCGTCGGGATGGTGCCGGGGCAGGTGCAGGCGGTCTGGCAGGACTGGCCAGGACCGCAATCGGCGTCGCTGTCGCACTGAGCGCCGGAGACGCAACAGACGCGAACACCGTATACGAAATCGTCCACACCGGGGCAATTGTCGCACAAGTCGTCCACACCGTCGCCGTCGCTGTCACCCAGGCAGGCCGTACCGGCACCGGCATGGGTTCCACCCAATCCGACACAGGTATCGGGGAGAATGTCGCCAATGCAATCCTTGTTGACGAGACAACAGGCACCGCAGGAACCGCTGACCGGGTGCTGGCAAACGCCAGAACCATCGCAGGTGTCGGTGGTGCATTCGTCGCCATCGTCCGGACAGGGCGTTCCACCGGGAGCGTCGGGCAGCATGTCGCAACCGCCGGTTGCGGGATTGCAGGCCTCGCCGGATTCACATGGTGGGTTGCCCGGCTGACAGGTCACCGTGCTCAGTAGTACGCACTGGCCCATGCCGTTGCAATGATCCACCGTACAGAGATTACCGTCCTGCTCGCAGGGCGTGCTAAGCGGTGCATCCGGAAGCGGATCACATGAACCAGTTGCCGGGTCGCAAACGGCACCCGCATCGCAAGGCGGGGTAGCCGGACGACAGGTAACATCGCTTACATGGACGCAGGCACCCTGACCGTCGCACTCGTCGATCGTGCAGAGGTCGCCATCCATGTCACAGGTCGTTCCAGATGGCGGATCCGGCAATTGATCGCAATCACCGGTACCGGGGTTGCAGACTTCGCCGCTGTCACAGGGCGGGTCGGCCATCGCACAAACCACACTGTCGACGAAGACGCAATTACCCATGCCGTCGCAAGCGTCGTTGGTGCAAAGATCACCGTCACGTTCGCAGAAAGTGCCCTGCGCGGGATCGGGGAGAGCATCGCATGCACCGGTTGCCGGATTGCAAACGGAGCCGGCATCGCATGGCCCGGACGGTCCGGGGCAGACTACCTGATCAAACACCACACAGTTACCACTGCCATCGCAGTGCTCAATCGTGCAGAGGTTGCCGTCATCCTCACATGGAGTATTGAGCGGCGGATCGGGCAGGTCGACGCAAGCGCCGGTCAGTGGATCGCAATTCTGTCCGGCATCGCAGGTTCCGGTCGAACCGGGACAGGTGGTGGTCCCGACATTAACGCAACTGCCGGTGCCATCGCACTCGTCGGCGGTGCACAGGCTGCCGTCATCTTCGCACGGCGTACCGAGCGGCGGATCAGGCAATGGATCGCATGTTCCGGTAGCGGGCGTGCACTCGGTGCCGGCGTCGCAGAACTCCGTCGAGCCAGGGCAAACCACATTGCCGGTGGTAGTACAACCGCCCATACCATTGCACTGGTCCAGCGTGCATAGGTTACCGTCGAATTCGCAGTTCGTACCGGTGGGAGCATCAGGCAGGTCGTCGCAAGCTCCCGTACCAGGATTGCACACCTCGCCAGCCTCGCACGGCGGCACCGGACCATCACAGGTAACATTGTTCAGGTTGACGCAACTGCCCGTTCCATCGCAATGGTCGATGGTGCACTGGTTGCCATCAAACTCGCAGGGAGTGCTGAGCGGCGCGTCCGGCAGCTCTTCGCAGAGGCCGGTATTGGTATTACAAAGTTCACCGGCCTCGCAGGGCGGAATCGGTCCCGCACACATCACATCCGCCTGGAATATGCAATCGCCCACGCCATTGCAGATCTCAATGGTGCAGAGGTTACCGTC
>CAZKIN010000016.1:9848-11918 GCA_964552515.1 uncultured Phycisphaeraceae bacterium
GGAATATGCAATCGCCCACGCCATTGCAGATCTCAATGGTGCAGAGGTTACCGTCATCTTCGCAGCTGGAGCCAAAGGGGGCATCCGGAAGCGCCTGGCACATACCGGTTGCAGGGATGCACACTTCGCCGGCTTCACATGGCGGTATCGCTGCCTGACAGGTGACATCGCTTAGGAATACGCAGGAACCGAAACCGTTGCAGTGGTCAATGGTGCAGAGGTTACCGTCCGCTTCACATGGCGTGCTGAGCGGCGGATCGGGATTGGCGACGCAAACACCGGTGCCTGGATCGCAGAATTCGCCGGCTTCGCATGGCGGGGCCGCCGCCTGGCAGGTCACACTCCCCACAAACTGGCAACCGCCCATGCCATCGCACTGGTCGATGGTGCAAGCGTTATTGTCCAAGTCGCAAGAAGTACCTGACGGCGCATCCGGGAAGAACGTGCATGCACCAGTAAGCGGATCGCATTCCGAGCCACCGTCGCATACTCCCGACGAAGGCGGACAGAATACGTTGCCCACGAAGAGGCAATTACCCTCGCCGTCGCATTCTTCAATCGTGCAGAGGTTGCCGTCTTCTTCACAACCGGAACCTGACGGCGGATCCTCCAGAATGTCGCACAGACCGGTCACCGGATTGCAACCCTGGCCGGCATCGCATTCGCCGGTCGGATCGAGACAGGGAACTTCGCCAAACGGAATGCAACTTCCCGTCCCGTCGCATTGTTCCAAAGTGCACAGGTTCTTGTCGTCTTCACACGGAGTACCGAATGGCGTATCGGGCTGAGCGACGCAAGCACCCGTTGCCGGGAAACAGGCCGTGCCACCATCACAGGCTCCGGAAGAACCCGGGCAACTTACCGTGGAAACCAGAACGCAACTGCCCAATCCGTTGCACTGATCAATCGTACAGAAGTTTCCATCTGTGTTGCAGGCGGTTCCGGCCGGAGCGTCCGCATTATTGACGCACGAGCCGGTACCCGGATTACAGGTTTGACCACCCTCGCATGGCGGGCTGGCTGCCTGACACGTGACACTACTTACGAATACGCAGGAACCACTGCCGTTGCATTGATCAACCGTACACAAATTACCATCGGCATTGCATGAAGTCCCCGAAGGAGCATCGGGATTATTATCGCAAGCGCCCGTGCCCGGATTACAAGTCTGTCCGCCTTCGCACGGCGGGTTCGCGGCCTGACAACTCACGTTGCTGAGGAACACGCATGCTCCCATGCCGTTGCAGTGATCATTGGTACAGAGATTGGCGTCCGCGTTGCAGACCGTACCGATGGACGAATTGGGATGGGTGCATACGCCGGCACCGTTACACACGTCGTTCGTGCACTGGTTGCTGTCAGGCGCACAACTCGAACCATTCGGCTCGTACTGGCAGGTAGAACTGCAGCAGTCGCCGTTGGAGGTGTTGCCGTCGTCACACTGTTCACCCGCATCGAGCGCACCATCGCCACAGACGGGCACTTTCTGATTGATGAAGGTGCAGGATATAATGTCCTGCGGCACGATGGGGATGTTGTTGACCACGGCCACACCCGGCGTTCCGCGTGGGCTGACGCCCTTGACGCAGGAAGCTGCAAGAAAGTTGTATCCCAGCTGAGTGGTCTCAAGAATATCCACGTTAGCCGCCAAGTCGACGCCGTGATCGATAACGAAATTGATCTGACCGAACGCATCCGTCACGCCAAACGCCGGCGTAGAAAAATCGGGGGCATCAACATTGGTCGTAAAGGTCCATCCCGCAGCCGGCGTACGGTCGCCCGTGGTGCCCAGGATACCGTCGGCATCGAGCAACTTGGTGACTGTGATCGTACCACCGCACTGTTGCTGAGCGAGGTTGGCGAGCGTGGTAGCAAGCGTTGCGAAATCGGTGGTGGTAACCGCACCTGCACCGGATATGGCCGTCAAGTTTGCGACGGATACACCCGTTCCAATTCCAATGGCTTCAATACGGATGCCGGCGGTCTTTGCCAAATCGGATTCGATAATCGCCCATTCCATCGCCTGGGCCGTGGTCACGTTGGCTGCGGCATGACCGGGGTGGCCACCGC
>CAZKIN010000016.1:12018-17401 GCA_964552515.1 uncultured Phycisphaeraceae bacterium
TCCATCGCCTGGGCCGTGGTCACGTTGGCTGCGGCATGACCGGGGTGGCCACCGCGGCGGTTAGGATTACCGTCCGACGCGAAGACAATCATGTCGGGCTTGTCCAAGCGATGGGGGAAAAGAGTCCGCGAGTCGTACAAGGCATCATCCCAGTTGGTGGTCCCACCGCTGGTCGGAGCATTGATTGCGGTAGTCAAAAGACCGACATTACTGGTAAATCCTTGGATGACCGCCGCCTGCTGATCGAAATCAACCACGGCTATTTGCGTAGGAGTAGCGGGAAGGAATGCATTCACGAACTGAATGAAGGCCGTTTTCATCTGGCCGAGCTGTGTGCCATTGATGCTTCCTGAACTGTCAATGACCAGTACCAGGTCGAGGCCGCAGGCCGTCGGACGCGGTGGGTTATCGACAGCCAGTACCGCAAGACCTGCGTCTTCTTCGCGAGCGGTGGAAACGTCGCCACGAAGCGCGGCAGGAGCGAAGTTACCCAACTCAAGCACGTTAATCGTGTAGCTGTCGTTACCCAAGCCCACGCCGTAATTCATATACAGGTCGCCTTCGGCATCGGCAAAGGTCTGTCCAGCACCATTCAAACTGGCCAATGCGTTACCGTCGGAACCCGCGACCTGCAACGCGTACCCGATGTGCGGGCGAAGCCCGGTTACCGAGACACGCAGGTATGTTCCGTCGGCGCTGCCTACTTTGGCCGCGCATACAGAACGACCATTTTGTTCCAAGCAGGATGCTTGAGCAGGTACGGGCAGCTGCGCGGTCTCATCATGCGCGGCAGCACTGGTAACGAACGCCAAACCAAGAGTGACGACAGCAAGGACCGAAAGCAATGACCGCCGTCCGATACAGCGCGTCCAAGAAAAATGACACATCGATTTGGCTCCCTCTCCAGAGAATCCGCCGCGACCGCTTACAAAACAAATACGTTTACTAGATAAGTCCGCGAAATGCTCGCCAACAGCCCAGCTTAGCAAGCGGGCCCCATAATAGCGTAGGCTGACTTCAAAAGTCAACAAAATTAAGTGCGCGTAGAATTCAATTTAGGGAAGGACACGCAGAATTGACTATTTTCCAACAACTGAACTTCGCTATTATCGGACCTTCAATGTGGCGAAACCCAATTTAGCAATTGGTGAGCGCAAACGCCAACGACATATGCTGGAATAGGGGAAAACCCCGTCCGTTACCGCCCACATTGACGTGGCTATACATCAAAGCTCAAGCGAAAACCCGGCGCTGTTGAAACGCTAACTTGGCAAGCACCAGCAACACCAAAGCCAGAATCGCCAAACCCCATTGGGAAACGGTCGGAATTGCTCCGGCACAGGCCGGCCCAAACTGGGCGTCGTCGACACCGGGGCAGAGGTCGCACGAATCAGCAATACCGTCGTTGTCGCTATCCCCACTGCAGCTCGACCCGGACATGTTGAAGGTACCGCCCTGGCTCACGCAGGCATTCGGCAGAAGCTGCTCGTCGCAAACGCCGGATGCCAGGCAACAGACACCGCACAAGCCACTCGCCTCATAACGACAACCATTAGCAGATGGATCGCAGATGTCGTTCGTACATGCATCGGCGTCATTGCAAAGAGTGCCGTCGGGTTGATGGATGCAGGTGTCTGCCGCTTCGTCGCAATTATCGATGGTGCAGGCGATGTTGTCCGAAGGGCAGCGGTTCGCACTGGGAACGCAGCCGTTTTGTGGATCGCAGACTTCCGTTCCGTTGCAGAATAACCCGTCGTCACACAACAAATCGTTTGCCACGTGCGTACACGCATCAACCGCCTCGTCGCACAAATCATCAGTGCAGGCAACTCCGTCCGGCTGGCAGGGAGAAGCGCCGGCGAGGCAACCCTGAAGTGCGTCGCAGGACTCGGTGCCGTTGCAATACAGGCCGTCGTTGCACTGGCCGTTATTGGGCACGTATTCGCATTGGTCAGTTTGCTCGTTGCACAAGTCATCGGTGCAGGCCACCGCATCGGGAAAACATGGATCAACCCCGTCGGCGCAACCTCCGGCGGTGCAAATCTCAATACCGTTGCAATACTGGCCGTCGTCGCAAAGTCCGTCATTAAGGGACTCGGTGCAGGCATCGAGGGTTTCATCGCAGACAGCTGAGGTGCATGGAATACCGTCATCGGGGCACGGATCGCCACCGGGCTGGCACCCGAGCAGCGGGTCGCAGAGTTCCTCGCCATTACAGAACAATCCGTCGTCACACATCAGATCTTCCGCGGATTGGGTGCACAGGTCGGCGACCTCGTCGCATGCTTCCAAGGTACAGGCCACGCCGTCCGGCATGCACGGAGTGACACCTGGCTGGCAGCCATTGAGCGGATCGCAGATTTCCATGCCGTTGCAGAATTGCCCGTCCGAGCAGGCGGCGTTGTCGGCGATATGCAGGCAGGAATCCAGGGATTCGTCGCATACATCCATGGTGCACGCCACGCCATCCGCCACACAGGGATCCGAACCGGAAACGCAAACGTTGTTCACGCAGAGTTCCACGCCGTTACAGAACAAGCCATCCGCGCACTGCGCGTCGTCCTGACACTGCACGCACGAGTCCGTGGCTTCAACGCAAATGGAGGGAGCCACGCAGGGGTCGGACTGATCCACGCAGCCGAGAATCGGATCACAGGATTCCACACCATTGCAAAACAATCCGTCGTCACATGCCGCACCGCCGGGGATATGGTCGCACGAATCCGAGGTTTCGTTGCAGTTGTCCAGGGTACAGGCGATCCCGTCGGCGCAGTCCGGCGGAGTTCCCGGTACGCAATTGCCCAGCGCGCAGGACTCCACGCCATTGCAATACAGGCCGTCATCGCAATGGGCGTCGGTCAAACAGTTGTCACAAGTGTCGGTTGATTCGTTGCAGAATGTAGGCGGGAGGCATGGGTCGGCCCCGTCGCCACAGCCGGTAGTCGGATGGCAAACTTCCATGCCGTCGCAGAACGATCCATTTTGGCAGGCAGAATCCACGGGAACGTGCACGCAAACGTCCCCGGATTCATCACAAAGATCCGTGGTGCATGCAATTCCGTCATCGCAATTGATCGGAGTGCCCGGCGCGCATTGCGAATTCACACATTGTTCAGACCCGTTGCAATGCAAACCATCATCACAGTTGGCGGCAGTCAGACATTCGACACAGGTGTCCGTTGACTCGTCACACAGGAGCGGCGCGGAGCATGGATCGACCGCATCCTGGCAGCCGACCAGCGCATCACAGATTTCCGCACCGTCACAGAACTGCCCATTGGAGCAAGAGCTGTTGTCCGGAGTGTGGTCGCATTGGTCGGCTGCTTCGTCGCAGGTGTCGATGGTGCAGGCAATGCCATCGTCGCAGTTCGGGTCAGTCCCATCCTGACAGCCGAGGTTTGCGTCGCAGGATTCCACGCCGTCGCAATACTGTCCATTCTGACAGAGGTTGTCGTCCGGCGTGTATATGCAAGCGTCCTGATTCTCATCGCAGGTGTCGATGGTGCAGGCGATGGCGTCCCCACAGGGTGGCGTGCCGGCGTTGCATCCGTTCGTCGGATGGCAGGTTTCAGTTCCGTTGCAGAACGCGTCATCGTCACACAGTTCGTCACTGGCGGCATGAACGCAAACATTGTTCGCTTCATCGCACGCGTCGACGGTGCAGGAGACGCTGTCATCGCAACTGAGCGGTGTCCCGGTACAGGTTCCGGAGACGCAAACATCGCCCATGGTGCAAAACATCCCGTCATTGCAGGGACCGCCTTCATAAGTCGGCAGCGCTTCACAGACACCCGTTCCCAAGTTGCAGACGCCGATGGTGCAATCTGTTTCCATCCCGCTGCAATCAAGCGGCGTTCCGATACAAGTGCCACCCACACAGGCATCCATCACGCTGCAAATGTTCCCATCCGTGCAGGCGTTGGCGTCATCGGGCGTGAAAACGCAACCGAGCGCCGGATCACAAGTATCATCCGTGCAGGCATTGCCGTCGCTGCACAACGTATGCTCCGGGCCATGGGTGCATTGATCGATAAACTCATTGCACATGTCTATGGTGCACGCGATATTGTCGTCACAATTCGGAGCCATACCCGGCTGACAAAGGCCAGACACACAAACTTCCGCGCCATTGCAGAAGAGGCCGTCCGAACAATGCGCGTCGGTCAGACACTCCACACAGGCGTCGCTGTTTTCATCGCAGAATGAGGGCGGAGCACACGGGTCGGAAGCATCTACACAGCCGGCGGAAGGATTACAAACTTCCGCGCCGTCGCAGAAGAGCCCATTGGCGCACAACGAGTTCTGCGGAACGAAGTCGCAGGTGTCGGCGATTTCGTTGCAACTGTCGATTGTACAGGCGACACCATCATCACAATTGACCGGAGTGCCATTCTGGCACGCACCGCTGACGCAGGTCTCGGATCCATTGCAATACAGACCGTCATCGCAATGCGCGTTGGTCAGACACTGGACGCAAGTATCGGTGAATTCATCGCAGAATTGGGGCGGACCACAGGGGTCCGTTCCGTCGATACAACCGTTTGTCGGATGGCAGATTTCCAGGCCATCGCAGTGCAGGTTGTTGTCACAAAGCCCGCTCTGCGGCGTGTGGTCGCACGAATCCGTGGACTCGTTGCATGTATCCAAGGTGCAACTGACCCCATCGTCGCAGCTGGGCGGAGTTCCGGGCGCGCAAGTTCCGCTCAGGCAAGTCTCCGAACCGTTGCAATGCAAGCCATCATCGCAATGCGCATTGGTCAGACAGTTCACACAGGAATCGGAGTTCTCGTCACAAAACGTAGGTGGCCCGCATGGGTCGGCGGCGTCCGTGCATCCACTCGCGGGATTACAAACTTCCGCACCATCGCAATAATTACTGTTTTGGCAGGCGTTGTGGTTAGGTGTGTGGGTGCAACTGTCACTCGCCTCGTCGCAGGCATCAACAGTGCAAGCAATACTGTCGTTGCAATTGGGAGGAGTTCCGGCCTGGCACACGCCATTTACGCATACCTCGACTCCGTCGCAATACGCCGCGTTGTTGCAATGTTCGTTGGTCAAACAGGAAACGCAGCTATCCGAAACTTCATTGCAATAGAGTGGCGAAGTGCAAGGATCGGCCGCGTCCTGGCAGCCCAAGGTCTGGTGGCACACTTCCTGACCGTCACAAAAGGCCCCGTTCTGACAGTTCGCGTCGTTGGGCGAATTCGTGCACGCATCCGTGGCTTCGTTGCAGCCGTCTACCGTACACGCCACCCCGTCATTGCAGTTGGGTGGTGTGCCGGGTTGACAGACACCACTTATGCATTGCTCCGCACCGTCGCAATGCTGCCCGTTGTCACAATGCGCGTTAGTCAGGCAGGCCACACAGGAATCGGTGCTCTCA
>CAZKIN010000016.1:17501-20754 GCA_964552515.1 uncultured Phycisphaeraceae bacterium
ATTGTCCGCAGTAAAGGTGCAACCTCCGCCGGGCGCACAGGTGTCGTCCGTGCAGGGATTGTTGTCGTTGCAGTTGTTGGGCGCGACCTTGACATTAACGGTGTCGGTTTCCTGGCAAGTGACATTCGTACCCAGATCGGTCACTCGGACTTTCGCCGTCGTGGTTGCAGATAGCACCACATTTATGCAGTTGGTCGGCGCATAGGTCGTGGCGTCGTCATACTGTCCATCACCATCGGTATCCCATTCATATTTAAGGTTACCGGTTCCGCCGCCGGTTGAGCAAAGCTGCGTCTGCCCGCTGCAATTGGTGGTACTGGGATTCGCTGAAAGCTTGATCTTCTTGAGCAGGCAAGTGTCGTTGCAACCAGCGATCGTCAATTTCTTGGGATGGTTCTTGGTGGTTTTCGATCCGGAACACGATGCACTGCGCTCCGAAACAATGATCTTCCAGTCGGTGCCCTTTTTGAAGTTCGACATGGATGTCGGCGAAATGTTCGCGCGGATGGAGGTCGCTGACACATCAAAGACATTACAAAATACATCCGGCGAATTGGTGTCTACGTTCGGAAAAATCTGATCTGTCCCGCTATTATTTGCCGAGCCACAGGGTGCGCCCCCGCTACGTTCAATTTTTACTTCGTAGCATTTGGATGTGTTAAATGTTCCGGTGATGCACAGTTCAAAGTTATTGAAATTCGGGAAGAACACAGTTCGTGGCGGCCCGGCATGTGCGGGATCCACCGTAAAGTCGACGAGCGTAAATGCGTGCACCGTCGCTGTTTGGGCCAGAAACATGAGTGTCAGTATTCCCAACCGATTGCGGGTCAAAATCGACCATGCCGACACAGGTTGCCGCTGGCGATGAATAGTGCTTACCACCGACTTCATGGGGTTCGACTCCTAAACCACCCAGAATCCACCAGGTGGCAAATTGGAAAATACCGATTTCCGGCGCGGAAACAGCCCAAATTAAGCGCAAGCCCCATCATAGGGAATTCCCCTATTCAAGGTCAACGATAAAATAAATGAAGGGAAAGTTACCTTTTGTGTGCTTTGGTGGCTTGCTCAATATCACGACGATGTTCGCGAGCTTTCAGGTCCTGGCGTTTATCGCCGAGTGTCTTACCGCGAGCCAGTGCAATGACGACTTTTGCAATTCCGCGCTCGTTAAATCGAATCTCGACCGGTACTAATGTTAATCCTTTAATTTTTAGCTTTGGCTCCAGCTTTTTTAGCTCACGGCTATGCAGGAGCAGCTTTCTTTTCCTTGTCGAGTCATGATTGGCCGCATGGCCGTAACGATAAGGTCCGATATGACCGTCAATCAGCCAGAGTTCGCCGCCGTCCAGGCGGGCGTAGGCGTGTTCCAAATTTGCGCCGTTGTCCCGGAGACTCTTAACCTCCGTCCCTCGCAAGATGAGGCCGCATTCGATACGATCCAGCAACTCAAACTTGAACGTTGCTTGCTTGTTTCGACAGACCACCAAGGGTTTGAGCGGACTTTTTGCCATATCAGTTATACTGTATCATTATAGGTGGTCGATCTTGCGCTGGCGGTGCCCCCCTACGCTAGCCGATTTTATGGGTATCGGGAAGCACTGCAACGGACAGTCTGTTTGCCGCTATAATCGTTTCGACGAGGTATCACTATGTCCAGCCAGAATGGTAAACCCATCAGCAAGGATCAGGAAGGCGTCTTGATCGGTCGGGCTCAGGCCGGCGATCGGGCCGCGATTCGTGAACTGGTGGATTTGCACAAGGACCGTCTTTTCGCCTTTATCTGGCGAATGACACACAACCATCATGACACGGAAGAAATTTGTCAGGAGGCCTTTCTTAAGGCTTTCGGGGCGATTGATACCTTCTCCATCGAGTATCGATTCAGCACCTGGCTGTTTACGATAGGCTACCGCATTTGTCTGAACCGGATGCGGCGTCGGCAGGTTTTTGCGGAATTTTCAGGCTGGGAAGGTGTTGAGCAGTCCAGCCATGCTGAAGGCGACGGCGCTTTCGAATCTGAAGAAGCGCGAAAACTACGCGGTACAGTTTGGGGCGCGGTAGAAAAGCTTTCTCCGCCGCAGCGTGCCACAGTCCTGTTGTTTTATCGCCATGAAATGGGTTGCCAGGAAATCGCACGCGTTCTTGAACTTCCAGTGGCGACTGTGAAAAGTCACCTGCATCGCGCTCGGCAGCGTTTGCGCGAAATCCTCGAAACTATTGGCGATCAGGAATTGGACGAATTTCGCAATCAATCGCGACGAGCGGTGTAGAAGGGATTGAATGCACCGATCGTCGGTGCCAGATTCGACCCCAAAGCGGATGAAACATCGTGGATTGTCGGCAAGCCCAACAACTTTTTGATGCCTACCTCGATGGTGAGTTATCGCCGTCGCTCGCTACCGAGTTAGGGGCGCACCGGGTGCAGTGCCCGTCCTGCCGTCGCGCGTTGGCGCTGCTGGAGGTTTCGGGGCACATCATCCGCGCAGACCACGAAGAAGCCGCTCCCGACGACGCATTCGCCGATCGATTGCTGGCCTGCATGGATGAGCCGAATCCCGCTCTGACTCACCGCATGTGGAGAATTGCCACATTGGGAGGCGGATTGGCGGCAGCCGCATTGGTGGCCCTGGCTTTCCTGGGCATGTTTGATTCACGCAATCGCGGCGTCGTTTTGGGCGAGCGTGCCAACGGAGCGACCCGGCCTGCTGCCGCCACAATGTCGTCCACCACGTTGCCGGTAGCTACTTTTGATGAGTTGTTGGAAGAACAGCCATCCGCTCCGTCAAATTCGGCCGGTGCGCTGCAGGAGCTTGCGAACCAGAATCGACCAAATTCGAATCAATCCAAAGACTCGCCGAATGTCCTGGGCAAGGTCCTGGAGCTTACGGCAGAGCACGGCCTGGGTGTATTGGAACGGGCTACGGAAAAAGCCTCGCCGGTGCCATCGGCAATTCCGGCGAAGCCTGCTCTCCCCGAAGCCATTGAACCCGAAGACACCACCCTGGAAGAACCCGATTCAGCCGACTCGGCAACCGAAGAATAAGCAGCACCCATTTCCCAATCTGCGGGTAAACCGATAATAGAGTTGTGTCCCAGGTACCCCACGGGTTCTTTGTACGTGCGCGCATGAAAACAAGACCAGCGCAGCCGAAGCTCATCCGCATGCATGGCGCGATATGGCTCGTTGGCGTAATGATTCTGTGTTCGTATGCACATGCACAGCCTGAAGCCGAACGTAGTTCACCCGAAG
>CAZKIN010000016.1:20854-22768 GCA_964552515.1 uncultured Phycisphaeraceae bacterium
GCCAGGTTGTCCCGACTGGAAGTTGGAATGGTATCCACGGCATTGACCGATACCGCCTCGGCCGTGTGGCTGACTCGCTTGACCCGTCCATCCCTTCTCACTGACTGGTTCAATCCCGAGCGACGGACTGCGGAAACTAGCAACGGACCGGTAGTGTCATTTGCAACGGACGATGGTTTCACGGTTTGCGTAAAAGGTGACATGGCGGCCATGGGGCGTCGCCAGCGCGGCCGTTCCATATTGCGCGAAGTCTACAATAACTTGACGACAGAGGGCGATGCCGCGAAGTCAATGGAACGAGCCCCCCACTATCGCGACCTCGCTGTGGAACTGGAGCCCGGCGTTGCGCTGACTGCTTATCTTTCGACGGGCGGTGCCAAGAATGCCAGCTTGGCCCCATGGTCTCCGGTGACGATTGAACGTGTCCTCGTAGGTGCCTACAACGACGCAGGTAGTCTGCACCTGGCCGCACGCGGGTACCATGGCGAAAAATCGGTGCCGCCGTCATTGCATCGCGCAGCGGTCGAGGCATTTCAGCGTTTGCCGTCGACGGCGATTGCGGCGATGGCGTTCCACACGGATCAATTCGGTCTGGAAAAAAAATCGGGACCTATCCATGAACTTATCACGTTGATGCGATCAATCAGTCGATCCGAAGATCCCGACAATGAATCGGAGGAGTGGCAAAGCAAAATCGGTGACATCGGTCCCGAGTTGTTGGCGGTGTGGGGACAATCATCTTCGTTGGAACATCCGCGCCAGCAGTTGGGGTTGCTGATTCGTTGTCGCGACGCCCGTGCCGTTCGTTCGGATGTATCGCGAATCCTTTCGGAGGGCATTCGATGGGTAGGCCAATTGGACGGCGTGGAAGATGAAGAGCTGTTGCCGAAGTTCAAGTTAACCTCGCACCTCGGCACACCCATCGTGTATATCGCGCCGAGTGACTACGCCGCGCGCTCTAAGCTGAGTTGGCTGCCCCTGCTTAGGCACTCGACCCCGGCCTGGGCGGCGTGGGGTGACTGGTTCATGATGACCAACAGCCTGGAATACATGCAGCAGTTACTTGATGCGCAAAACGGAATAATTCCCACGCTGGCCACCGTACCGGAAGTACAGCGGCATCTTTCCGTCAGTCGCGAATATGCGGGCCTGGGAATGCTGCAACCGGCATTGGTCGGAGCAGCGCTCGAGAAATGGTCCCACGAACTGGAATCGCTTCCGGAAACGCATTGGATCAACGCGCTCTGGTCCGACACCATCCAGTTTGCGGAAGGTTCTGAAGATCGCCTCTGGCTCGATGCGTTTGAATTCGCCGGACAGCGCGGCGCGGGTACCGCCAGCGTTGCGCGGATTGACGCCGAAGCCGGCAAAGTGGTCCCACTGCAGGTCGGAGACCTCGTGATTGGTCTCAATGACAGGCTCCTGACACTCACCGACCCGCTCGGAACGCTGGAAGAGGTATGGGACTCGGTGGAGGATAATCAAATCCTGAAGGTGCGCATCATTCGATCCGGCAAGGCGCTCGAAGTGGAAATCGTGCCGCGCAGTCTCGAACGCACCGGCGTAAACACATTTCTCGACAGCCCGGCCCAGGCAGCGCGCAAAGCGGCCGAACTGATGGACGGGGTCACATTCACGGGTTGGTCCTGGCAATTCGCGGCCGAGCAGCGTTTCTCGGCGGATGTGGTGATTACCTGCACCGCGGATAAGCCCTGATCCCTGTCGCGGTTCGGAATGTCCGACCCGCCTCCCGTTTACCGCCGTTGATACACCGCCCGGTAAATGGCCCGCCCTTCGGCGCGGTACTTATTCTCGAAATTGGTTCCCGCCCAGGTTGGCCCAAACGCCTCGTCAACGGCATGGGCATCAAGCCCATTGAATTGCGCATGCGAATCCAGCAGCGCCGCCATCTCA
>CAZKIN010000016.1:22868-28187 GCA_964552515.1 uncultured Phycisphaeraceae bacterium
AAAAACTTGTTCGCCCATTCAATGCCCAGGAAGCTGATCTCCGGATGCGTGCGCGCCCGTTCAAGCAGGAAACCGCCCTTCCCACTGCCTATTTCCAGTTCCAGCGGCGCACGCGATGGGAACCACGTGCGCGGATCGACGACCAGATCCTCTGCCGGCGGCGCCATGATGATCTGCCCCGACGGAATGTCGGGCAGTTCGGCCGGGGGTTTTCGCACACGCACTTTCGGATTCATGTCGACCAACATTTCACAGGGCCGTATCGCCGCCGCCCCGCACGCATAAGATTTCATGGAGACGCGGGGCCGCGCACGGTATACTATGGCGAATGTCGGGAGTTGAAAGCCCCATGTGTTCTCGGGGCAAGTTGCTTGCTGTACACAACCCATGCACCAGAAACTGGCTGACAATTTGAAGCGGGTACAACAGCGCATCGCCGCGGCGTGCATTCGCGGTCGTCGACTTCCCGAAAGCGTGCGTCTGATCGCTGTCACCAAGACCGCCCCGCTCGACATGATCCGCATGTTAATCGACATGGGCGTGCGGGAATTCGGCGAGAATCGACCCGCGGAGCTCATCCGCCGCGCCGCGCTGTTGCGCGAGGCGGAAAGCGATCTCGAAATTGAGAATGCGGAAATTTCGTGGCACATGATCGGCCACGTGCAGCGCAACAAGGTCAAAATGCTCCTTCCCTGGGTCTCCATGATTCAATCGGTCGACAGCCTGCGCCTCGCCGAAGAGCTCGATCAGCATTCCCAGAAGATCGCAAAGGTCACACCCATTCTGCTGGAAGTGAACGCGGGCGGCGAAACCAGCAAACAGGGCGTCGCCGTCGCCGCGACGACGCACCTCGCCGAGCAGATCGCCACTTTACGAAACCTGGAGCTGCGCGGGCTGATGTGTATGGCGCCCCTGACCCGCGACGAATCCGTCATCAAGCAGGCGTTCGAGCGCACGCGAGAGCTGTTCGAGGAAATTGTCACCCTCCGTACGTGCGGCACCACGTTTCGCGAATTGTCGATGGGCATGAGCAATGATTTCGAGCTGGCCATCGCGGCCGGTGCGACGATGGTGCGTATCGGCTCCCTCTTGTTTGAGGGCATCGAACTGGCGCCGCAGACGGCGGAGGCGGATTGAGTGTCCCCCACTTCCGCGCCCGTGCTGGCTACTGACCGGAACAGCCTGTCGACAAGTACCCAAGCAACCGGCACCCTGACGGTCATCGCAGGCTGCATGTTCAGCGGAAAGACGACGCGACTTCTCCAATGCCTCACCCAATACCCCCCGGAACAGGTCAGCGCGCTCAAGCATGCGCGCGATGTGCGCTACGGGCTGCATTCCATTGTGTCCCACGCCGGCGCAATGCATCCCTGCCGCATGGTGTGCACGGCCGCGGAGATTACTCCATTCGTTTCCGCGCAGACGCGCTGCGTAGCCATTGATGAAGGGCATTTCTTTGCCGATGGCTTAATCGAAGTGGTTACACGGTTGCGTGCCGGAGGATTCAATTGCGTCGTCACGGCGCTGGACCGGAACAGCTGGGGTGCGCCATTTCCGCAAGTCGTGACGCTCATGCGCATGGCCGACTGTTCGGTCGTATGTCGCGCGCGCTGTGGCCGTTGTGCCCGCGCGGCCAATCGTACACAGCGCCTGACCCCGATTGACAATGGGATACTGGTCGGCGGAGTGGGTGATTATGAACCCCGCTGTGCCCGATGCTGGCACCCGCCCATTGAAGCGCCAACCGACCACTAGAATGCGGGAATCCTAATTCGCCGCCGGCGCCTTGGGCGTCTCCCAGTGCAAGCGCGATGCTTCATAAACCGGTCCTTCCGTGCAGCAAAGGCTGTATCGCCATCCATCCTGCTTTGCCGCATCCGGAACTGCGACCACGCATGACTGACAGGTGCCTGTCCCGCAGGCCATCGCCCGCTCCATGCAGACATAACCTTCGATTCCGCGTGCCCGGCAGAAATCAGCCACGAAACGCATCATCCGCTCCGGCCCGCACGTATACAGCACCACATCGTTCTCATCGTGCGCGTTGGCGGCCGCGAACGTATCGAGCGCCGCGCCGATATGTCCCCGGAAACCCACCGATCCGTCGTCGGTGCTGATGACGGTTCGCGCCGACATATCCGCAAATTCCTCAATGCATGGTTGTGCGACGCGCGCCGCGGGATCCGGCAAAACACCCGCGCGCAATTTCACCGCAAGCAGTTCAGCCGATTGCGCCCCATAGAACAGCGTGACGTCTCGATGTGCGGCGCCAAGGAAATTCGCCAACCAGAGCATCGGCGGCAATCCCACTCCACCGGCAATCAACCATGCATGCTTCTTGCTGGTCGAAATGGGAAACGAATTGCCCAGGGGTCCCAGCACGCTCAGCGGGTCATTCGCGCGCAACGTGCGCAGCCACTCGGTGCCCTTGCCCACCACCCGATAGATGATGTCCAGTTCCACGCCTGTAAGTGTCACGCGCAAGTCAGCAATGCTATACGCCCGCCGAAGCATGGGCGTCATCACGTCGTCCGTCCACGCGGCGAAGTCCGGCCGCTGGGCATTCCAATCAAAAGTGCGATAGTCCGCCCCTACCGCAGCGTCGGGCGCAAGATGCAGGAACTGACCCGGCGCCGCGGCACAGAATTGGGGAACGACCATCGTCAGCCGAAAGTGATCACGGCAGATCAAAGTGTTTGAAGCGACCTGGGCCGTCTGCAGAAATCGCCTGCTGTTTTGTTCCACCTTGCTCTCAACCGTCGACATGACTTGGTTCCCGTTCGGTTCGCTACCTACAAAAACTTCCGGGATCGGAACATAGTCCCGATCCCGGAAGTTCGCCACGGCTTTGGTAGCCGCTATTTGTGGGCCGCACACTCACGTTCGAGTGCTTTGGCACTATTCGCGTTCCAATTTTCGACGTGCGTCTTGTAATCTTTTTCCGCCACCCTGTCAAACATCGAATCGTCGCCATGATTTTCCATAACTACATATATATTAATAGCTTACGGACAATATTCGCCTTCGCAAACAATTTAGATTTGCCCGGAATTTTCCTGTGAATTTCGCGGGCTGCCGGCGCCGGCTTCACACCCTACGTTGCACGATAGAAGTGCGAACCAGCCATAAACCCCGTATTCGTCATACCTTACCAGCCTTGCCCCGACTCTTTGGAGCGCTAGGATGACCGGTCGGGCCATCGAATCGTAGCCGGCGCGAGGGATTGCGAAGTTTCGGCACCTGAAAAGCGGGCGGCCGACCCATTATTCGATGGTCTAACGCGCCAACGAGCTGTCCGGGGACACCGGTCCAAAGCATGATCCCCGGCCGGCTCTTCGGTTTGCAGTTGGGGATTGGCCGAAGTCGTTATTCCAGCACGAACGAGTCATTGGTCGCCGGAATCTCGACGCGTCTATGTCCGTCGCGTCGCATCGTGTCCGCGAGGGCTAGTGCCTGGTCCATTTCACCATGCACCAGGAATGTTTGCCTGCATCGACCGATCAGCGGATCGGTGTGCTTCTTCAGTTCGCGCGCATCGGCGTGCGAACTGAATCCATTCAGCACCACCACTTCACAGCGCAGCGGCAGCGGCTCGCCGAACACCCGCACGATCTCCTGCCTCTCCACAATGCGTCGACCCAGCGTATGCTCCCCCTGGAAACCCACGATCAATACCGTGTTGTTGGGATGAATGATCCCGTGGCGCAGATGGTGCAGGATGCGTCCGCTTTCACACATGCCGCTTGCGGAAATGACAATGCACGGTCCCTTTCGGCGCATTAACCGCTTGGAATCCTCGCGCTCCCGGACAAAATGGATCCCCGGTCCATCAAGCAGGTCTCCCATTTCGTGCACAAATTGTCGGGCTTTCGCATCATAGCATTCCGGATGCCGACCAAAGACTTCCGTGGCGTTAACCGCTAACGGACTGTCCACAAACACCGGAACCGGCGGCAAATCTCCGGAGGCGAACAGTTGCCGCAAACTGTAGATGATCGTTTGCGTGCGCCCCACGCTGAACGCCGGAATGATCACGCGTCCGTCGCGCGCGACCGTGCGTTTCACCACGTCCGCCAGTTTGTTCGGCAACTCCGCAATCGGATCCGTATTGCGACCGCCGTACGTCGATTCACAAATCAAATAATCACATGGCGGCAGCGGCGCTGGATCGTTGATCAGTGGAATGCCCCAGCGCCCCACATCACCCGTGAAGACAACGTTGGTGCGCCGACCTTGCGCATCCTTCGCCTCCACTTCGATTCCCGCCGAACCGAGCATGTGCCCTGCTTCGAAGAACCGCGCACGCACGCCCGGCGCAACTTCAAACCAGTCACGGAGCGGATGCGTCCGCATCAATTGAACACTGCGCTCCGCATCTACGGCCGTATAGAGCGGTTCGACCGGCGGCTCATTCGCCATGCTTCGGCGCTTGTTCACAAACCGCGCGTCTTCCGACTGAATAAACGCGGCATCGGCCAGCATGATGGTGCACAGGTCGCGCGTCGCCGAGGTGGCATGAATCACACCACCGAAATCCTGCCGCACCAGCAGCGGCAATCGCCCCGAATGATCAATGTGCGCATGCGAGAGGATTACCGCGTGGATATCCCGCGGATTGATCGGGAAACAGCAGTTGAGTTCGCGCGACAGTGCCCGCCGCCCCTGAAACATGCCGCAGTCCAGGACGATAATCTTCCCGTTCGCCTCCAGGATGTGCATCGAACCCGTAACTTGCCGCGCGGCCCCGTTGAAGGTCAGTCGTACCATCTGGTGATCCTATTTGCCGATGCCGCAAGCGATTCCCGACAACCGGTTTCACGCTTGCTTCTCATGCCGGCCCGCAGGCTAACGATCATGGGGAGGAAGGTGCCGACCGGACAAGTGTTACGCCCGGGCACGGGAATGACAAGTCCTGACAGAATAAGCCTGATTTCGGCGGTTGTAATTCCAGCCTGAAATCGGATACGATTTCCCGTTAAGAAGAGGGGAATTCACTGTTCGCAAGAGGAGAGGGAAAGAAGCCATGTTCGTTAACCCCAAGTCAGTTATCGTTTTGCTTTTGTTGTGCGCATCCGCGTCCGCCGGGCCGATTACCGTCCCGAACTTTTCGTTTGAGTCTCCGGCCGTCCTGCGGGACATGGACAATCCATTCGGTGCGCTTCCATTCCTCGATGACTGGGATGAGAACGCTGCAGGCCCGGCCGATGAATTCGATCAGAACACCGGAGTCTTTCTTAATACCGACCCATCGTCCGCGGACCACATCACCAACGCCGACCAGCAGCGACTGGCCTTTGTCAGTTCACTCATTGGCAACGA
>CAZKIN010000016.1:28287-31193 GCA_964552515.1 uncultured Phycisphaeraceae bacterium
CGATTGGAATCTTGATCCGTCCGGCCGGCGACGACGTGGACGACCTTGACGGCGAAGGCTTCTGGAATCTCGACAACGTGCGTGTCGTTCCCGAACCCGCCACGTTGGCCCTGCTCACTTGCAGCGGACTGCTCGCCTTGCGCGGCCGACGTAGCCAGCGTGGCTTGCACGTACGGTAAGTTCACGGTGCATTCATCCGGACAGGGCACATTCAATGGCCGGTCCGGTGGAACAGCGTATGACGAATCGCCTTCATCATGCTCGATCGTCACGCGCGAAAGACCGTTGCGCTTTCACCCTGCTTGAACTCCTCGTGGTCATTGCCATCTTCTCGATGCTCATGGGCGTCCTGCTCCCGGCGATCAGCCGCAGTCGTCAGCAAGCCCGTCAATCCGCCTGCCAAATGGGTCTGCAACAATTGGGCGTCGCGATGAACGCCTACGTCGTGGATAACAATGGCTACTTGCCCTACGGTCCCAAAGCCCCCCCGCCATCCGCCACCAATTTCTATCCACTCACCGGAAACGTTACTTCTCTCATTTCGCTGCAGAACGGAGCGCCGGTGGGATTGGGTTTGTTGCTCGGCGACTATTTGACCGGCAAAAAGGAACTTCTCTTCTGTCCGGGCGCCGACGAAAAATGGGACACGCAGGCGTCACTCGCGGCCGTGGGCAAATCCCAGGTCGAAGGCAGCTATTACTACCGCCACGCCTCGGTCTCCACGCTCAGTGGAACACTGCCCATCCCCAAAATGGAAGTCAGCCGCATGGGCAAGAATCGCAAGGGTCGCCCCATTCGCTGTCTCCTCATGGACACTCAGTTCGTAGCGCCGCCCGCCATGGCGGCTTTCAATCTCCAAACACGTACCCATCACCTGCGTCAGAATGTCAATGCGTTGCATACCGATGGCCATGTCAGCAGCCACAAAAATGAAAACGACCGCTTCACCGTAAACATCTCCACTTCTGTGTACCAGTCGCTCGACCGCATCCTGGACATCTTTGAATCCCTGGATGGAAAGTAAGCCGCCCCCGACTTACGCTTCGATGCGATTGAAATGCCTCCGCCCCACGGCCATCGCCACTGACCCCACGATGACACTCAGCACCACGGCCGCTCCGCACAGCGCCAATGGAAACGGTGTCGGCGGCGCGTCCTCCACCTCGTATCGGCAAAGCCATGTCGCATACCCCACGGCAATCAGCATGGCCGTGACCAGCAGGATGGACGCGAGCAAATTGGTCGTGCCGCCAAAGCCGTTGGCGATGCGCGCCGCGTTGGTCTCTCCGAACATCGGCAGCCGCGCGCCGATACCCACGGACAATCCGCACAATCCGTAACACATGGCCACGGTGATGGCAAGGTGGATCGCGGCCCAGATGGCCGGCAACCGCAAAATGACAATCGCCAGAATCATGGTGCTGATAGCCACCAGCAGTGTCACCGTCATGGCAAAGGCGAACTTGGCGTACAGCACCTGTCCGCGCGGCATCGGCAGCAATCCCACCAGCCACAGTTTGCGACCTTCCAGTGACACCAGCGGAAACACAAATCGACAGGTGAAGGTCGCCAGGATGAGTCCTACCGCGCACAGGTTCAGAAAAGGAATGATCAGGTACCACCCCCATCCCGAAAGCTGAGCGCGCAGGGTCGGCATGTTGGTCATGTAGAGAGCGAGCAATCCAAACAGGATCGCCAGCTGACTCCATTGCAGCGGATCTCGGAAAAACGTGCGTAAGTCCTTGGCCGCAACCAGCCGCAGCGGCAGCGGCAAGTAGAAAAACACATAACCGGAAAATCCACCCGAAGCCGGCGAGGCGCTGCGCCGACCCGAACCGCGATTCGCAATTGCCCGATCCAGCGCGGTATCAAAACAACTTGCCACGATCCGCACCGCCAGCCAGCTGAAAAAAAGCGCATTGGCGATGGTTACACCCAGATAGAGCAGCGCATCGGGCAGTCGGCCGTTCATCGCATGATCGATTCCGGCCGACACCCATTGATTGGGCAGGAAGGCGGATTCCACGATGCTCATTTTCGACTGGAAGCTGCGCAGCCATTCGCCCGTTTCCGCATCGCCGAAGCGCAGCGCCCTAACGCTCAGCAGAACGAACCCACCCGTCGCGATGCCGATCAACACCGCCACTTGCTTGATCAGACGCCCGGGAAAAAATCGTGCCGCCGCCCAGGCAAGTACCAGTCCCAGCGCGCCGGGGATCGGAATGAAGGCGAGAAAAAACGCCAGGAATACGAAATAGAACAGCTGGTTCTCCGCCCATACCGCCAAGGACATCATCAGCGGAAAACCCAGCAGCACCAGCGACCAACTGGCCATGAATATCGATTCGGAATACTTGAGGGTGACCACGTCGGTCGTCGTCAGCGGCGCGGTGAGCAGGTAGGCCGATTCGTCCTTACCGAACAGCGCGCCGTAGGCGATGATCGCATTCGAAAAGGTCAACAGCACCAGCATCGCCACGAAGAAGAAGTTGAAGACCATCGGGATCGCGACGGTCGCCTCCAGGGGCGTGCGACGCAATTGCAGGAAGACTTCGTAGAACAGATTGTACAAACCAAACCAGATCACGCCGATGAGGATTACCGCGGCGGCAATGCGCACCGGCGCTTCGCTGATCGCCTGCGTCACGCGATTGACCAGCGACCGCGCCTTGATGCGGAAGAGCAAACCGAGCATCGCCTGCGAACGCGGAACCATTGGTGCATCAGCCATGGGCGGGCGCCTCTTCGGTGAGTTGCAGGAATATCTCTTCCAGCGATTGCTCGTGCTGTGCCTGCGCGCGCAATTCGGCCAGCGTGCCCATCGCGATCAGTTTGCCGCGCCGGATGATGCCGATGCGATCCGCCGTAGCCTCCGCAATGTCCAGCGTGTGCGTGCTCATGAACAC